>NZ_JAOANA010000019.1:0-91070 GCF_032335535.1 Alkalihalobacillus sp. MEB130
CCTTTTTGCTTTGACTCTATGCGCTGCGCGGAGCCGATGCCTTCTTTTAAAGCCGAAAGGAATGCCCTTCTCCTTTCGGCGCGCATCGTGCGGAGCCAGCGCCACGTTCCAGTCAAAGCAAAAAGGTCGCTTTTTCCCTTTTTGCTTTGACTCTATGCGCTGCGCGGAGCCGATGCCTTCTTTTAAAGCCGAAAGGAGTGCCCTTCTCCTTTCGGCGCGCATCGCGCGGAGCCAGCGCCACGTTCCGATCAAAGCAAAAAGGTTGGTTTTTACCTTTTTGCTTTGACTCTATGCGCTGCGCGGAGCTGATGCCTTCTTTTCAAGCCGTAAGGAGTGCTTTTCTCCTTACGGCGCGCATCGTGCGGAGCCAGCGCCACGTTCCGATCAAAGCAAAAAGGTTGGTTTTTACCTTTTTGCTTTGACTCTATGCGCTGCGCGGAGCCGATGCCCCCTTCACTCATCGAACTAAAACCAGGTGGTTTCAGAGGAAACCACCTGGTTAGTTCTCACAATTGAGCTGATTTATATTGTCCAAAAACTTGTAATACTTCTTCGTAATGTTTGAGGTCCTGAACAGGAATTCCTTTTCTTAACTCGATATGTTGTTGACTTTTTAATTTAGCCGTATCTAACTGAAAAAAGGATTGAATGACTCTCTCTTCATTTGGACTTCCTTCATAAATGGAAAGGATTCCTTCTTCTGTTATGCCAAAATAACCGTTAACCTTTAATAGTGGAGAAATATCATTTACTTCTTTTCTAAAAATCATTTCATTTTGATTTTGATCGATGAGAGTCCAGTCTTCGTATAAAGCCCAAAAATCTTCCATAGACCAGATGGTTTCTTGAATGCGTTCTTGACTCTTCTCTCCATCTAAATACACTCTCTCCAAAGTAATATTTAATGTTTGCGGTCCCATAACTTCAAAAGCTTCCGCCTGTTCATTTTTTCCACCACTTATTTCCTTTGTTTGACTTCCTTCAATTACAGCCGTATTCCATAACAAGAAACCAAATGCAATTAAGGCTAAACTTATTATAAAGGAGTAAATATGTTTTCGCTGAGTTTGTCTCACCTGTGTCATCAGCTTTTCACCACCATGATTAAATAGTCAAGAAACTTCCATCTTAGGCTAATGTTGCCCACTTTTGGAAGAAAACATGCGTTATTTTTATGTATTTCAATAAGTTTTCGCATGTAAAAAAACAGTGGAGAAAAATCTCCACTGTTTTAATTCTTAGCGAGAACGTTCAAACGGACGCTGAGCGGCACGCCCTAGATCTTGAAGCATATCTGTAAAAGTTGCTCCAACTTCTTCAAAAGCTGCACCGGTTCTTAGCTCATTATCCATTGTACGAATTCGACCAACTGCATCCGAATCGGTTACGACTCGTACATTTTTACCATCCGCTAATCCATTAACCGTATCTTCTACTTGTTTTTTCACTTTCTTCATATCACCATCAGATGTAATACCAACAACAACATCGTCATCATGAACAATGACACGAGCGTCATCAACACCATCTACACGCTCAATTCGCTCTGTTAGGCGTTGAACGGTTTTACCATCATAGTCTTTGTGGTAATTTCCTGTACCTTGACCATGGTGAACTCCCGTACGGTTCTCACGGCCTGCTGTATTCATACGATTCGGTGTACGTGTACCTTGATTAACATTTCCACGATCACGAGCTTCTAAGTTCATAGCTCCTTGTCCTTGACGACGGTGACCATGAGTAGCATCCAAAGCACCTGTTCCACGACGAGCTCTTCCTCTTAAGATTCCGTCTTCATCAACCATTCCTGGGCGGTTTCCGCCAGTTAAGCCAGGACGGTGAGTATCTGTTCCTTGACGACCAGTGATTCCTTGCGCACCTTGGGTTCCAAACATACCCGTATTTGTTCCAAAGTTATCGCGACCAGTATTCGTGTAACCAACACCACGATCATTCCCCGTACCACGAGTTTGGAAGTTATTTAAATGTGTTCGACCTTGTCCAGTTCCTTGTCCTCCAAATAATCCACCACGTGTTCCAGTTTGACCGGCTCCTTGTCCGCCGAATAATCCACCACCGGCTCCAGCTCCACGTCCATCCATGGTTCCAGCACCTTGGCCTCCAAATAATCCACCACGCGTTCCAGTTTGACCGGCACCTTGTCCGCCAAATAGTCCACCTTGGTTACCTGCGTCTCTATTGAATAGTTGCGTTTGACCAGTCGCTCCACGACCAGTTGCCAACCCTTCTCCATGACCTTGTCCGGCTGCTCCACGAGTTGTTCCTTGTCCTACAGTACCGCCACGATGATAGTCAGGAGTCATCATATCTGTAATTGGCCCTTCACCTCTGTGACGACCATCAATCGCTCCTCCACCACGCATATCTTGTGCTTGGATACCTGTTTGTTGATTTGCTCCCATGTCTGTTGCTTGGTTATCTGCACCACATCCAGCAAGCCCACCTAGAAGCATCGTTGCTGTTGCTACTGACATTGCGATTTTTTTCATTTTTTAATTCCCCCTTTCACCAATTATGTTGGCTAATCAAAGGTCTCTTTACACTGTTACATCTTGGTTAGCATTCCATAACAAAAAAAACGCCTGCTATGAAGAAACATAACAGGGCGTTTTTCATCTAGTTTTGCTAATTAATCATCATAATCATCTGTTTCAAGATAGCCTTGCACATACGGCTCTTGCGGATAATCTTGCATAGATACTAATTGGCCATTCGGTCCATAAGTAATCGGTCGCGAAGGTCCACAACAATCTTGAGAATTACCAAATGGTTGCTGAAAAGATTGTGGCATTGGTTGCTGATGCATCGGTTGTTGGTGCATCGGCTGTTGGTGCATTGGTTGGTGGTGCATCGGTTGGTGGTGCATCGGCTGTTGGTGCATCATCGGTTGATCGTGCATTGGTTGGTGATGCATTGGTTGCTGTTGCGGGTAATAAGGCATCGATCCATGCGTTGGCATAAAAGATGATTCTGGATAAAATGGCATTTGCTCGTGTGATGGTTGCATCGGCATCGGATGTTGATGATATGGTTGCATCATTGGTTGATCAGAAGGTGATGTTGATGGACCACATCCTGGCATTAATGGACTAACCGGTTGCATCATTGGTTGACTAAAAGGCTTGGTTGGGCCACACCCTGGCATTAATGGACTGACCGGTTGCATTGGTGGACAAGGATCTGGTTTAGGTTGATACATTTGTGGTTGCATTTGTGGTTGAATCTGTGGTGGCATTGGCATCTGCATTGGCTTTTGCATTGGCATTGGTTTTTGCATTGGTTGCTTAGGTGCAAAATGTTTAGGTGTAACATCTTTTTTTATAGGTTTTACCTGTTCTTTCGGTTTTACCATTTCCTTTTTAGGAGCTTCTTTTTTTGGTGCTACTTTTTTTGGAGCTTCTTTTTTCGTTACAGGTGGTTTTTGAACGGCTGGCATTTCTTTTTTAGGTTTCACCTGTGGCTTATAAAAATTAATATTTGTTTCATACGTATTAAAATCCACTTTTGTTTTTTGCTTTGGCTGTACCACTTGTTGTGGCATCTTTGGCATTTGTGGCATTGGCATCGGAGCTGGTTTTGGCGCTTCTTTCTTCTGTACCGGCATTTCTTTTTTAGGTTGCTCTTTTATTGGTGCTTGTTGAGGAGCCATTTGTGCCTCTTTCTTTACCGGTACACTGCCTGTTGGTACTTTAATCTTCATTCCTGGCATAATCATATCTGGATTAGACAACTGAGTGTTTGCTGCCTTTAGCTGTTCAAAATCAACCCCGTATTTCTCTGCTAATTTCCAAAGTGTGTCACCTTTTTGGACAATATGAATTTTCACGTTTTCATTCCCTCCTCTTACCGTTCGTTACATCGTATGTCGCCTTAGGCGAATTGACACGAAACTTTACCTATAGAACAGAATAAAAATAAGAAAAATCCTAGTATTTCAAGGGTCTCAGCACAGCTTATGTCGGAAAAAATAGGTTTATGCCTACTTAAAAAGAAAAAACCCATCCTAAGATGGGCGATCGAGCATGCGTTTTAATGCCAAGTTTCCTGCTTCTGTCGTTTGTTTATCAACCGTTATTTGAAAATGAGGTCTTCCTTCGACAATCTCTTCAAGAGACCAAAGTAAGTGATCTAAATCAATCCGATTCATCGTTAAACAAGGACACATAGTGGAATTTAAAGAAAAGACCTCTTTATCAGGAAACTGCTGTGCAAGTCGATTTACTAAATTCATTTCTGTTCCTACTGCCCAGGATGTACCAGGTTCAGCCTGTCTAATGGTTTCTATAATAAAGTGCGTAGATCCATTAAGGTCAGCAGCCTGAACTACATCAAACGTACATTCAGGATGAACAATGATAGTCGTTTGAGGAGATGTTTTTCTTAATCCTTCAATTTGTACAACCGTAAACTTTTCATGAACAGAACAGTGACCTTTCCATAAAATCACTTTCGTTTCTTCCATTGGTCCCTCACAAATTAGTTCACGTGATATCGGATCCCAAACAGCCATTTCCTCTAGTTTAATACCTAAATCATACGCCGTATTACGCCCTAAATGTTGATCCGGTAAAAATAGCAGTCTTTCCTTCTGACTAAAAGCCCACCGAACCATTGCTTTGGCATTAGATGATGTTACAGTTGCCCCACCGTTTCTTCCACAGAATGCTTTAATGGCCGCTGTGCTATTGACATACGTTAAAGGTAATATCGTATCTCCAAATAGCTTTTGAAGTTCAGTCCAGGCATGTTCTGTTTGATTAATATCAGCCATATCTGCCATTGAACAGCCAGCTTTTAAGTCAGGCAGGATCACTCGTTGCTTATCTGTTGTTAACATATCAGCCGTTTCTGCCATAAAATGAACTCCACAAAATACAATATATTCCGCGTCCCGGTTCGCTTTGGACAGTTGCGCTAGTTGTAAAGAATCTCCTGTAGTATCAGCAAATTCAATTACTTCATCTCGCTGATAGTGATGGCCAGGAATAAATAAGCGTTTGCCCAATTGCTGTTTAATTGCAGCGATTCTTTCTCTTTTCTCATTCACGGACATGTCTCGGTACCGCTCTGGAATACGATCTAATGTTGCTACTTTTTCAAGGAAATTCATCTAGATACCCTCCTCTAATAAAAAGCTAATATCAACTGCTTTAACTGAATGCGTTAAACACCCTAACGAAATATAATCGACTCCGGTACCACGGAAAGTAGCAAGATTTTCTAAAGTAATTCCGCCTGAAGCCTCCGTTATAATTGAATCTGGTACAAGTGTCATATAGTGTGTAATCTCAGATGGAGATGCATTATCAAACATAATGACATCTACTTTTGCATCAACGGCTTCTTTCACTTCCTGTTCATTTGTTGTTTCTACTTCAATTTTTACCATATGGCCAACTTGCCTTCGAACGGTATCAACAGCTTTCTTAATCCCTCCACCAGCAAGCAAATGGTTCTCTTTCAACATGACAGCATCGCTTAATCCACGTCGATGATTAAAGCCTCCACCACATCGTACTGCGTATTTTTCAAACATCCTCAAGCCAGGTGTTGTTTTTCTTGTATCACAAATTCTAATCGTATCATCATTAATTGTTCTAATAGCTGAATTAGTCATCGTTGCAATTCCTGACATCCGTTGAAGCAAATTAAGCAAAACTCTTTCTCCAGCTAAAAGCGAAATTACGTTTCCTTCTAAAAGAGCAATGTTCTCTCCCTTTTCGAAGAATTCACCATCCTTTTTATTGAATTGGACAGAAATCCCCGAATCTAACAAATCATATCCTACTCGTAATAGATCGATTCCTGCCATGATTCCATTCTCTTTGGCTACAATTTTCGCTTTACCTTGTGCATTGGGTGAAATGGCTGTTTGACTAGACACATCTAATTCACCAAGGTCTTCAATGAAAAACTGTTCTAGCTGTTTTTTTACAATTAACGTATTCACTTCTACTCCCCCTACATCGTTTCTATAAATAACGGACTAACGATCTTCCTTCTCTCATTTACAACAAATCCATGTTCTTTTGTAATGGAAATGGAACGCCCTAACCAGTTCTGATCGTCTCTCTTACGATAATCTAATCGATAATGACCGCCCCTGCTTTCTGTTCTAAGAAGAGCTGCCTCCGTAATCAAAGCTGCAACGACAATCATATTTTTACATTCAACGTCATTTCGTGAGTCGGACGCTTGAACTTTATTAGCGAAAGACAAGAAAGGTTCTAACCAACGCTTCATTTCCATAAGGCCATTCAAACTACGCTCAATTCCAACAAGCCTTGTCATTTTTGCTTGAATTTCTTTCTTATTAGGCATTTGTAGGTAAATAGGAGCGTCAGGCAATTCATCATCTTGCTCTAAATAAATGAAATGTGTTTTAGGTTGAATTGCCGTTATTTGTTTTGCTACTTCCTCTGCAAATACAAGCCCTTCTAATAGAGAATTGCTTGCCAAACGATTGGCACCATGAACACCCGTACAAGCTACCTCACCCACAGCATATAATCCCTTTAGTGACGTTCTTCCGAAGCAATCCGTTTCAACACCACCACTTATAAAATGTGCTCCAGGTACGACAGACAAAGGAGTCTCTAATGGATTAATCCCTTGCTGCTGACAGCGCTTTGATAATCCAGGAAAACGCCGGTTAAAATCATGAATGCCTCTACAGTCCAAAAAAACGTCCTTTCCGGTTTGAATACATCTGTGAATTTCCCTGCTAACGATATCTCTAGACTCTAGTTCTTTTTGCTGATAATCATTCATAATACGGTTACCACGCTCGTCAATTAATGTTGCCCCTTCTCCACGAACCGCTTCACTAATCAGTCCACAAGTCACTGAATTAACCTTTAATAAAGTTGGATGAAATTGGACAAATTCCAAATCACTTAATGTTGCTCCTGCTCGATAAGCTAACGCCAATCCATCTCCTGTTGACTCTACAACGTTTGATGTATGTTCATACACCTGACCTATCCCACCCGTTGCTAGAACAGTAGATTTTGCATAAATGCATTCTGTTTCTGTTTGAACTCCAATAACTCGATCTTTTTTGGAAAGCAAGTTCGTGATCATCGTATGTTCACGTATTTCAACCCGATGTAAAACAGCGTTAATTAAAGCGGTCGTAAATGCTTGACCTGTTTGATCTCCATTCACGTGTACAATTCGCCTTTTCTGATGGGCTCCTTCCATTCCTAAAACAATTGATCCATCTTCAGCTTTATCAAAAGGTACTCCTAGTTGCTCTAAAAACTGAACAATAGCTGGAGCGCGTTTTACTAACATTTCAACACTTTCTACATTGTGGTGATTTTGTCCAGCTTTAATCGTATCACTCATGTGTTTTCCCCAATGATCATCAGGGCTTAAGGCTGCAGCCATTCCTCCCTGAGCACAGCTTGAGTTACTAATAGGAAGACTTGACTTTGTGATAATCATCACATTCATATGATCAGCTAACAAATGTGCAGTCATAAGACCCGCAATTCCGCTTCCAATGATGATAACATCGACCGCCTTATTCGCCATCTCCATTCCCCCAAGTAATTTACAGTTGTCTTGTCACCTATCTTTACATAAAATAAGAGTTGTGACAAGCGCTTTTTTTTGATTAAATAGGGAATTAATGGAGAGTAGAGGAGGAACTTATTTCATGATTTATTTTGATTATAGTGCGACAACACCTATGTCCTCTATTGCTCTTGAAACATACAATCGTGTTGCTACCGATTTTTTTGCAAATAGTCGAAGTCTTCATAACAACGGATTAGAAAGTGAGGACATTCTTTCTCTTAGTCGATCGACCATTGCAGAAATCCTTAATGTGAGCGATACTGAAATTTTTTTTACGGGATCAGGGTCAGAAGCAACTTTTTTAGCATTAACAGGATTAGCTTTTTCTCATCAACACAAAGGGAAAACGATCATTACAACAGAAGGAGAACACCATTCTGTTCTTCAAGCACTGAATTATTTAAAAAAATTTGGCTTTACTATTTTATTTGTTCCGGTTAATCAATATGGACAAGTCTCGGCAGCTGAATTAGAGGCTACCCTCACACCAGACACCATCCTCGTTTCCATTGCTCATGCCAATAGCGAAATTGGAACCATTCAGGACTTGCAAGCTCTAGGTGATATATTAAATAAATATGAAATCCTATTTCATAGTGACTGTGTTCAAACATTTGGGAAAATCCCCATCCCTACTGAAGTGTTAACAAGTCTAAGTGTTACAGCTCATAAATGCTATGGTCCAAAGGGAGTCGGGGCAGCGTATATAGACAAGAAAATCCCTTGGACGCCATTTTTGAATGGAACAACCCATGAATTCGGTTTTAGAGCTGGAACAGTCAATGTCCCTGGCATTGCAGCCTTCGCAGCTGCGGTAGAAGAGTATGTTCCACATGCATCATCTGATATGAGAAAATGTCATGATTTACGTCAACTATTTATGAATGAATTTAATCATAACGACCATCTCGTTTTTGAAGGACACCCTACCGAACGCCTTCCGTTTCATATAAGTTTACGAATGAAAGGAATTGAAGGACAATTAGCTATGCTCGAATTGAATCGTTTGGGATTTGCCGTTTCAACTGGGTCTGCTTGCCGAGTTGGAGAAAGTGCCCCTCCTCGAACATTGATGAGCATAGGACGAGAAAAACATGAAGCACATGAGCTTATACGAATCACATTTGGTCGATGGACAACAGAGGAAGAAGTGTTGTTGCTTATTAAAGCATGGAAACAAATATTGTTAGATTTGAAGGGATATGATGAGAGTGAATGACGGAAAAAAAATATTAGGTGATAAAAGAAGAGAACTCATTGTTGAATGGTTATCAACTAGCTATCAGCCTTTAACGGGTGGCGAGTTAGCCAAGCGTTCAAATGTTAGTAGACAAGTGATTGTTCAAGATATTTCAATATTAAAAGCAAAAAAACATCCAATTATTGCGACAGCACAAGGGTATATTTACTCAAAACAAAATCTACCTCCTAAAGTTAATCGAATTATTGCTTGCAAACACTCACCAGCAGAAACGAAAGATGAATTATTTGTACTAGTTGATCACGGTGTGACAGTCCAACAAGTGATTGTCGAACATGCCATTTATGGAGAGATAACCGCTTCGCTCATGTTATCAACTCGTCTAGATGTTGAATCATTCTGTCAAAAAGTTGAACATACTCAATCGTCTTTATTGTCCGAATTAACGGATGGTGTCCACTTGCATGTATTAGAGGCGGAGCAAGAAAGTCAACTTAATGCAGCCATTCACGTATTAAATGAGAGAGGTTTTATTTTGCAAGACTAGAGCCAAACACCCCTGCCAAAATCGGGCAGGGGTAAAAGATTAAAGGCGAAGCCACTGAAAAAGTGCTCGTTTATTTCGGACTTGAAAAGGAGCTTCGACCCGCTCCCGGGATGGGGGGCACGCTTTCCGCAGGCGGGCGTTGAACTAACCGGCTGCGCCGGTGGATTTCAACCTGCCCTTCCCTCCTGCAGGAGTCGGCCCTCCCATCCCGTCCGCTCTGTTGAGAGAAAAATAGAAATTCCCTACTCCCAACGATCAAAAATAATAGGAGAAATAGCGTAACACCCCTGCCAAAACCGGGCTGTATAAAAACATGGGAACCAGAGAAGTTCGCTCTGGTTCCTTTGCTAAAAAGACCTGCCAAAAACAGGCAGGTCTTTTTAGCTTATACATTCGCTTCTTTTCTAGCTAGTGTGTAGCATGGATAGCTGCCTAAGATTTCAACACCACAGCCGAGTGCTTTGATTTCAGAGGCCACTCCTGGGATTAAGACGTCATCCATTGCACCTTCTACGTCAATAATGAAAAAGTAATTTCCTAGTCCCGTTTTTGTTGGTCTGGATTCGATCTTTTTTAAGTTTAATTTTCTCCATGCGAATGCTGAAAGGACTTGATGGAGTGCTCCTGAGTAATCAGAAGGCAATGTCACCATGATCGTTGTTTTTTCTTCTGTAAATGCAGCGCCTTTGAATTCAACTTCCATTGGTTCTTTGCTTAATACAACAAAGCTGGTTCCATTGTTATCAAAGTCATGGATATTCGAGTGAGCCATTTTCAATTCATACTCATTTGCTGCAATTTCATTGGCGATCGCTGCAATATTTAATTCTGGATGTTTTTTCACATATTCTGCAGCTGCACCGGTTGAATTCATGTATTCCCACTCTGCATTCGGATAGTACTTTTGAAGAAACTCATGACACTGAGCAATCGCGTGTGGATGTGAGACTACTTTATCAAGTTCATTTCCTTCCTTGTTCGGATGAACTAGTAGATGTTGTTCAATCGGAACGGTTATCCCACCAATAATGGGAAGTCTTTGTTTGTGAATTAGATAATCTAACGTCATATTCACAGAACCTTCAATGGCATTTTCAATTGGGACAACCGCTACCGTTACTTCTGTATTAGCTACAGCGTCCATACAAGCCGGTATCGTTCGATAAGGGAGAAAATCTCCTTTTTCAAACAAACCTCTAGCCGCCATTTCCGTAAATGTTCCTCTTGGACCTAGAAATCCTATCTTCATGTTTTGATGCTCCTTCCTATGAACCAGTTCCAACTAGTTCGACCTTTTCTACTGCATCTAACCCTTCAAGCCAGTCCATCAGCTCATCTAAATCCAGTTTCATCGGAGCTGTATCAATGGACAGCGTCAAATGAGCTCTTCCTCGCAAAGGAATGGTTTGATTGATCGTTAATACGTTCGCACCAGTTTCTGCCACCTTACCTAGTAATTGAGAAAGGGAACCAGATCGATCAACTAATAAAATGGACAGCGTAATAATTTTCTCTTTTACTACTTTATGAAAAGGAAATATTCCATCTTTATATTTATAAAAAGCACTACGACTCAGACCTACTTTATTGACCGCTTCATTAATTTTCTTTACTTTCCCTAGTTCTAGTAGTTCTTTTGCTGCTAACGTTTTCTCCATAGCTTCTGTTAGCATATCCTCACGCACAAGATAAAATGATTTTCGTGATGTCATCTATCGTATTCACCTTCTTTCAACGAAGAGCTATGTTTCATTATAAAATTGACAAAACTTTTTGACAACAAAAATATGTCTTTTAACAGAGAAAAACTGTCTCTTCGATAGAGACAGTTTTCTTCATTCTGTTGCTTTTAATCGATAAATTCAAATTCAAATTTCATAATTCTTACTAAATCGCCATCTTTGGCGCCTCTTTCGCGTAGCGCGTTGTCAACTCCCATGCCACGCATTTGTCTTGCAAAACGTCTGATTGATTCATCTCTTGAAAAGTCAGTCATTTTAAATAAACGTTCAAGTTCAGCACCTGATAAAACAAAGGTTCCGTCATCATCTCTCGTAATAACAAATGGAACTTCGGCTTTTTCATGACGATAAACAACACGAGTTGACTCTTCTGTTTCTTCGTGAAGAGGAAATTCAGGTGTTTCCTCGATTTTATCTGCAATTGTAATCAACAGATCTCTCAACCCTTTTTTCGTAATCGCAGAAATAGGGAAGATCGGGTATTCACCATTTAGCTTTTCTGTAAACACCTTTAAATTTTCCTCGGAATCAGGCATATCCATCTTATTGGCCACGACAATTTGCGGTCTTTCTAATAAGCGCAAGTTATATTGCTTAAGCTCATCGTTAATTTTTAGAAAGTCTTCGTAAGGGTCACGACCTTCTAATGCTGACATATCAATAACGTGGACAATGACTCTTGTTCGCTCAATATGACGTAAAAATTGATGACCAAGGCCTACTCCTTCATGAGCTCCTTCAATTAATCCAGGTAAGTCAGCCATAACGAAGCTTCGGTTATCCTCTGTCTCTACAACACCTAAATTAGGAGTAATCGTTGTAAAGTGATAATCAGCAATTTTGGGTTTTGCTGCAGACACAACAGAGAGAAGGGTAGATTTGCCGACACTTGGGAATCCAACTAACCCAACATCTGCAAGTACTTTCAATTCAAGTACTACATCTCTTTCTTGCCCTGGTTCACCGTTCTCGGCAATATCTGGTGCTGGATTGACTGGCGTCGCAAATCGAGTATTTCCTCTGCCACCACGACCACCTTTCGCTATTACCGCACGTTGTCCATGTTCAGTCAAATCAGCTATAATTTGGCCTGTTGCATCATCAACCACGGTTGTCCCAGGAGGAACTTTGACAATCATATCTTCTGAATTTTTTCCGTGTTGGTTTTTGGGTCTTCCGTGCTCTCCCCTTTGAGCTTTAAAATGCCGTTTATAACGGAAGTCCATCAGTGTTCGTAAGCCCTCTTCTACTTCAAAGACGACACTTGCACCTCGACCACCATCTCCACCAGCAGGTCCTCCATCTGGAACGTACTTCTCTCTTCGGTAAGAGACTTGTCCATTGCCACCGTCTCCACCTTTTACATAAACTTTCACCTTATCTACAAACATCTTCTCTTTCACCTCAACTTCTCATAAACCTAGCGACTAGTACACATTCAGAATGATCTAACGCCACTAACTCTATGTCCGGCTCCCATTCATTCACAATTTCAAGCCAGTCTTTTTCTTCGGATTGTAATGCACCTTGAAAATCAAATGTTATTTTACATTCATTATCTCCAAATAAAAATGTAATTAGTAGATGATTTTCTGATTCTATAGAACTTCTTTCCGATAGTTTCTCCGTAATTTGCTCACATAATCGCAGCATCCGAACTTCGTCTTTTTTTAGTGAAAAAACATCACCCGCGACGTCTATTTCTAACTTCATTTTACTGCTGAACCAATTATACGTTAAAAGAAAATACACAACACTAGTTGCTTGTATTTCTGAAATTTTGCTCTCACAAATCGATTGTTGTGTCACTTGTTCAATAATTTCTTCTATTCGATCATATCGTTTAAGTGCTAAATTCCCTTTTATTAACTGCATAACGTTCAACCAATCATGACGTGTTTGCCTAAGCGCCTTTAAAACATCTAATTGGTTATCCATTTCAGTCTCTCCCTTTTTTCCTTCCTAAATAAAATAAAGAATCGCTCTGTTCATTACATGGATTATCTTACCACAAAGTGCCGACTAGAAGCCATGTCGACTTAAATCGTCATAATTTGTTACAACCGATTTCAATCCTTACTTTCCAAATCGGACATGCCTATAAAACAATTGACAGATCGAGAAGATCTTCATATACTAAGTTAAGTTAAAACCAACTAAAATGATATGAATTGTAAAGAAATTCCTTGGTAAGGAGGGGTACGATGTCTGACGTGAAAATTGCAAGTGTTGGAAAAACATTCGAAAATAAACAAGAGCAAACATCATATACAGTTTTTGATAACATTGACTTACATGTAAAATCAGGCGAATTTGTTTCATTATTAGGTCCATCTGGTTGCGGCAAATCAACACTATTAAATATCATTGCTGGATTAGATCAAGCAAGCACAGGATCCGTTTTAGTAGGAGAGCGAAAAGTTACTGGACCTGGTGTCGACCGCGGCGTGGTCTTTCAAGAAGCCGCTCTTATGCCTTGGATGACGGTTCTCGACAATGTGATGTTCGGGATAAAAAAGCGTTACAGTAAAAAGGAAGCAAAAGAAAAAGCGATTGAGTACCTCAAACTTGTCCATTTAAGTAAATTTGTTGATTCTTATCCACACGAACTATCTGGTGGAATGAAACAGCGTGTGTCGATTGCACGTGCTTTAGCAATGGATCCTGAGGTTCTCTTAATGGATGAACCATTTGGTGCTTTAGATGAACAGACGCGTTCTATGCTTCATAAAGAAGTTCAATATATTTGGGAACAAACAGGGAAAACCATTATTTTTGTTACCCATAACATTCGTGAATCTATTTTACTATCAGATCGAATTGTTCTTATGGGGGTAAGACCTGGTGGCATTATCAATGTGTTTGATGTTCCTCTTGCCCGTCCTAGAAAGCCCTCAGATGAAGCATTTGCTTCATTAGAAGAAAAGATAAGCAAGCAACTAGCCGGGGAAATTGAGAAAGTGATGAAGGAGGAAATGGGTGATGATTACAATAGTCAGAAGGCTACTCTTCTTTACAGCTCTCATCGCGATATGGGAGATCATATATAGACTTGATGCCTTTGGTACTAGAATGTTCCCTTCTCCCCTCCTCTCATTTGTAGAGTTGTATAAAGGTTTTTTTGAGACAGGGATTTTAACTGTTGCTTTAACAACAAGTTTAGGTCGAATCGGCCTAGGTTTTGCTCTAGCTGTTATCATTGGCTCAATTCTTGGAATTATATTAGCTACTTCTAAAATAGCCGATGAAACACTAGGATCGCTTGTTGTTGCCCTGCAGTCAGTACCAAGTATCGTTTGGCTTCCTTTAGCCTTAGTCATGTTCCAAGGAGGAACGACGGCCATTCTTTTTGTTATCGTGCTTGGTGGAACGTGGCCGATGACAATGAATGTAAGGATGGGAATTAAAAATGTACAGCCTCTTCTCATTCGAGCTGCACGAACGATGGGTTACAAAGGCTATGAATTAATTTGGAAAGTCATGATTCCGGCGTCTATCCCTTCTGCTCTAACAGGTGTGCGTTTATCGTGGGCATTCGGTTGGCGTGCGCTAATGGCTGCAGAGCTCCTTGGTAGAGGCGGATTAGGTCGCACACTTCTTGATGCTCGTGACTTCTTTAATATGGAACTTGTTATTGCCATTATGATTATCATTGCCGTTATTGGCTTAATTGTTGAATATTGCATCTTCAATCCAATTGAACGAAAAGTTCTTAGCCGTTGGGGCTATGCAAAATAAAAAAGATAATATAAAGGGAGAGAGTAGAATGAAAAAATGGTTAAAAGCTACTGGTATTGCTTTAGCGCTTAGTGCATTAACTGCTTGTGGTGCTGGTAGTACAACTGGTTCAGATTCAGATAGTGACGTTCGTATTGGGTACTTTCCAAATCTGGATCACGCTGCTGCTATTATTGGTAAAGAAAAAGGATACTTTGATGCTGAATTAGGTGAAAGAGGTGCCGAGTACACTCATTTCCCTAATGGAAATGATTTTATTGAAGCCCTTGAAACAGGTACTCTTGATATTGGTTATGTTGGACCAGGTCCAGCTATTAACTACTTCTTAACAGGTGGAGACATTGTCGTTCTTGGAGCTGCCGCTAATGGTGCAACGCTCATTGTTTCTCGTGAAGATTCTGGAATTGAAACTCTTGAAGATTTTGGTGGTAAGTCTTTCTGTACTCCTGGAAATGGTTGTACACATAATGTTCAGCTAGAAATGATGCTAAAAGAAATTGGTCTTGAATCAAACCGTGTTGGTGGAACAGTCGAACATCAATCACGTATTGCTCCTGCGAACATGGTTGCTATGTTTGAACAAGGTCAAATCGATGCAGCTGCAGCACCCGAGCCTTGGGGAACATACCTAGTAGAAGAGCTTAATGCAAATGTTGTTACAGAATGGAACAATGTCTTCCTTGGGGAAGAACTAGCAAGTGTAGTTGTCGTTACATCTAAACGTTTCTTAGAAGAAAACCCAGAAGCTGTTGATGCTGTATTACGTGGGCATAAGCAAGCCGTTGCTTACACACAAGAAAATACAGAAGACACACTAGCAACTATTAATGATCACCTTTTTGACTTAACACAAAATCGTTTACCTGAAACGGTTCTTGAAAAAGCGTGGACTCGTATGGCTGTTACAACAGAAACACATCCTGAAGCACTTCAAGCTTGGGCTGATGCATCTTATGAATTAAAGTTTATGGATAAAGATCCAGATCTTACTGGCTTTGTTGATACATCTCGTTTGGATGCTATTTTAAATCAATAAAAATTCAACCGCTCAGATCCTGTCGGAACTGAGCGGTTTTTGTCTGTTGTCAACTCAATTTTAAAATAGGCAAAAAAAGTTCACATTTTATGTTTACAAGTTACCAAACATTGGATATAATTCCTTATGAAAGTAAATTTGAGAGCAAAGGAGGTTGAACACAATGATGATTACACGATTAGTAACACCTAACTTATCTTCATATATCATGCGTTCAATACCTGCTAGCCTCAAACTAGAAGTTTATTAATTTCTATTTGGAAGCTAATGATGACAAGCCGCAGGTGAACGTATACCTGTGGATTATTTTTTAAAACCACAGGATTTGTTCCCCTGTGGTTTTTTGTGTCCTCTCACGATTCCAAAATATGGATATTAGTAAATTTCCAACTCTTATTTGAAAGGTGGTGATCAAAATGACATTTACATTTTTATTGTTCACAATCTCAATAAAAAAACGCCAATATACAGGCGAAGAATTAGAACGATTAGTAAGACAACAAAAATTAGAAGAGTACCACAATGAACAGATTCACAAATTTATGCAATAAACACTATCAACTATCAAAAAGGAGGTAATGACGATGATTTTTCTCAAAGGGTTAGTATTACAAGGCTGGTATGAACAGGTGAAAGGCCTCACCTGAATAATAGAGATGTATATTTAGGAGGCAGGACAATGACATTTAACTTTATCTTATTTACTATTACGATCAAAAAGAGAGAGTACTCAGGACAAGAATTAGAAAAGTTGGTAAAACAACAAAAGTACGAACAAGAACGTCAAGACAACCTTTCTCGTATCGATAAATGGAAATAATATTTAAAAAAGCGCCAAAGGTCAGTTCAGACCTTTGGCGCTTTCCTCTCTTTTTTTATTACCAACGTGAAGTTAACATTTTTCTTCTAGTATAGAAATTCAATCCATCTTTTCCGTTAGCATGAAGATCACCATAAAACGAATTCTTCCAGCCTGAGAATGGGAAAAATGCCATTGGAGCTGGCACATTAACGTTCACACCTAGCATCCCTACCTCAATATCTTCACGATACTGACGAACCGCTGCTCCACTATCTGTATACAGCACAGAGCCATTTCCAAAATCGGACTCATTTGTTACTTCAATTGCTTCCGTCAAATCTTTTACTCTCACAATTGATAAAACAGGTGCAAAGATTTCCTTTTTCCAAATATTCATGTCTGTTGTCACGTTGTCAAAAATCGTTGCTCCTAGGAAAAAGCCATCTAAATCTTGACCATCTGTACGGCCGTCACGAACAAGAGTCGCACCTTCTTGAATGCCCTCTTCAATTGCTTCGTTTACTTTATCTAGATGAGACTGACGAATAACCGGACCTAGATTGACAGACTTATCACATCCGTCACCTAACACTAATTGATCTGCTGCTTCTTTTAGTCTTGAAATCAGTTCATCCGCAATATCTTCTGTAACAACGACAACCGATGTAGCCATACAGCGTTGACCCGCACTTCCAAATGCTCCACCAACAATTCCTTGCACAGTCTTATCCATATCGCAATCAGCAAGAACGATCGAATGATTTTTAGCACCAGCTAATGCTTGAACTCTCTTACCGTAACTAGCTCCTGTTTTATAAACATATTCAGCTACCGGTTGAGAACCTACAAAGGAAATGGCACTAACGTTTTTATGCTCAAGTAATCCGTTTACAACATCATGCGCTCCATGAACTAAGTTTAATACTCCTTTAGGTAAACCTGCCTCTGTAAATAATTCAACTAATCGTTCAGCGAGTAATGGTGTACGTTCAGAAGGCTTAAGGACGAATGTATTTCCACAAGCGATTGCTAATGGGAACATCCAACAAGGAACCATCATTGGGAAATTAAAAGGAGAGATTCCACCAATGACTCCAACAGGATAGCGGTATGCTCCTGATTCAATCCCTGTTGCAATGTCAGGTAACATTTCGCCCATCATTAATGTCGGCGCACCTGCAGCAAACTCTACGCACTCAATTCCTCGAAGGACTTCACCATAAGCATCATCAAAGCATTTACCATTCTCTTTTGTAATTAAACTAGCTAATTCTTCATAGTTTTCCATCAAAAGTTGATGATACTTAAACAAAATACGCGCTCTTTTTGGAACCGGAGTTTTCTTCCACGTTTTAAACGCTTCTTTCGCTGTTTTTACAGCTAAATCTACATCTTCCTTCGTTGAAAGTGGAACACGAGCAATTTCTTCACCTGTCGCTGGGTTTGGAACAATCTCAAAATCAGCTGATGACGCTTCTACCCATTCTCCGTTAATGTAATTTTTTAATACTGCTGTTGTTGTTACTGTCATTTAAAAAAACCCCTTTTCAACTTGATTTGTTTATTAAATATAAAATACAGAATAGAGAATAATCGCTAGTATAAGTGCAATCGTTGGAAGAATGACACTTACACATAAAATTGGCAAATACGACCTTTTGTGTGTTTCCCCACAAATCGCTCGAACCGTTGTAACGACATAACCATTATGAGGCAAGGAGTCTAATCCACCTGATGCTAACGCTGAGATTCGGTGCATCGACCCAGGGTCGATTCCTTTTGCTAAATAAATCGGTGCCAGTAACGGCAAGGCAATTCCAAGTCCTCCAGACGCCGAACCTGTTAAACCACATATGATCGTGACCCCTATAGCTAATCCAAGTAAAGGAGGACCCGATATGTTCACTAGTGCATTAATAAATGTATCAAATGCTGATACTTGAGCAGCCACACTACCAAAACCAACGACCGCACAAGTATTGGCAATAGCAACTAAGGAATTCTGAGTTCCTTCTGCTAAGGACTGCCAGTACTCTTGGACAAATTTATAGTTAAATCCCCAGACACCTAGAATACCTAGAACTAACGCAACAAGGGCAGCTGTTTTAGGCGCCATATAAAACGAGAGTATATTCAAGACCGCAATAACAATAATAAGAGGCAAAATAGCTAAAAATGCATTCGGAAGACTTTGTTCTTCACTCGTTGCTGCAATTTCTTCTTTTGACTTGTCTCTAGAATAAAATGGACTTGACCTTGGCAACTCAAACACTTCACCATTTGCTACTGCCTTTCTTACTAGAAATCGTAACCACAATCCACCAACTACAGCGATGAAAACCCCTGTTACTACACCAACCCAACCACCAGCAGTAGGCGTTGTACCAAAGAACTCAGTTGGAATCAAGTTCTGAATTTCTGGTGAACCAGGTGACGTCATCGTAAAAGAAATAGAACCAAAAACCAATGCTGCAGGTATGAACCTATGAGGATAATTGGCCAATTTAAACAATGAAACTGCAATTGGATAAACGGTAAACCCTACTACAAATAAACTTACACCACCGTATGTCATAATCGCACACGCACCAACTACAGCAAAAACTGCCCATTGTGGGCCCATGGTTCGACTAACCCAGCTTGCAATTGATTCAGCTGATTTTGTATCTTGCATGACCTTCCCGAAAATAGCTCCTAATAGAAAAATCAAAAACCAATTAGCAAAGTACCCTGTAAACCCTTCCATATAAAAGCCAGTCATGGCCGTATTAAGATTTAGACCTCCTGTTAAAGCTAACAAAATAGAGCAAAGCAAAGCTGCAACTATAATGTTAATTCCTTTCATAGTTAAATAGATGAGAAGTCCTAGCGCAACAAATAGCCCAATCATGCTCAGCATCTTTTTTCCCCCTACAAAAGAAATGACTATACTTTTTTTAATGAATGTTCATAGACGTATGCTCGACGATAAAGTGAGATGATCTCTGATTCAGTTGGAACTTTAGGGTTATTGGCTGGACTTCCGCTATCCATGGCATCTCTAGCCATCTTTTCAAGAACACTTTCAAATTCTTTCTCATCTACACCCCATGTTTTTAAGTTAGGAATAGTAAGACTACGACAAAGGTCTAAAATGTTATCAACTACTCTGTTTGCCATGTTTTCATTTGAAAACCCTTTCAGGTCTGGATATAAAAATCGTCCGATTTCTGCTAGACGTTCTACACATGAATCTTTTGTGTATTCTAAAATAGCCGGTAAAAGCATTGCATTTGAAATACCATGAGGAACATGGAATAAGGCTCCAATTGGTCTTGACATGCCATGAACTAAACAAACCGAAGCATTTGAGAAAGCAATACCAGCTTGCATCGATCCATAAATCATTTTGTCACGCGCCTCAAGATTAGAACCATTGTGATACGCTTCTAAAATGTTTTCAGTAATTAATTTGATCGCTGACAGAGCCATATGGTCAGTAAACGGATGTGCTTTTCTTGAAATATAAGCTTCTAGAGCATGAGTTAACGCATCAATACCTGTTGCCGACGTTGTATTTTTGGGCGATGAGATCGTCAAGACTGGATCCACAATCGCAATTTCAGGCATAAAGGCCGGTTGCTTAATCATCATTTTCACATCATTGCTCGTGTTCGTAATAACCGTGACATCAGTTGCCTCTGATCCCGTTCCTGCCGTTGTTGGAATGGCTAGTAAAGGCAGAGGTTTGTTTTTTGCTAACGTTTTCAAATTCATGTAGTCACTTATATTACCACTATTTGTTGCTAATACGGCAACTGCTTTAGCTGTATCAATGCAACTTCCCCCACCTAGTGCAATAATAACATCACATTGTTCTATTTCTTTTAATGACAAAGCTTCATGAACATACTGATCCGTTGGTTCACTCGCTACTTCTAAGTAGTCTACAAACGCTACCCCAGCATGTTTTAAATAATCATGACACTTTTCTAAGTTTCCTAGACTTTTCATCACATGGTCACTAATAATAAGAGCTTTTTGACCTAACTTAGCTGTCTCTTCTCCTACTTTTCCAAAACTACCTTGACCGTAAAAAATACTTTTAGGTAAGTGGACAGTGGATACATTCATCTAAATCCCTCCTTTTTATTAACACTTATAACAATGCAATAACTGTGCCAACTTTTAATTTGTTGAAAAGACGCCACATTTTCAAAATAAACAAATGACAAAGTGTAGCAAAAAAGATACATCATCAACAGATATGTATCTTTTTTGCTACACTATTCTAAGTTATATTGTTTTAATTTTTTATAAATAGTCGTTCTATGAATTCCAAGCCGTTTCGCTGCTTCGGTCTTATTTCCCCCAACCTCTTCTAATATCTCTTCTATTGTTGCTTTCTCTTGCTCCATACGGTTACGTTTTAACGGTTGACTTTGGCTTTGGCTAATCACTGTTGTTCTTGACTGATCTTTAACTTGTGCAGGCAAATGAGAGACTTCAATTACATCTTCCTCAACTAATGTGACCAATTGTTCAGTTGTATTAACTAGTTGACGAATATTCCCAGGCCAATCATAATTCATTAACTTATTGATTACTTCTGGTGCAACCTTTTTCTCTTGTACTTTATATTCTTGAAAATATTTTTTCAAATAGTGAGTAAATAAAATCGGTATATCTTTTTGTCTTCTTCTTAATGGAGGAATGGTTAATTCAATTACATTTAAACGATAATATAAATCTTCTCTAAAAGACCCTTCGTTCACCTTTTCCAATAGATTTTGATGAGTTGCAGCAATGACTCTCACACTAATAGGAACTGTTTGAATCCCCCCTACTTTCATTACTTCTCTCTCTTCTAAGACACGGAGAATTTTGGTTTGCATATGCTTAGGCATATCTCCTATCTCATCCAAAAAAATCGTTCCTTCGTTCGCTAATTCAAACTTACCTACACTTCCCCCTTTTTTCGCTCCAGTAAAGGCTCCTTCTTCATACCCAAACAATTCAGACTCCAGGAGATTCTCAGGGATAGCGGCACAGTTAATAGCAATAAATGGACCTTCTGACCGCCCACTTAATTGGTGAATAGCTTGAGCAAACACTTCTTTCCCTGTTCCACTTTCTCCCGTAATTAATACAGTTGCACTTGTTGTCGAAGCTTTCTTCGTTAGCCTTTTGCAGGCAAGGATTTCGTCACTAACGCCGAGTATTCGATCTAGTACGTTAATTGAAGAAGGTTGTTTTTGTGTTTCTTTCCCTATTCTATTACGAGTTGTTTTCGGAAAATCAGTAGAAGCTGAAGTTGCATTTTCTAAGATACGATACAATTCAGAAACCCCTTCAAAAATTAACATTCCGATTGCTCCAATTAGCTCATTGTTCTGCCATATTGGAATTCGATGAACGATCATTTTTTGACCGCGAATCACTTGAATTTCTCCCCTTTGAGGAATACCCGTTTTGGCGGTTGTATGAAGTTCTGTATTTTCAATTACATCGGTTACATGTTTTCCGATTACATCCTTAGTCCTGATCCCTAAAAAATTTCGATACGCTTCATTCATCTTCACGATAAAACCATTCCGATCAACAAGAGTCACGCCTTCGTAAGCGATATCCAGAATAATATCTATTACATTAACGTTATGTTTAATGGAACTAATTAAAAATTCTTGGGCCAACAACAATTCTTTAGAGCTAATCGAACCAATAATTTTAGAATCATGATTTACGATTGGAACGACTCTACTGTTTAATGTGATATGCAAAATCGATGTTTCAGGAAGTATCACTTCTGTTTCTTCTACCCACACTTCTTCTAGTAAGACGTCAAGAGATACCCCTTGTAAATAAAGATGGTTGATCTTCTGTTGCGTAACGATTCCGAGTACATTGTGATCCGTATTTATAAGGATCAAATCTTCATTTTTATGTTGCATCATTTCAAGTATTTCTTTGAGGGACTGGCCTTCATAGACTAAGAAATGAGGAGGAGCCATCCAATGTTGCACTTGGAGTTCCGCTTGTAAATCAGATTCATCTATTAAACTTATTTGATTAACAACAGAGTTATCCATTATTCTCTCTCCCTTATCTCTTTTATAATGATCAGTAGTAAGATGGTTTAAGCTAAAAAAGAGAGGCTACTTGTTTCGTAACCTCTCCGACATTGGTTTCTCTTTCTTACCCTACCACTTTTTTAAAATTTGCTCTACTACTTCCTCACCTTGATTTATACAATCCGGTAGTCCAATTCCGTCATACCCTCCACCAGCAAGGTACAGGCCAGATAAGTTTCGGACCATGTCTTCCTTGATTTTCGCTATCTTAAACGTATGACCAACATTTGGTTGAGGCATCGACTCTTGCCAACGTTTAATGAAGTAAAATTCAGGATCTCCTTCAATGGTCATAATTTGTTTCAAATCATAAAGGACGGCACGTAGAATTTCTTCATCAGAACGAGAAACAATCGCAGAATCTCCCGCACGGCCTACATAGGCTCGAAGCAACGCATACCCTTCTGGAGTTGAATGTGCCCACTTTTTATGAGTCCACGTACAAGCAGTAATACTATAGTTGTTTTTCTTCGAAACAACAAATCCCGTACCATCTTTATGATTTTTCACTTTATCCTTTTTAAACGCCATCGCAACAGTAGCTACTGTTGTAGCATCCATATCTCGTAAATAAGTAAAATACGGGTAATCACCCAATAATTCAGCTGTCACCTTAGGTGGTGTTGTGATAATAACATCATCGTAAGTAGCGGTCTCACCATTTTCAAATTGCAATTGAAAGGTTCCATCCTGCTTAACAACCTTTGTAAGATTACAGGATTTATGAACTGAACTTGGATCTAACTTTGTTTCAATGGCCTCAACCAATGATTCAAGCCCCCGACGAAAGGAAACGAACATCCCCTTCGGCTTACTTGTCTCTGTTTGTGGTTGTTGTGATGGATTCGTCTTTGGCCCTTTCATTCCACGAATGAGACTTCCATGCTTTTGTTCGACCTGTTGGAACTGTGGAAACGTAGCTTTTAGGCTTAATTTATCTAAATTACCAGCATAAATCCCTGATAGAAGTGGTTCAATCAGATGATCAACCACTTCATTGCCTAATCTTCGTCGGAAGAAATGTCCGAGTGAGATATCTTCATCCCTAGCCGTTATACGTGGGTAAAAGAAGTCTCCAGCAGCTCTCAATTTTCCAAGAGGCGATAATAAATTCGTCTGTAAGAAAGGCTTAATTTCAGTAGGAATCCCCATTATGGCTCCACCAGGTATGGGGTAAAGAGTTTCCCCTTTTAGCACATACGCCTGTCCTGCTGTATTATAAAGAAGGTCCTTTTCTAATCCCACGTCTTTCGCTAACCTAGTCATGCTATCCTTCCTAGCTAGGTACGAATCTGGCCCTAGTTCAATAACAAACCCATTCACTCGCTTTGTTTGTATTTTCCCTCCAAGACGTTCACTTTTCTCAAACAAATCATACGAAATTTGCGCACCTTCAGCTCTCGCTTGCTCTAATTTATAAGCTGCTGCTAATCCCGTTATTCCACCACCGACAATCGCTATCTTTCTTTCCTTTTGTCCCACAAGTCCTCACTACTTTCTCTCTTCAAGCTTTTTTTTCACAATTGTTGCTAAGCATTTGAGAAATTCAGGTTTGGCATTTGGCATTTCCGGACGATAGTAATCAATCCCAAGTTCATCTGTTACCACTTTACATTCGATGTCATTGTCATAAAGAACTTCTAAGTGATCGGCTACAAATCCAACCGGACAATAGACAATCGATGTGTATCCATGTTTTTCATAAAGATCTCTTGTTAAATCTTGGACGTCAGGTCCAAGCCAAGGGTCCGGTGTATTTCCCTCACTTTGCCATCCTATTGTATAATGAGCAATTCCTGCTTTTTCCGCAATCAAATCGGCTGTTTCTTGCAATTGTTGTGGATAAGGATCACCCATTTTGATAATTTTCTCTGGTAAACTGTGTGCTGAGAAAATTACACAGGTCTTCTCCTTATCTTCAATTTTATTTAGTGTTTGTTTTACTTGATTTACCCAATAATCAATAAAAGAAGGTTCATCATACCAACTTTCTATACTATAGATTGTGGGACCACCTAGATTTTCTGACTCTTCATGAGCACGTCCATTGTACGATTTCACGCTGTATGTAGAAAAATGAGGAGCTAATACGATGCTGACCGCTTCCTCTATTCCATCTTCTTTCATTTGCTTTACCGCATCCTCAATAAACGGATCAATGTGTTTTAAACCGAGGTACGCTTTAAACTCAATATCTTCAAATTCACTATTTAATTGTTTTTCTAGTCCGAAAGCTTGATCTTCTGTAATTTTAGAAAGCGGACTAATGCCCCCAATAGCCTCGTAACGTTCCGTTAAGTCCGTTAACGCTTCTTCTGATGGCTTTCTCCCGTACCGAATATGCGTATAATACGGCTCAATTTCTTCTTTTTTTCTTGGCGTTCCATATGCCATAACAAGTAATCCTATTTTTTTCTTTGTCAATTCTCTCACCTCTTATTACATTTTGTTCATCGAATACTCATGAACAAACGCAGTTAATCGTCTCAACGTATCTGGTTGCACTTCTGGGAACACACCATGTCCTAAATTAAAAATAAAGTTAGGGTTTTTCATTCCTTGGTCTAAAATGGCTTTCGTGCGCTCTTCAATGACTTCCCACGGAGCTAATAAAATAGCAGGATCTAAATTTCCTTGAACCGTTTTCTTAATTCCTAAATCGCGAGCCTCTTGCACGGATAAACGCCAATCAAGTCCCACTACATCTAACGGCAAGTCATTCCACTCATTCGCAAGATGACTAGCTCCCACACCAAACATAATTAAAGGAACGTTTTCTTGCTTTAATTCCGCAAAAATTCGATTCATTACCGGTTTCACGAATGTACGATAATCAGCCACATTCAATGCCCCTACCCATGAATCAAAGATTTGAATCGCTTGCGCACCTGCTGCAATTTGCGATTTCACATATGTAATTGTCATTTCACCTAGTTTATCCATTAAGAGATGCCAAGCTTCAGGTTCAGCATACATGAAAGCCTTTGTCTTGTTATAATTTTTCGAAGGTCCACCTTCAATCATATAACTCGCTAACGTAAAAGGAGCCCCCCCAAAACTAATTAAAGGTACCGTTAGTTGCTGACGTAATAGTTTAATCGTATCTAATACATAAGCAACATCTTGTTCTGGATTAATCGTTCCTAACCTTTCAACATCTGCTTTTGTTCGGATCGGATTATCAATGACAGGTCCAATTCCAGATTTAATCTCCACGTCAACCCCAATTGCAGGTAGCGGTGTCATAATATCTTTATATAAAATTGCAGCATCATTGTTATATTGATCCACTGGTAGTTTTGTTACGTACGCACATAGTTCTGGCTGATGCGTAATTTCAAACAGAGAATACTTTTCTTTAATCTTTCTATATTCTGGCTGCGATCTTCCAGCTTGACGCATATACCAAACAGGAACATGATCATGAGCCTCTCCTCTACATGCTTTTAAAAACGTATCATTGAATAACTTCTGATCCATTCTGCCACTCCTTTATTAATCGTTACTATCTATTTTACTTGAACCAATTCAAAAAAGCATTTTATTCAACTTTTACTATAATGACCGAAAGCACACGTGTATACCAAATGTGAACAACTGTCATAAAATAGATGAATCTTATCAACCACCTGTCAAAAATCAGGAAACGAATTACATTCACAAATTAAAAAGATGAAGCATTCATACCTTCTCCTTCTCACGATTGAAACATACGTTTCGAATAAGTAGCTCTCCCTCCTGAGAGCAACGTCTAATCAGAAGGGAGATGTTCTTTGAGAATTTAATGAAATCCAAATCGAAAGGTAACATCCGCTAGATTGGAAGCTTCTCCTTCTTGCTTTGTTATAGAATTGTATGGAATCACTTCGTACTTTTTATTAGTAAAGGGATTGGAACTATTAATGAAAAACTCTGTTTGACCGACTACTGTTGCGATTAGTTCTCTCTCATCTTTATCTTTCTCAAAAATGTGATAGTAGATTCTCTCATCATCATTGCCAGTCCATTGAAGGTGAATACTCGATAACCCTCTTCCACCTATAGAAAATGTCGCTGTTAAATCGGTAATTTGCGGCAAAACAACGGGTGGATCAAGTTCAATGACATCAGCAGGTTTCTCAAACGCCCTCTTTCGCTGAGTTGAGGGCATTTCATTTATAACATCCTTAAATAAAACAGTAGGATACCCGCTACCTCCCTGAAAATAACGATCTTTTGATGTTACATCATACCCCATCCATACAGAACCAACGACGTTCGGTGTATACCCTACAAACCAAGCATCCATGGTGGCACCTTCCACTTCAGGATAAGACGTTGTCCCCGTTTTTCCAGCAAGTGCACTTTGTACCTCTCCACTCCTACCGGTGCCATTTTGTACAACTGATTCAAGCATTCGTGTCATATACCAAGCTGTTTGAGTGGAAATCACTTGCTCACTCTTTTTGGCTTCCCCTACGATTCTTTCGCCATTTTGATTATAAATAGCTTCAATAAAATAAGGTTCTATTCGGCTCCCGTCACGGGCAAATGCACTATATGCCGCAGCTAACTCCAGAGGGGTAGTCCCTTCAGTCATTCCACCTAATGCAATGGCTAAGCCCCTGTCCTCTGTTTCAATGCCAAAGCTCTCTAATGCACTTGCAGCTGTTTCAGTTCCAAGTTCATTTACTAACCACACTGCTGGTGCATTGGCTGAATAAGTTAATGCATCATACATTGTCATTTGGCCGACATACTCTTGATTATAATTTCTAGGTGTATATCCATCATAATCAATTAATTCATCTACTAGTAATGAATACGGGACATAGTCATATCTTTCCATTGCAGGTGCATAAACAGCTAGCGGTTTAATGGTAGAGCCGGGTTGGCGTTTGATATTAACTCGATTGATCCCTTTTCGGACATACTCCCTTCCACCTTGAACAGCTAACACTCCACCTGTTTGAACATCAAGAAACACCACTGCAGCCTCCGCATCTCCACTTTCATTTGGAAAATAACGATCTTCCTCTAGTTTTTGATACGTCACTTCTTGCATCTCTTTGTTCATTGGAACAATAATTTGGTAGCCGCCCGTAAGAACCTCTTCATTCGATAAATGAAAACGTTCCTTTGCCTCATCTAAAACCATATCAATATAGGTAAGATAGGCAACATTTTCGGAGATTCTATTCTGATCAATCACAACTGTTCTTCCACGTAAATGTTTCGCCTCTTCGTTCGTAAGATCCCCTTGCCTTTCCATTAACGTTATAACGAGATCTCTCCTTTGCTTACTTCTTTCAAGATTGGCAATTGGAGAATACGTATTAGGAGCCTTAGGCAATCCAGCAAGAAGCGCCCCTTCTTCCACAGATAGATCTTGCACATCTTTATTAAAGTACAATTTAGAGGCAGCTTGAATTCCATAAGCACCGTGACCAAAATAAATACGATTTAAATACATTTCTAATATTTCATTTTTGCTGTATCTTCTTTCCAAATTCATTGCAATTAACACTTCAGTCGTTTTTCGCAACAACGTTTTTTCACTCGTTAAAAAGACATTTTTGGCGAGTTGCTGAGTGATTGTGCTTCCTCCTTCCACTCTAGCTCCCGCAAGCAAATCTCGGTAAAGCGCTCTTCCTATAGCGCGAAAATCAATTCCTTGGTGACTATGAAACCGTGTATCTTCTACAGATATAAAGGCTTGTTGAACATGTAAAGGAATTTCTTGTATCGTCACAAGTTCTCTATTTTCTACAAATAACTGCGTTAACACTTCTCCGTCTTGATCTACAAGAGATGTCGTTGTCTTCATAACAAGCTTTTGATCATCTATCACATAATTACCTGCTAATATAATGCCTAAATAAATAATAAGTGCAAAAAGCGTTGTACCTAATATAGCAATGAAGCTAATAACAATCTTCTTTTTCAATCTCACACCTCCCTTCTATTACCTACTATACCCGTCTATAGTCATTCATAACAGTTGCACAGTAAATCTCTCGTAGGCTACACTTATTTACGAGTAGATAGACTTTTCGTTTCACACATTATAATCCTAGGAGGTAAGACCATGAAACATGCAAGTATGATATCGCTAAGCAATGAAACATCTGGTGTAACTGGACTGCTCATGAAAGGTGACTCAGGAAGTGTTGTTTATGTAGAAGAGAAAGTCGAAGACCATACCGCCAAACAATACGAGATTTTAAGTGAAACAGGGGCACTACATAAAGAAGGATATGTTGTTATAAACAACATTCCCGTTAGCGAAGAAGGTCGTTCGTCATTTGAAGAGCGATTTATGAACCGTGCAGGATTGGTTGAAGGAGAGCCTGGATTTCAGGCAATTCGCATTTTACGTCCGATCACTGATGACACATACGCGATTATGACGATCTGGGATGACGAAGCTTCCTTTACGAATTGGCGAACATCTAAGTCTTATGAAAATGCTCATAAAAAGCGCGGAACGTCTCAAGCCTTACCAACAACCATCTTTCCTCGCCCATCCTTTGTTACAACGTATTTCATTAAATAAATACCCCTTAAACAGCTAAAAAAAAGAAAACATGCAGAGAATCTAAGCTCTTTGCATGTTTTCTACTTTACTAAACCTGAACGATGGGCGTATATAGCCATTTGCGTTCGATCTTCTAACTCAAGTTTCTGTAAAACGTGACTAACATGAGTTTTGACTGTCTTAATTCCAATGAAGAGTGTGTCAGCTATTTCCTGATTTGTCTTCCCTTCTCCCACTAGCTCAAGCACTTCTCTTTCCCGTGGTGTTAACGAGTCATGTAATGGTTTTTCCTTGTTCCCTCGCATTCGATCTAGCATTTTATTAGTCACTTGTGCCTCTACAACCGGCTTTCCTTCCACAGCCCCACGAATCGCTCCAGCTATTTCGCTTGCAGAAGACGTTTTGAGTAAATAACTAAAAGCTCCCGCTTCAATAACCGGATACACCTTTTCATCATCTATAAAGCTCGTTAGCACAATCACTTTGCAATTCGGCAAGTTCTTCACAATCTCAGCTGTAGCTGCAATGCCGTCCATTTTCTCCATTACTAAGTCCATCAACACGACATCTGGTTTTACGTCAAGCGCAGCTTGTATTCCTTCTATCCCATTGCTTGCTTGCCCTACCACTTCTATGTCAGGTAGTGTAGATAAGTATGCGGATAAGCCCATTCGAACCATTTCATGATCATCAACTAGCAGAACTTGAATCATGTTTCTCCCCCTTCCAGGCAATCGGAATATTGGCCTCAATTTGAGTACCTTTATTCGGTACAGAGACAATTTGGAGCGTCCCACCTATTTCGGTCATCCGCTCTTTCATCGTATGTAAACCATATGAATTTTGCTGAACATTTTTCGCATCAAATCCGATTCCATTATCTATCAGCTTTACCTTTAGCTCTTTCGCTGTTTGTTTCAGTTGTAACTCGAGCTGAGTAGCTTTGGCATGCCTAAGAACATTGGAAATCGCTTCTTGAACCATCCGAAAGATTTGATCTTCTATTCCTTTAGGAATCTTTAAATCCTCTTGAATTGTGACGCTTACAACCATTCCGTATTTCTCTTCCATCTCTATAAACAGTTGATGGATTCCATCTTTTAAACTTTTTCCTTCTAAGTGAGCTGGCCTTAGATGTAGGAGCAAAGCCCGCATTTCAGCTTGCGCCGTATTTGCCATTTTCTCTACCATTTTGATTTGTTCTACAGCCGGGTCAGAGCTTTGAGACATCGTTTCTTTTATAGCAGCGGTCATCATGGAAATCGCAAACAATTGTTGACTAACAGCATCATGTAGATCCCGAGCCAAGCGTTGTCGTTCTTCAGTAACAGCTGCATTTTTTATCGTTTCTTGCATTTCAGCACGCTCTTTCGATAAGCGTTGTAGGGAGGCTACTTGTTCTTCAAAATTTTGAGCCATACCGTTTAAACGCCTAGCAAGCTCCGCTATCTCATCCGAACCCTCTACTTCAACACGATGTGTGAATGTACCTCGTTCAAATCGTAAAGACCCATGGATGAGCTGATCTAATTTTCTTCTGATTGGATCTGCTTGAATATAGCCACCAACTACACCTGTCAGCAAAATAACCGCTAGTAACCAAAAGAATAGAGGAATTCCTGCTAATTTTCGATCAAATAACAAAAGCAAACCACGAGCTTCATCATACGTTAGTAAAAAAAGCAGTAGAATAGATAAAATAAGCGTTACAATGACACTATGACGAATAAATTGCCACCGGATACTCGCTAATCTTTTTCTCATACTACTCTCACCTTCACTTCACCAATGAATGTAGATAGGATGAGTTTGACTCGTCTAGGTGATTGTTTAAAGTCCTTTGTCGCTATGCTAATCTGTTGATTGATTCCACCATGTTTTTCATGAAAAATAGAAACCTCGCCTATTGTTGACGATGCTTGAATAGCAATCGCTAAATCTTCTGGTACATAAAAGTCAATCTCGCCAATAAAGGTTTGTACAACAATAACGGTTTCTCCTTCAGGGATAATCGCTTTTGAAAGGTCGATTCGAACTTCCCCAATTCCGTTCCAAATCGTTAAATCATGTAACTCAAAGGCTTCTCCTAAATAGTGAACTTCCCCAATTAAACTTCTTCGCATCGTTGGTGTAAACACAATGCGATCTTCCACTGCATCATTAGTCGTATCAGTGAAAGACTCATTTTGGTTGTCCATTTGTTTTTTTATCGGTTCATGAACGTTTTCTTTTCTCACTCGTTTGCTATGTTTTTCCCTTTTCTCTCTTTTAGGAGATCGAACTAAGCGAATCCCAAAATATAGCGCGGCGAACGCGATAAGCAACCCCATGAAATTCATACCTAAAAATTGATCAAAAATAATACTCGCTGTAATAATGAAGAAAATAAGGCTGATAAAACTATGCTTGCGTTTATAAAAAAACAAACCGATCACAAAGAAAATGAGCGGAGCAACGAAGGATCCTAATGAGAGATTCATCGTATTAATTAACATATTAAAGCCTATGATTACGATAATAAGTCCAAGTAATGTTTGTTTCTTCATGCTCCTACTCCCTTCTTTTAGCGTTCATGTAGAATAATATCTCCTGAGGTGGTAGCAATCGTTACTGGATAAAGCCCATCGCCTATTATACCAGTAAGTGATCGTTTGTTCACCGATTGTTGTTGGAGCGTATGGTCGATCCGCAAATCACCCGAAACGGTAGTAAGTTTCAAATCGGCATTTCCTACCGGTAGATTGACCCGAACATCTCCTGAAACGGTCTTAATATAGGTATTCTCATTTTCTTCTTTGAACCCAATATCTACATTTCCTGAAACGGTTTTTGTATCTAACTCTCCCGACATTTGGTCAATTTGAACATCTCCTGACACACTTTCAATTTTGGTTAGATTCGAAGCAACATCCTTAAATTGAATTCGCCCAGAGGTTGTTTTCGCTTGGAAAGAATCAACTAAGACGTTTGATCCTACTATATTCCCCGAAACGGTTTGAGAGGTTAGTGAATGTAGGTTCCGATCATTTTTTAACTCAATTGTTCCTGACACGCTATTTACTATTACATTTTCCTTATAAGTGACAGGAAGGTAAACAATGGCCTGGCCCTTTCCTGAGAAGTTAAACGAAAAAAATCGAAATCTCGGTTCTTTCACCTCAATCTCTATGGTTTCGTTGTTTTCTTTTTTAATTAATTTTACTTGTTTATCCTGTTTTGACAGTTCCACCTTCAGCATTTGACTGTCATGTTCTTGTATTACCCAATCTACCGAAGTACTAGATAAATCAAGGGTTTTCACGTTACTCATATCTGCTGTTAGTGAACTACCACTCTCTGCTTTTTGAGAGCTAGTAAAAGGTAACGAAATCGTTGTGACTAAAAGGAGTAAGCCAACAACAATTAATATGATTCCTAAAAATACCTTCATGTTCCCCCTCCTAACTATTACCAATCATATTAACTATATAGAATTTTTCCGAGCAAGCCTAGTGATTCTTTTATAGCTGAGAAAAGATTTTAAAAGGGAGTCGAAGCCTTCTACTTTCATGAAGTAGAACACAAACGAAACTCCCTTTTTTACTATGAGTTACTTTGAACTCTTTCTCTTAAATGCGCTAGTTCACGTTCAATTTCACTTTCTTTTTCCCATTCTGGGTTCATTACTTGTTTGTCAATCCAGTCCGTTTGTCCATCTACTTTCTCGTTTCGTCCATTCATTTGCTTACTTGCCCGCACTGCTTGAACTCTCACAATTAACTCTAAATTCTTCTCTTGTAGCTGGGTATATTTGGTTTGGAGTTGCTCAAACTCTAATTCCTTTTGGCATCTTACCTCATCATTTTCAGCTATTCTTTTTTCCAACTCGTTCATTCTCTCCCAAATTTCTTTCTTGTTTAGGAGAATTTTACGAGCTAATTCTTCATCCCCTGCCTGAATCGCAATAACGGCTTGCTCTTCTCGTTTTGCAAATAAATCACGAGCAGCTGAAAGATTGTGCTCTAACGTTTTTTTCTCAAGCTTTGCCCTATTCCATTCTTTCTCAGCCCTTAACACCTGTTCTTTCACATCTCTCATGTATTGCTTCACCATGATGGCGGGATCCTCTATTCGCTCCAACCCCTCATTTATATATGCCTTTATTAATTGATTCATTCTATCTAACATATTTGTCTCCTCCTTCTTCCATTAACTTCGTAAACTCTTCATCAATCGTGTCATAGGAACATTCTTTATTCCTTTTTTTCAAATCAACACTCTCTTCAATTTTAGTGCGTATTAGTTTGTAGCCACCATAGATTAGGAAAGCTCCAATCACTAAGCTGACAATTCCTCCAAGTCCACCAAGCACCATCAACACACCGAGTGCAACAAGAATAATGCTTGAAAATGACCATTGGTCTTTGATTTGGTATCTCGAATATCCCCAATAGAGTAAAACAGCCCCTATAAGAACACCCAGTAATCCTCCAATATTGACTCCTATCATTCCAAGAAGTATGTTGACTCCTATGAATAGAAGAAGTATCCCACCTATCATCTTTCCTGTTTGTTTCATCTATCTTTCCTCCTTTTTAACTTACTTTTATTGTAGGAGAAATGAGAAGATTTGAAGCCAACCTGTAAAATGTTTTTCTCTCCGCCTTAAGACTGATCTTCCTTACTTATTTGTGAACGTTTTTCATTTGAGCCTTGTTTCTATGTAGATTCAGATATAATAGATAAGACATGGTTAAAATTGATTCATATATCAACAATGATCTAGAATAAGATAGAACAGACAAGTACAGCTTTTCCAATTTTCGATTCACTTTATTTTAAGGATGTGTTCAATCATGACTGAAGTATCAATATGGCTCGCCTTTTTAGCGGGGGTTGTTTCGTTTTTGTCCCCTTGTGTTTTTCCGCTAGTACCCGCTTACTTAGCTCAATTAACAGGTACTAATATATCGGACAATCAAATAAATGCGGATCGAAGACTCATTATTTCCAGAAGTCTTGGATTCATCATGGGATTTACGATGATCTTCCTTCTGCTCGGTTTATCTTCGACTTTTATTGGCCAAGCTTTTCTAGGCAATCGACAACTATTTGAACAAATTGGCGGCATAATTATCGCTGTTTTTGGATTACAGATGATGGGAGTCATTTCTATTCGCATGCTTCTAAGTGAAAAGAAGTTTTCCGTTAAGCCAAAGAAAACAGCCAGCTTCGCGAATTCGGTATTACTTGGATTTCTATTCGGGACAGGGTGGTCTCCTTGTATCGGACTTGTTCTTTCTTCTATTCTTTTCATGGCTAGCCAAGCGGACACGATGTGGTCCGGGGTGTTTATGTTATTGATTTATTCCATTGGTCTAGGGATTCCTTTTCTTTTAGTAGCACTACTCTGGTCCCGTTCATTAAATAAAGTTAGAAGACTAAATAGATGGTTGCCTACTATTCAGAAAGTAAGTGGTGGGATTATGGTCATCTTGGGTATCTTGTTATTTACAGGACAATTCGCTGTCATCTCTGCCTACTTAAACAGAATTTCTCAATCTCTTCCCTTTACTATTTAACCAGGGTGCTAATAAGAGGAGTAACTTTAAATGTTTGCTTGATGGAGGATATTTCATCGATTATTTAGCCAGGGTTTCGTCCTTCATCGGCTTGATGAAAGACATTTCATCGTTCATTCAACCGGGGTTTGTCCTTCATCGGCTTGATGAAAGACATTTCATCGTTCATTCAACCGGGCTTCGTCCTTCATCGGCTTGATGAAAGACATTTCATCGTTCATTCAACCGGGTTTCGTCCTTCATCGGCTTGATGAAGGACCTTTCATCGTTCATTCAACCGGGCTTCGTCCTTCATCGGCTTGATGAAAGACCTTTCATCGTTCATTCAACCGGGGTTTGTTCTTCATCGGCTTGATGAAGGACCTTTCATCGTCATTCAACCGGATTTCGTCTTTCATCGGCTTGATGAAGAACAAACAAAAATGGCCCGTCGAATTGAATACAATTTGACGGGCCATTCCTACATTTAGAGATCGTTTCGCAGCCTATTCTAACTAGGCCCCCATCCCTCTTTTATTCTTTTGGTAAAGAAGAAAGCCATCTGATTCGATAGCCGTTCATCGCTGTTTCTCCTAGAACATCTAGAAAGCGATAATTTGCTGCTGCACCTATGACTGCTCCAAAACCAGGAATAAGCTGTAACATTTTGGGCAAATCAATATAATCTCGATAATCTAATTGAAAAGCTTTCCAGTCAAACGTGGCTAAATATTCTTCTTTTTCAGGGAGTTCTTCCTTTTGGGCTTCCCACCCCTCTAATTGTTCGAGTAAATTTGCTTTCTTTTCGTCCCTTGCGAAAGCAAGTTGAAAAAGATAGAGAACGTATAACCGCTCGCGATAATCACGAACATCATACCCATAAGCTGAAGCGACATCAAACAAGAACTTCATCTTAATACTTAAGAGTAAGGGGAAGTCTGCCATCCCTAGCAAAATCCCTCCCGCACCGGTACCAGCTCCTTCAAGTGCAGCTGTACGTTTGTAAGCCTTGATTAGCTGATGTACCTTCTCTTCTCTTTCTTCTAAGCTGAGTGCGACCTCCGGCTGCTTTTTCGTTGTATACTCTGATCCAACGAGGGTGGCATGAACCATGTTTTTAATGCTCGCTGTTACAACAGAATGAACTTTTTCTGGCACCCAGTTATTCATTTTCTGTTGTAGACCTTTTGTATATCTCCCCATCAACGACGGTCTTTTCAACATCTTCCTCTTCCATCTTGTTAGTTCCTCTGTAATCTCCTTTTCGTACATGCTGTCCACTCCTTATGACAAATCCCTCTTTGTCCTTATAGATGCAGTAACTGACAAGAAGATGACTATTTTTTTCGCTTATGAATGAGATTTTGACTTCCAACGTAACTATATGCACACCCAATAATCAGGGCCAAACCGGCTATCATTAATGTTGACGAAACTAGTAAAACTCCTAGTTGAACAGCTGTCATCATCAGTAGCAACCGCAAGGCAACTTGAGACAATGCCTGTTTTTTTTCTTCGGGTTCAGTTGGATAAAGATCCACCCACATGTTTGTATCGTAATGATACCAAATAGTAGACAATTGATTCGTCACCATATGCATAAATAGAACGAATACGACTAGTTGAAGCCAACCACTTGGTAATGCAATAAGTAGAATAGCGGAAATAACCACAAGTCTTATGTAGATCCCAAGGTAGTCATTAGACCGTAGAAAGGAACGCGCAAATAAATAATGATAAACCGATTTATTTGGATCAGAAATGACGTTTACGATCCACTTTAAATAATTTCTTGGCTTCACTTTATTTCGTAATTGCGGAACATCTGTAAAGGCATTGGCAATACGATAAAAGAATAGTAACATTCCTTGTTCAACTGCAATTAAATGATCCCACTTTACCGTTAATTGGTTAGCTATCTTCTGATAATAAAGGAAATAGAGTCCAACCATAATAATGTACAACACAAGGAGATAAAGGATGTTCGCTCCTGAAAAAAGGAGATACGTGAAAACAATATTTATGATCCCTCTTAGGAAAAAGTGAGTACTTCTCTCTGCTTCACTTTGGAATCGTTGTTCCTCGAAACTCGCAAATACATTCCATACTTTTGCCACTATTAAAAGGAAGAAGACAAGAAGCAAACTTCCTACATCTTGTGCTAAGTACTGAGTAAATAAAGGTGAGAGAACAACAAGGACAAGAAGAATGACTCCGCCTTGTAATCCTATACTATACCATTTAGACGCTTGAAAATATCGACCTAACTTCGACTCATAAGGCAATAAAAAGACGACATCTGCTGGTTTCACAAACGTTCTGACCCCACTTCTAGTTAAAAAGTGAGCAAATACGGCAACAAAAACCCAAACAGCCGGAAACGTTTCTGGTAACCAGTCTAAAAACACACTGTAATAATAACTACCGATAATGATTAAGACGTAAACGGTAAATAAAAATCCACTATTACCGATAAGACGCAAATAGCGTATGGCCATATTCCAGTAGGCGCTAACTCTCTCTTTCCACAACGTCATTCCATCATTCATACGAGCTCTTCCTTTGTCATTTCGATATAAATTTCATCTAACGTAGCGCGAGGTAGGGATAATTCCTTACGCATCTCATCAAGAGTGCCTTCTAAGACTACCTTACCTTGATGTAAAATAACAAAGCGATCACAATAGCGTTCCGCTGTTGCTAATATATGAGTGGACATTAATACAGCTGCTCCGCTTTTTTTCATATCACTTAAAAGCGTAAGAAAAGATTGGATCCCAATTGGGTCTAACCCAACGATTGGTTCATCTACAATGTAGACGGGAGGTTCAATAAGAAACGCACTCATAATCATGACTTTTTGACGCATCCCTTTTGAAAAATGACTAGGGTACCACTTCTTCATTTTTCCCATTCTAAATTCAGCAAGGAGCTTTTCTGCTCTTTCTTCAAATACATCTTTCTTAAGTCCATAAGCTAATGCTGTTAACTCTAAATGTTCCCATAGCGTTAATTCATCATATAAAATCGGAGTTTCAGGAATATAGGCATATGATCGACGGTAGTCATTTAAATCGTCTTGAAACGTTCTGCCTTGGATCGTTACTTGTCCTTTTTCAGGCTGAAGTAGACCTAATATATGTTTGATCGTCGTACTTTTCCCAGCTCCATTCAATCCAATTAACCCAACAATTTCTGCCTGTTTAACAGAAAAATGAACATTATGTAAAACTGGTTTTTTTGGATGATATCCACCTGTAATTCCTTCAATTTTCAAAACCTCTGACATGTTCACAACAACTCCTTCACAACCCTTATCTTACCAAAGAAGCGGATTAGTTCTCTAGTCTAATGACAAAGCCTTGCTTTCTTCGACACACTTTTTATCTGATGAGGCTCTTTTCTACCCTAAGGAGGCTAAAAATAAGCCTTGTTAAAAGACTGCTAATTTCTTACTAGAAGGTTGTTTTCGAATACTTTGTTGTTTTATGGTACGTGTTCCCCTTATGTTCGTTCCGTTGCGCTCCAGCCACTCACACCCGAGGCCATTGAAAAAGGTGCGGTTTTCACCTTTTCCAATGGCCTTTAAGCAATGAGCAGAGCCGTTGCTTTGTTTTAAGCCTTCTACGAGTGGGTATCTCGTAGCAGGCGCGCAACGTGTGAAGCCATTGCACTTCCCCGAATCTGCTTAAGGAACTTTTTCAGTGGCCTCCTCAGCTATGCGCCTGTGGGGTCTCGCCCCTCCCTCTGCATGAAGCCATTGTAAAACTACCGTTTTCTTTGCTTAATAAAAGGCAATTTCTATCAATTATTGGATGAAAATTGCCTGACTGTATACAAAAGGCCTTTGCGTTTCATTTCTCAAATGCCTTTTTTACGCTATTTCTCCTATTATATTTGATCGTTGAAGAGTAGGAAATTTCTATCTTCCCTCCCAACAAAGCGGACGGGATGGGAGGGCCGACTCCTGCAGGAGGGAAGGGCAGGTTGAAATCCACCGGCGCAGCCGGTTAGTTCAACGCCCGCCTGCGGAAAGCGTGCCCCCCATCCCGGGAGCGGATTCGAAGCGTCTTTTCATTGCCCCTCTCTTACATGACAACAGCCTTCTAGCATGATTCCTTCAGCAGTAACTTGCAAGGAGGTCAAGCACTCATGTATAGTGGTTTTATACAAATTATGGGAAGGGTGATTTGATGACAACGGATTCTAATTGTATTTTTTGCAAAATTGTTAAAGGCGATATTCCTGCCTCAAAAGTGTATGAAGACGAGCATGTGTTAGCTTTTATAGATATTAGTCAAGTTACAAAAGGACATACTCTAGTGATTCCTAAAACTCATCATCAAGATTTATTCGATTTATCAGAGGAAAGCGCACAGCATGTCTTTACAACGGTTCCTAAAGTGGCAAAAGCCATTAAACAAGCTTATCAAGCTAAAGGGTTAAATATTGTTAATAATAATGGCGAGTTAGCCGGACAAACCGTTTACCATTATCACGTTCATCTTATCCCAAGATACGGTAAAGGAGATGGATTTGGTGCTGTCTGGAAAGACCATAGCGCTGAATACAAACCTGAAGACTTACAACAAATCGCAAAAGAGATCTCTGTCTTTCTAAGCAAATAAAGCGACTTGATGTTGAGCTTCTTACCTTTTCTCTCAAAAAGTAAGAAGCTCATTCAGATGAGGCTAACCAAAAAATTTTGGTTAGCCTCATCTGAATGAAAAATTGAAATTATTTTCATATATAAACTTTCAGAAAACACTAAAAAAACAGTTCATTCTTTGTGTAGTTATGGTACGATAATGACAGTCTATGTTATTAACGTGGTGAAGAGATAAAGGAGTGGAGAGAACATGACTGCAGTGTACAATTTTAATGCTGGCCCATCTGCGTTACCGAAAGAAGTTTTAGAAAGAGCCCAAGCCGAGTTAACGAATTTTAATGGGACGGGTATGTCAGTAATGGAGCTTAGCCATCGTAGTAAAGACTATGAAGCCGTACATCAAAATGCAATTGACTTATTAAAAGAACTTTATAACATTCCAGACCAATACAAAGTTCTCTTTTTGCAAGGCGGTGCAAGCTTACAGTTTTCAATGATTCCTATGCAGTTTCTTAAAGAAGGGAAAATAGGAAATTACATTCTTACTGGGGCTTGGTCAGAGAAGGCATTAAAAGAAGCAAAATTAATTGGTGAAACAGCGATTGCAGCTTCAACAAAAGAAGGCAATTATAGCTCAATCCCAAATGTGAATCAATTACAATACAATCAAAATGATGCCTATGTACATCTTACATCAAATAACACGATTTTCGGTACACAATGGAGAGATTTCCCGACAATCGATCATGCACCACTTATCGCAGATATGTCTAGTGATATTCTTTCTCGTCCTATTGATATCGAGAAATTTGGCCTTATTTATGCGGGAGCACAAAAGAACCTAGGACCTTCAGGTGTAACTGTTGCGATTATCCGTGAAGATCTTTTAGAAGAACAAGTAGACAACGTTCCAACGGTCTTACGATATAAAACGCATGCTGACAGCAATTCCCTTTATCACACACCACCTACATTTTCTATTTACATGCTGAACCAAGTGCTCACATGGGTAAAAGAACAAGGTGGGGTACAAGCGATTCAAAAGCGTAATGAAGAAAAAGCAAAATTAATTTACGATGCCATTGATGAGAGCAATGGATTTTACCGTGGACACGCCGAGGTTGAAGCTCGTTCACTAATGAACATCACATTTAACCTCCCTACCGATCAAGACAATCAAGCATTTCTTGCCAAAGCGAAAGAACTAGGGTTTGTTGGACTCAACGGTCATCGCTCTGTTGGTGGTTGCCGTGCTTCCACATATAATGCGGTTCCTTTCGAAGCTTGTGTTGCTTTACGCGAATTTATGGACTCTTACCGTATCAATCAGTAAGGTATATGATGTGGTTAGGAACACACTCCCTAACCACATCACGTCATAATAAGAAAAATAGCAGTAGTCCCACTTACAAGCAATAGTACTAACATGATAAGAAGAGAATTTCGAAATTCGGTTCTTTCATTGCTTCTTACATCACCAACTAACCGAATGGAAACATAAACCAGCCCGTACAATGAAAGTAAACAAACCGATACCATTAATAAAATGAGTGCTTCCATACTCATCCCTCCTTATCCTTAATCCTTATGCTAAGAGGGGTGTTAAAAGAACACGTAAATAAAGGTGGTCATGTATATGATAAAAGCAAAATCGTTGTGTGCAGGTTTGCTTGTCGGTTCAGTAGTTGCAGGCGCGTTAACCCTTCTTACGACACCTACATCAGGTAAAACCATACGCACAAATTGCAAAGAGAATACAGTGAAAATTCAAAAAGAATTACAACAACTTTCCTCTTCTAGCAAAGCTGCAACCATTCAACTCAAAACAACGGCAACATTAGGGAAAGACTCCTTCACGGCTGTAGGAAGTGAAGTGAAAGATTCTCTAAATAGCTGGAAACATGATGTAGAACCAACGCTCAATCAACTTAGAAAAGATATTGAAGATCTACAAAAGAGTGTCGATCAAACAAGAAAAAGTCTTGATTAGATTCCAAACATCCATGATTGAGGTAATTTTCAAAAAGTTTTTAATTCACTAATTTTTCTCTTTCTTTTTACGTTGTTTCTTGTCATAATGTAAAAAAGAAAAATATGTGAAAATAATAATTAGTAGGGATAAAAGAATTACTCTTTTATCAAATGTACTTATTACGTAGGGGGAGAACGATGGATCAGCAAATACCTAGCTCCTTAAAACAATCAGTCATTTTTAGTCATAAGGTAGCACAACTAAGCAAGGCACTGTGGAAGTCTGTAGAAAAAGATTGGCAAGCATGGATCAAGCCGTTTGATCTCAATATTAATGAGCATCATATTCTTTGGATTGCTTATCATTTAGATGGTGCATCCATTTCAGATATTGCAAAATTTGGAGTGATGCACGTATCCACTGCCTTTAATTTCTCAAAAAAATTAGAAGAAAGAGGTCTATTGCACTTCTCAAAGAAGGAAAATGACAAACGTAACACATACATCTGTTTAACCAATGCAGGACATGATTTATTCCTAGAAACATTAGAAGCTTATCAGCCTGATACGTATGGTGTATATGAAGGTGCGTTACCCATTCATGATTTATACGGAAAATTCCCAGAATTATCTGAAATCACGAGCATTTTACGCCACATTTATGGACCAGACTTCATTGATATTTTTGAACAGTCTCTCAGCAAATTTGATGATGATTTCAACGAAGTGAATGGTCGACTTACAAAGCTACAATCCGACGATAATAAAACGTATTCGAATGAAGGAGCCTAGTCATAGACTAGGCTCTTCTTTTGTGTCTGGTCTCATAAAAATGGTGCAGTAACGTTAAAGGTTGTACTTTTTGTTGGTCGTTGAAGAAAAGAAAATTTCTCTCTTCCCTCTCATTAAAGCGGACGGGATGGGAGGGCCGACTCCTGCAGGAGGAAGGGCAAGTGGAAATCCACCGGCACAGCCCGGTTAGTTCCACGCCCGCCTGCGGAAAGCGTGCCCCCCATCCCGGTAGCGGATTCGAAGCGACTTTTCAAGGCCACTCTCTTTAAACGACAATAGCTGTTGATCGTTTCAATTTGCGAGAAGCCGGGGAAGCTTGACCCCCCCGCGGAAAGCGAGTGGCTGTAGTGCATAGGAACGAATTAATCACAATCATCGCCGTTTCCAGTAATCCACCAATGTCGAAATCATTTTATTTTTGTCGATTCTATTGATTTATCATCAAAATGAGAGTAAATTATTCAGTGGATTAAGGAGGTGCAGCACTTCAATGAACTGCTGGAAAACAATACGTATAAGCCGTGAATACGGTACGTTGCGCCTAATGATGTATTCTGGATGCACGATGCTTTTTACATTTTTATTTTATTACTTAGTCGTTAGTAGTTTATTACCGACTACCCAATCACCAAATGTGAGCTTTCCATTTTTTATGATGAGTATTTTGGCACTATTTTTTGTTCATAAATTGCTACATCTATTACCGATATGGATTTGTGGAAAAAAAGCTTTATTAAAAACAAATTGGTTCTCTGCTATTCCTGTTTTCTCTGTGCGAATTTCGAAACCTTTAGCGCGCAATCTTTATTTAACTGCTTTGCTTACACCCGTTTTAACGATCACTGCGATAGGAGCTTTCGCTTCAGCTATGTTTCCGATGTACATAGCCTATATTTCTATTTTAAGCTCTATTCACTTCGGATTTGCTTTCTATGATATCCTCTATGCTTCGTATGTGATTAAAGCGCCAAAGCATAGCTTTGTTGAGAATCATGAGGAAGGATTCCACATTCTAATTAAACAAGCTGTTTAAAAAATAGGTTGACTCAATTCGGATCTAGACAATCCTTCGAGCCAACCTATTTTTATTTAAAAATCATTTCTAATTCAATACGATCTTGATCTAAATCGAAAGTTACAAATCGAAACTTCATCGAGTCTGTTTCATCGACTTCAATTTCTGTTACTTTTACTTCAACCATTTTTTCACTTGGATAAATGACAATCCACTCTGCTAGTTCCAACCAATTCGAAAGTAACTGCATAACTTGATCAACTGGCAGCTGTAAAATCCCTAGTGAAAATGTTGTAACCTCTAATAATAAATCTCCATTTGGTGCCACACTCGGAAGAAAGTTAATCGTTACTGGTACTTCTTGACCTAGGACCCGAAATGCTGACCGAAATTGCACACGGTCATCGATCAGTTCCACTATATATGGAATATCACTCGCATCTTCTTCTATCTTTAAAGAAAGAAAAGCATTTAATCTTGATTTATTTGTCTGTATAAGAAAGGTTGCTTCTTCTTCTACCGGTTCTTTAGGCGAAAAATGGTGTTCTTCTACTTCTGGAAAATAACGTTGAAAAAGCATGAAGACAACTACTATACTAACAATAACTAAGCCCAGTAATGATAGAAAGGCTATTTTCCAACTATCGTTTCTTTTCATCATTCTATTTCCACACCTCTCTTGTCTTCTTTTTATTGTATGTCCTCTTTTAAAAATACACAATGAATCCTACTTAAAAACAGCTTTTCAAATAAATTAAGCATTCTCCTATCTTTTTTTATCAATTTTTGATAAAGTTTATATATCATTGCTCGTCAGGAGGCACGTACATGCTCTTCTTTAGTATATTATTTGCATTGTTTATTTTGTTCGTTATAAATTCAATGACTGATGCTCTTTGTTTAAAGCGTGAAATCCCTTCGGAGAAGCAGCCAAAATTATTTCGAACGATTAATATTCTTATGACCATTTTATTGACATCCACATATGTAAAAATTTTATTCACATAAGAAGAGTGAGCGACTCTAAGTCCTCACTCTTCTTTTAGTTATCCTCTTTTTTAACGTGTTCCTACCCTAATTAGTACATCCAAGTTGCACCGATAATGACTAGTAGGATAAATAACACTACAAGTAACGCAAATCCGCTATGATAAGTGTGAGACATCCTTCATCCCTCCTTATATATCTTCCACTTTTCCGTAAAGAGATGTTGTTGCTGGTATTATAACCAAGCTGCACCTACAATAACTAATAAGATGAACAACACAACAATCAACGCAAATCCTCCGTGGTATGCGTGAGACATAATAACACCTCCTTATTGCTTTGTTACGTTATCCTATGCGTATAAGTCAATTTCGTACTAGGCACTTGCCTCAGATTAGAGAATTTCCATCTGTATGCTTTTGAAAACATTTCTCTAACAATCAATTATATGGTATAGTTAGGTCTATGAAAAAGACAGGCTTGCATTATGTTGAGGAGTGAGAAGAACAATGAAAAAACGAATGATAGCTGCCTTCGGGTTAGCTTGTATGGTCACTTTAGCTGCATGTAACAATGAGGAAACCGCAGCGGATGATACACCTGTTGTTGTTATTGATGGATTTGAAATTAGTGAGTCTGAATTCGTTGATGAACTGAAAACAAAACACGGTGATGCCGTATTGCAGGAAATGATTCAAAATTATGTACTAGATCAAGCCATTGAAACGGTAGATATCCCTGAAGAAAAAATAGAAGAAGAATTGAACATGCTTCGTAATGAGTTTGAAGTAGCTTACAATATTGAAGATGACGAGGGAATCGTAGACGCGCTTCAAAATCAATTTAACTTAGATGTTGAGTCATTAGATGACTTTGTTCATGAATACCTTCTTCCTCCTCTTGTATTACAGCATTTAGCTACAGAAGGGATCGATATTACGGAAGAAGAAATGCGTTCGTATTATGAAGAAAACGAAGAAGAGTTTTCAGAAGAAGTACGTGCTAGCCATATTTTAGTGGAAGACGAAGACACAGCTAATGAATTGATTGAGCGAATTGAAGCTGGAGAAGACTTCGCAGACCTTGCTCGTGAATATTCAACGGATCCAGGCTCTGGTGCTCGTGGAGGAGATCTTGACTTCTTTGGACGTGGTCAAATGGTTGAGCCATTTGAAGAAGCTGCTTTCTCTTTAGAGATTGGTGAGATTAGTGAACCGGTTGAATCAGATTTTGGGTTTCACATTATCAAAGTAACCGATCAACGCGATGACTTTGAAGGCTTTGCAGAAGAAATTGAGCAAATTCTTATTCAACAGCAGTCTAAATCAACAGATGAAGTGATGGCTGAGTTAATGGAACAAGCGAATATTGAAATTAAAGACGCTCGCTTTTCTGGTTTAATGGGAGCAGAAACAGCTGAATAATAGCTCGACTTAATAAGAGGGAACTGCAAAAGGTACGATTTTCACCTTTGCAGTTCCCTTTTTTGTATAATTCCGCTTCTGCCTAGAACAAAACAAATGCCTATGCATAGGCTAAATTAGAGAGAATGAATTACTCAATAGAAAGGATGTTTCGCTATGTCAGGAACAGTAAAAACAGGCTACCATACAGGATTCACGTTGCTAGTCGTATTGTTTATTCTCCTAATTATTGTAGGAGCTGCCTACGTTTGCTAACCAGTCATAAATAAAATAGACAGAAGCCTTTTAATGGCTCTCTGTCTATTTTTTATCGTTACCCTTTACTTATTTTGCGGCGCTCTCTTTCTTCCTCAAGACGTTGCATATAAATATTTCCTTCATTTTCAATCCATTCTTGTTCTGTTCGCTTGTCCTCAAGAGAATATTTCACAGCTAAATAGCCACTTAGAACAATCCCTGCGACCACAAAGTAAACCCACCAAGGACTACTTAATAAGAATGTTCCCAACGCTGTTTGGGTAAGTAAAAACCCAACTGCAAGGATGGCTAGTAGAATGAATGCAAATCGTTTACTTGGTTTCTTTTTCATATTTACCCCTCCATGCTTTGTACCTTTTACTGTAGACTATGTACAAGCATAAGAGTTTAGAACTAGAAATCTAAAGGAGGTTCATGAAAACTTGGTTTGTAGAAACTTCTATTGTCCATCGCCATAACTCTTTCAGAAAATTCACCTGGTTGAACTCGTTCAAGTGCCCGGTCCATCATATTCATTTTGGCATCAATGTTATCAATCATATGCAAAACTTCAGCTTCTCTAATAACTGGAACTTTCGGACTTCCCCATTCCCCTTTTCCATGGTGAGACAAGATTAAATGCTGTAACATTAGCACCTCTTCTCCTTCAATCCCCAGTTCTTTGGCAGCTTCGGCAATTTCACTAACCATAATCGAAATGTGACCAATTAGCTTCCCTTCTAACGTATACGTTGTATCAAGGGGGCCTGATAACTCTCTTACTTTTCCTAAGTCATGTAAGATCACTCCTGCATATAACAAATCCGTATCGAGCGTTGGATATAATTCTGAAAGGCTTTTAGCGACTTTTAACATCGACACAACGTGATAGGCTAGTCCCGAAACAAATTCGTGATGATTCTTTGTTGCAGCGGGCACCTCCAAAAACGCTTGCTGATGCTTCTTTAATAGATGACGTGTAATACGCTGAATGGTTGAATTCTTCATCTCAAAAATATATTGTGTGATCTCTTCTAGCATATCTGCTGGGGCAATCGGAGCCGATCTCACAAAATCAGCTACATTAACTTGATCCATTGCTGTAGTCGGACGAATACTACTAATCTTCATTTGCAAGCGTCCACGATACTCAGACACTTCTCCATGCAAATGAACGATAACTTGGCTACAAAATGTAGCTTCGTCATCAGGTGAACATCCCCACAGTTTCGCTTCTATGTCACCAGTCTGATCACTTAAAGTTAATGTTAAGAACGGTTTCCCGTTACTAGCTACCCCTTTTATTGCTGATTTTATTAAGTAATACGTTTCTACTTTATCTCCAACTTGTTGAAACCGTATTCCCTTGCTCATACTATTCACCTCAGCTACAATTTTCGATATTTTTCAGTATAGCATATATTTCGTCTTGATTTTCTCCTGAAGCCTTCTTAACTAGAAAAATAGGGCACTGAAAAAGTATGTTTCTTTTTCAGTGCCCTCTAATCGTTGCGCAGAGCTGCTGCCATTCCCAAAAGCATACTATGATTGAAGTCTCATAGCATGCTTGCCCCGTGTGAAGCTGCGACTTCCCTGAATAACTTTCAAGAGGTTTTTTCAGTAGCTTCTTTACAAGTGGTCCATTATTAGACCACTTGGGTCAAGCCTCTTCTACGGTAAAATGATTCATTATTTATGTTTTGCATTCTTATTTGGATATTTTGGAAAAGTAATAGAGAACTTCACACCAGAATCTGTATTCTCTGCTTTCGGAGATCCTCCATGTAATTCAGTGATCCGCTTTACAATCGCTAGACCAAGACCAAACTTCCCTTTATTTCCTTTATAGAACGGGTTAAACAATTGAGGTAAATCACTAGTAGGAATCGAATCCCCATTATTCTCAACCGTAATGAGAACTTGATTCTTTTCACTAGATGCTTTCATCCAGATTGTATTTTTGGCATAACGAAGAGCATTTTCAACTAAATTTTCCAATAACACTTCAAGCTGTTCCGGATCACCGAAAAATTTCGTTTCAGCACCTTCGACTAAAATCTTAACGTCTTCTCGCTGTACGCGGAATCGTTCTTCAATTTGGAACGCTACCTGTCCGAAGACCAATTCCTCATGTTTTGGACTTTCTTCTTTCAAAGAATCCAATTTTGTATAATACAACATGTCAATGACACGTCTTTCCATTCGATTTGCTTCTTCAATAATAACGTCCATTGTTTGTTCCATATTATTTTTAGGTAAAATGCCGTCTTTAACAGAGTGTGCATAGCTCTTAATTACCATAATTGGCGTTTTCAGTTCATGTGAAGCGTGTTGGATAAATGTTTTCTGAGCCCGATCATACAAATTTAAGTTTTGACGCATTTTCTCGAATTGATCTGACAAACGTTGAAAATCCTCATCGCCTTTCCACTTTAAAGGCTCCTGCCAATCTCGATTGGCAATTTGCTCCAAATGATTTCCTAAAATAATTAATGGCTGACGTAAATAATGTTTCAGCCAAATGGCAGGCACTAAGCTTAAACAACTTGTCAAAAGCAAAATATATAAAAGCCGCTCCCACAATCGATTAACCATTTGGTCACGGTACGTATCCCACATATAGGAAATATGAAAAGCAGGACGCTCATCAATTTGCGCTTTCGTAATCACATAGAAAACTGTGGCACCACCGTATTGAATTTCATAACGTCCACGGTCAGCCTCTTGTCTATAAGCATTTTGTGCCATTTCCTGTAACACTTCTTTAGGAGGAGGAGCACCTTCTGTTGCTCTTCCTAACGTATCATAAATCAGAAAATGACCAACACGACCTGCTTCACGATCAGTAAACTCTTGTTCATTTCTTGGATTAATTAAGTCCAATAAAGGATACGCACTACGAAATTGTTCATGTTCAATAATTCGATATGTTTCATCTGTTAACGTCCCTTTAATGGAGATTGGATAAATGATGATGATGGACAAACCAACTAAAACAATAATGGATATGAACGCTAGCCAAATACGCTGCGTTAAGTTCACTTTTATCATGAAGATAAAATCCTATATCCGTATCCATATAACGTTTCTAGATGAACTCTTGGCATTTTCTTTCTGACACGTCTAACCACATCATCTACTGCACGTTCAGATCCGAAATAATTTTCTCCCCACACATGTTCGATTATTTTTTCTCTAGAAAATGCCTTTCCTACTTCTCCAGTAAGAAGCAAAATGAGATCCATTTCTTTTGTTGTCAAATCAACTAGTTGATCTCCTTCCGCCTCTTCATCGACTACAGTTCGTCCTATTGCATCAATTGTATATTGATTCAATTCAATTTTCTTCTGTTCTTGTGTTGAAACACCGTATACACGATTTAGTAATTTCTTTGCACGAATAATTAACTCTTGCGGCAAAAACGGTTTGGCTAAATAATCATCGCTTCCCATTTCCAAACCTAAAACACGATCCAAGTCTTGATCTCTTGCTGATATAAAGATCACCGGTGTATCTGTTTCTTCTTTTACGGCTTTCAATAATTGATAGCCATCGGTTCCTGGCAACATAATATCAAGAATCCATAAATGGGGCTTGTCCATAATCGCTTCACGTGCTTGATCGCCATCATGAAACACCTTTACAGTCCAGCCTTCTTTTTCTAAGTAGGCTTTTAACACCTCAGATAAATTTTCTTCATCCTCAACTAGGTAGACGATATATTCACCCATGTATATTTCCTCCTTAATAAGGTTTCATAAATAATAATCTATTCCATATTGTATCTTATTTTAATCGATGACACGAGTTTCAGGTATACAAACCGCTATTATTACAACTTTTCTCATAATCCAACGTGATTGCCGTCATTTTTGCTTTTTTCGATATTTCCCGGGTAAAACTGACGTTTCCAATCAAAAGGTGACAGTGCTGACGGGCAAATGGTGTCCGTTGCATTGCGCTTCAGGCACTTGCTTTCGAGGCGACTGAAAAAGGTACGGTTTTCACCTTTTTTAGTCGCCTTTAAGCAATGAGCGGAGCCGTTGCCTTCTTTTAAGCCTGCTACGAGTGGGTTTCTCGTAGCAGGCGCGCAACGTGTGAAGCCATTGCACTTCCCCGAATCTGCTAAAAAGATCTTTTCCAGCGGCCTCCCTCTTTTTCCCGCAGGAGTCAAGTACCTTCCGCTCCATTCCACTATAGTCCTGGAAATTCAATATCAACAACTGTTGAAAAACAGTCTATTTTTAATCTATCGTACTCCGTTCTGTTAAATGGCAAAACACCCCTTATAGTAACAGCTCTACTAATACAGTGCTGCTATCGCGGTTAAAGCTGCAAGAGGTAAGATTAATCGATTCCAACCTATCGGGCGTGGATAAGGCCCGTATGGATAAGGAAAGTGCGGGTATGGTGGGAAATATGGGTACGGGAAAATAGGAGGATAGAAACCCGCTGGATAAAACCTTTCATCTTCCTCTCTAGCCATAGACGGTTGAGGATAATGCGCAAAAGCGTGATCGTACTCGTGTCCTTGTTGATACATCGAATGTGCTTTTGTTCCTTGAGTCAATTGTGACAGATCCATATATTGCCCAAGTTCATTTATCGGAACCATAAGATAGACATACTGATCATCAACATGCTCAACAATTCCCGAGTAGTTCTGTTTGTTTTCTACTTCCACCGAAACAGCTTGATTTACGTATTGTTGACATTGCATTTTCATATTTTGATATTGACTCATACTATCTCCTCCTTCACCGTTCTAGCCTATTCAAAAAAAGAGATATGGGTGATTGCGGATTGATTCACCTGCACACAAAAAAGGCGTCCTCAAGGGTCTGTTCTTGACCTCCTGATGACACCTCCAAAAACTTTATACTTTACTAACTTGTGCTTCCTGCTGTTCGAACCTTGTTACCGTAAAATACGTTTGAGTAATCATGAATAGATTTCCAACTACCCAGTATAAGGAAAGTGCTGATGGCAATGAGATACCAGCTATAATAATCATAATTGGCATCATATACATCATCATTTTCATCTGACCATTTAATTGGCTTGATGTCATTTTCACTTGTAAAAACGTCGTCGCCCCGGCTACTAAAGGTAGTAAATAAAGAGGATCGGGATTTCCAAGATCAAACCATAAAAAGTTGTGAAATGCGATCTGCTCTGTTCTCATAATAGCAAAGTAGAAAGCCATCATGACCGGTAATTGCACGAACAGTGGCAAACATCCTGCCATCGGATTCACACCATGTTGTTGGTACAGTGCAAATAATTCCTTTTGCATTTCTTGCTGCTTTTTAGGGTCTTTTTTTGTTGCCTCTTTATATTTTTGTTGTAATTTTTCCATCTCAGGTCGAAGCGTTTGTAATGCTCGCGTACTTTTTTGTTGCTTTAACACTAATGGCAATAAAGCTAGGCGAACCGCAATCGTAACCAATACAATCGCAAGTCCATAACTGCCATTAAATACTTCTGCAACATATATGATGAGCCATGACATTGGATAAACAAAAAAGTGATTCCAAATTCCTTGAGTTTCAGATGTGATCGGAGCTTGCTCTACACTACCACAAGCCGTCAACGTTAGTAAGATCCCTATAATCATAAATAACAAACCAAATTTTTTCACAAATCGTTCCTCCTTGTTGTTTTCAATATTTGTTAGAAAACAACAAGATTAGGTTCTTCATCAGCTTGATTTTTATGATCAATCAAAGAAGGGATTTTCGGTCGGTACTGATTCGAAGAAGGGTGGCTCAAGTATACATTCACTTCTGATCGAACAACTGTATCAACCGAATGCTTTTTCCAATTTGTCCGTAACTGCCATTCAATCAACAACACATTTGCTTTTGTAAAAGCAGCGACGATTAGGAATGTTAGTAAGACTGTTTCCCATAACATCGTCATATCAGAAATAAATTCAATCACCTTGCCCCACCTCCTCTTTTTATGTTCATTTTATCACAACCAAACTGTATTACAAAATAGAGGCTCTATCACGAAAAATCTTTACTAATCAAATCTTAATAGATCTCCGTAAATGATTTTATCAGATAATCGTAAGTCTAATTGTGCTTTCTCCATAAATGGTTCACATTTTTCTTCCAGCGTTTCCTCGCCAGTCCCTTTATCGTAACAGACCCCATTCGTAAAGACGATATCATCGGTTATGAAACTCGTATTCCGTAACACAGCAAAAGATTCACGTTCGTTTGAGAATAGGTCAGAGCCAAATTGTATGTCATCTCGAGTATCGATTCCTAACAAGTGCATGATTGTAGGTTTAAGATCAATTTGGCCGGATACGGTATGATTCACACTAGGATCGTGGCCTGGAATATGAATAAGCAGCGGGACTCTTTGTAATTGGACATGATCAAAAGGAGTTAATTCCTCTTTCCCCAAAAATTGACTCATTGCTTTATGGTGATATTCTGAGATGCCGTAATGATCTCCATAAAGAATAAAAATAGAGTCCTCATATAGACCTTCTTCTTTTAATTTAGTAAAAAATTCTTCGACAGCATGATCCATATACCGAACGGTTGGAAAATAACGATTTAAAGTTCCACTATTTGAATCAAACTCATTAATCATTTTATCTTCTTCCCCTAATTCAAACGGGTAATGATTCGTTAACGTGATCAATTTCGTATAAAATGGTTTTGGTTGAGTTTTTAACAGATCAATAGACTGTTCAAAGAAATCAACATCTTTTAATCCCCAACCAATTGAATTTTCTTCCGTCACGGTGAACGAGTCAATATCGAAAAATTGATCATAACCAAATTGCAAATACATCATATCTCTATTCCAGAAACTTTTGTTATTGGCATGCATGACAGATGAATAATAGCCATTTTCATGTAGCCATTCAGGTAAACTATTATACTCATTTCCTGCATGTGTGAAGAACACCGATCCACTGTCTCTTCCAAACAATGAATTCGCAACGAGAAATTCTGAATCAGATGTTTTTCCTTGAGCCGTTTGGTGGTAAAAATGATCAAAATAATAACTTTCCTCAATTAAGTCGTTTAAAAAGGGCGTAATTTCTTCCCCATTTAACGTTTCATTTATCACAAAACTTTGAAGAGATTCCAATGATAATACGATCACATTTTTCCCTTCAGCAATTCCATACATTTCCGGATTCGGCTCTTTATAATTTTCTTTCCGGTAACGAATCACTTCATCGATATCTGAACTCTCAGCAAACACTCTTTGTGCTTTTGAATGTGATTGAACATAGGCGTCATATACGTGATAATTTAAGAGTCCTATATTTTTCACCAACATCTCCCTATCAAAAGCTCTTGTCAGCAATTGTGGTCGTTCAATCTGGGCGATCCCAATATTAAATAAGAAGATAACTAACGATGCCACAATTAAAGCAGCTGGCTCTCTTTTTTCTCTCATTTGTAAGGGAATCTTTTTCCACCATATTAGGCCGATAAGAATAAGGATATCGAAAAGAAGAAACGCATCAGTCCAGTTCATTAATTGCAAAAAGCTTCCTTGCAAATCTTTTGCATTGCTCGTTTGAAATAAAACGGGCCACGTCAAAAAGTCAGTAAAAAAACGATAATAAAGCAGGTTAAAATACAAAATACAAGTGGCAATGGTACTTAATACAATGACCATGCCGTTTCTTACTACACCACTAAAGAACAAGCTAAGCCCAATAACAAAGACGCTCGCACTTAGAGGGTTTAATAGTAATAACATTTCTTGTAAGATATTTTCAGATTGAATATGAAATCCAAATTTATAAAGCAGATATGTTTTCAAACATAAAAAAGCGACAGCTAACAAAAGAAAACGTAATCTGATTAATTCGGCTTTTATTTTGGCAGCCATTTTTCTTTCTCCTCTCACCAACAAACAATTTTTTACAGATTTGAGTCCATATCTTATAATATTCTTTTCTAGTAACAAGTCAATATAAAAGTTTTTGACATGTTTTTAGAATATCAAAAAGCACCAACCATCTGGTTGATGCAGAATAACGGTAATTATAATTGCAATCTTAATTGTTTTCGAAACACTTCTCGAATCATATAGGAAACTCCATTTTGCTCATTTGAGCGGGTAAGCCAATCTGCTACCTCTTTAACCGATTCTGTTGCATTTCCCATAGCGACTCCTAATCCAACTTGATTAATCATATCCACATCCGTATTTTGTGATCCAACAGCTACCATTTCATTTGCTGATATTCCTAAATACTGACCTAATGTTTGTAACCCTCTTGCTTTAGAAACACCGGCACTCACAATCTCAAATCTTCCTGGCGCTGACTCTTGCAGTCGAATTCCTGCCACAACTTCTTCTAGTTGCCTAATGGCTCTTTTTTGATCCTCTTGATTAAAAAATTGAACTTGCACTTTTGGAGGAGCAATTGGCTCTTGCATGAGCTGCTCACAAACAGAATCTACAAATCGAATTGGATAAAAAAGAGGATCCCCTATTCCGATCGTCATTTTCGCGATTAAATGATTTCGTTGCCGTACCTTATTTCCAATGGAGTAATCCTCATGGAACACTCGAATGTGGCAATCATATCTTTCTAAAATGTCTACTACTTGCAATGCTTTTTCTTCTTTCATTCTTCTTACAAAAATAGGTTCATCTGCATTTTCAGCGATAAACGCCCCATCGCTTGTTATTAGACATCCATCTACCTTTAACGCTTTTGCAATTTTTTTCGCCGATGGATACGGCCTTGACGTTGCAAGAGTCACATAAACCCCTTTGTCCTTTACATATCCAATGGCATCTTTTGTTTGTTTGGTCATTTTAGAATTTGATTTTAATATGGTTCCATCGATGTTTAGGGCTAGCAGTTTGTAAGTCATAATCGTATGTCCCCCTTCTTCATGTTGTCCCTTTACTTGAGCACCTAAAAAAGGCTTGCTCTTTATAACCTAGACTATGAGGAGAGCTCGTTTCTTAGAACCATAAACGTCGCTTCCACGAATTTGCTAAAAAGAGCTTTTTCCGTGAATTCCGATTTTTTTCTTTTTCAGCGCTCCTCTATATTGTAGTTTCATCGATAACGTGTATAATTTTACTGTTACGAAAAAATGGCTAAGAAGGGATCTTATGAAACGAGTATCATCGTACTATTTGCTACCAACTGTATTTTTCTTATTGCTCTCGGCTTCCCAATTGTATGAAGAAAGTATTCATACGATTTTCATGACGATCTTAGGCTCGATTTGTCTTGGTTTGTTAACTGGGTTTGTTATCCATATTGCTATGATCATTAAGAGAAAAGTTTCCAAATAAAAAAGTGTGACAAAAGCGATATTGCGCTTTTGTCACACCTTACGTTCATTATTGTTGTTCCGGATTTCCGTAGATTTCTTCTAACGGTTCTGTAATAATTTTGTTTACATCTCCGATAATGACACTTAGACGTTGCTCAGCTTCCATTAGCTTAGAGATTAATTCATGTTGTTGAACAAGTTCAAATTGTTGCTGAGCTTGTTGTGCTTCTTCTTCTGTAATTTGAATTCCTTGCATTTGCTTTTGTTGAAGTTCCAGTTGCAGTTGACGGAAGTTATCTAACATTCTTTTCGCGATATCATCTGCCGCAATTTGTTCGTGCAGTGATTTAAGCGTTGTAAACTCCTCACTCTCTGCTAGAGTCTTTTTTAATTCATGGGCCTTATCGTAAACATTTGACATTATGTATGTCCTCCTAAAAATATTAGTCTTACCGACTATAACATTTCCGCCTTCTCAATGCATCCCACACGAGCGAATTTTATTAAATTTAGCTGTTTTTCGTCTTCTCTTTTCTCATTACCCTATCAGCAAAATAATAAAACCTTGAATAAATCCAATGACCCCTCCAAGTACAGCGCCAAGATACGTAATCATTTTAAATTCACGCTTTGAAATAGAAAGAACTAACTCCTCTAATCTTTCTACCGAAAATGTCTGTACTTGCTCTCGAACAATATCATCAAGGTGGAACCTCTCTAGCAACGCCTCCAAATGAGTACTTAGCAAGTCCAATAAAACATCGACACCCTTTGGTATGACGGTTGTCGTTACATACTCTTCGTAAGCGCCTGTCCATTCATACAGCGGTTGTTCTATCATCGAATACAATGGAATTTGTTTTTCTGCTGTACGAACAAGAAATGAAACCATTTCTTCCTCATTTACATTTTTTTCAATGTCTTCAAGCTTTTTTTGTTTTAGTTTTTCCCACTCTTGTACAAGGAGCTGTTGTACAAGTGTTCTCGTTCCCTCGTCTGTTAAAAATTTAACAAGTTCCGGCTGTACTTTATCCACTAATCGATCATTTCCAAGAAACATCGAGATCATATTTCCAAGCGTGCCTTTTTGAATTAAGAACCGGTCAATCATTTGACTAAGCTTTTCTTTTCCTTCCGCGCTTTCGAGGAATGACTGTCCTCTTTCTAGAATATAATTGGTTACAGACGGTATGTGACTTTCTATTTTCTCTTGTATGGAATTAGGAACTAACTTTTCTAACGTTTCCATGCGATTTGTTTCGATAAATTGTCGATAGCTCTTCTGTACAAGTAACTCTGTCTTTGTTACGAGCCGTTCTTTTGAGTTCATGATTCCAAACCGCTGTTCTAGCAACGTTGAAATGCTATCTTGACTTCTCATCACTTTTGTTGCTTCTGTTTGCAACCAACTAATAATTCCCGTCGAAAAAGCCTGACTTTTTAACTTCTTCCCGAGACCTTCAGCTGTTAATAAATAATCAACAACCATTTTACCTAGCTGCTTCGCCAGTTCATCATGTCGTTTTGGAATTAAGCCTGGGGTAAAAGGAACTCTCCAAGATCCAATTCTCATTTCTTTGTAAGGTCGAAATAACATCTTTATGGCAAGTGAATTGGTTAATCCACCTATAATGGCACCGATGATTACCATAAAACTAATAAGTAACATTGTTTGCAACTTGATAACACTCCTTTTATCCATTCACCAAATAGGCATCTAACACATAGTATACGATACACAACACGCCCCCGCTAGTTTATGTCTATCACCCCAGGAAGATGGCTTATCCCTCTCACTATTCAAAGGAGGTCCTAAAACATGAAGATCATTTCAATAAAGAGTCGACAATGGGAGCAATACCGTAGGCCTATTCTAAATTTTGTGAAACGCCACGACAAAGATGCGATTAATTCTTGTTATTCTTGGCTTTTTAGATTAAAAAAACATCATTTGCATCAACCAGGAACTGCAGTTAAGTTAGCTCTGTGGGAAGGCAAAATCATTGCTGTTGCTGCCGTAAGTGACTATGGGACAACACATTCTGCTTTTATTGTTGCTCCAAAGTATATTCAATCTCACATTCAGATTCATTTATTTACTTCGTTAATTGATGATCTCGGTGTTTGTTATACCAAAATAAAATACGATGACAAAGACCGAATAAAATCTGCACTTCAAGCTGGACTTGTTTGCTTTGCATATTTACGTGGAGAAAATGATCAGATTTACCTTTGGTTTGGTGGAGGGCACTGGCATACCGATGATATTACGGAAAAAGAAGCATAAAAGAGGCCACTGAAAAATGGTACGATTTTTACCTTTTTTCAGTGGTCTTTCAGAGTCACCTTCAAAAGATTTTTCGAGCAGCTATCCCTTCTTGATGATACAATGAAAGAAAGCGCTTTAACCAATCGAGAGGGGGAAGACTATGCTCGTTCACTTTCAGTACAAAGAGTTACGTAATAACCTACTACGTCGCGAATGGTCTTTTTCTTTTTTTTATGAAGGTCGATACATGACGGGTACGTACTACAAAGACGGTCGTATCAAGTGGAATGATGATGATCTCACTTTGGAAAAGAAAGAGAAACTTGAGCCTCATATTCATGACTTAATGCTTTATCATGTGTATGAAGAGCATTAAACGAATAAAAAGCCACCACTCACACACCATAACAACTAAAGGGGTGGTAACAACATGGCAAAAAATAAAGGATCCAATTATGAAGGCCGCGATAAAAAATTCGTTGATGTAGACCGTATGATTAATGAAGGTCTAGGTGGTGGGACAACCCACGGCCGTCAATCAGGAATAATCGAAGAGTCACGAGGATATCTTGAAGAAGAAGACCCTCCAAAAAAATCATAACACTTTTAAGGCGGACGTGTTTTAGTATCATTTACACACTCCGCCCTTTTTTTATAAATTCCATCTTTTAATCTTTCTTTATTGTTCGTTAACAAGATGAACAGAAGTCTTTCCACATTGACTACATTGTAAATAATGAGGACATTTCTCTTCTTCAAAGTCATTTGTTATCCCATTATTTAATTTTGTTAAATCAATAGGTAAATACGCATCATACTTCTCGTAATAATCCATAATTCTTCCATAATCTACTTGCTGACTTTGACATTCTTGACATTTTAGTTCTAACGATACCATGCCATTACAAACTGGACACATCCCCATTGTTCTCTTCTCCTTGTATACAAAGAAGAGGTGAGCGAACTCACCCCTTCTAATCCAAAATATTAATTATTGTTGTGTTCCACCCATTTGTTGTTCAGCCATCTGAACTAGGCGTTTTGTAATTTCTCCACCTACAGACCCGTTTGCACGAGATGTAGTATCTGCTCCAAGGTTAACACCGAATTCTGAAGCAATTTCATACTTCATTTGGTCAAGTGCTTGTTGTACTCCAGGTACAAGCAATTGGTTTGAATTGCTGTTATTGTTACTTGCCATGTGTCTCACCTCCTTGTGTACTTATAGTGTGGTTTATTTCGTCTTCGTTATGTAAAAAACATGTTGATAATTTATGGTAATTGACTCAAACCTTTATGACACAATTAAAAAAAGGTCATGAAAATGACCTTTGGGTTAAGACTCTTTTTTATAAATGAGAGGTCAGATGCCGCTCCCGGGATGGGGGGCACGCTTTCCGCAGGCGGGCGTTGAACTAACCGGCACGCCGGTGGATTTCAACCTGCCCTCTCCTCCTGCAGGAGTCGGCCTCCCCATCCCGTCCGCTAATGAACCTTTCTACCAAAAATAGCACAAAAAGTGCCACAATCGTTTAGAATGGAGCTAACACAATGCACTAGAGATGTGCCTTTTTTATGTTCCTAAGCGAGGCTTTTTGAGAAGCCTTAAATACTCATAAATAATTAAACAGGATAAACTGGATGTTTTCTTTCACTAATGTTCACTTGCTTTGATTCATATGCGGCGTAACGATTTATTAACTCTTCACGCAAATCGTTTCCATCCACGATGCCGTCAATAACAAGCTCAGATGCCAATCGATACACATCAATATCAGCCTTATATTCTTCACGTTTTTCTGCAATAAACCGTTGTCGCTCTTTTTCGGGAAGCTCTTTTATTTTGTTTGCGTAAACAGCATTCACGGCAGCTTCGGGTCCCATTACAGCAATTTGTGCCTGTGGAAGAGCTAAACAACAATCAGGATCAAAAGCAGGACCAGCCATCGCATACAAACCTGCTCCATATGCTTTTCGAACAATAATCGATATTTTCGGAACCGTTGCTTCAGACATAGCTGCAATCATTTTAGCTCCATGCCGAATAATTCCTGCGCGTTCTACTTTCGTCCCAATCATAAATCCAGGAATATCAGCCAAAAATAATAGTGGAATATGATAAGCATCACATAACGAAATAAACTTCGCTGCTTTATCAGCCGAATCGTGGAATAAAACTCCCCCTTTTGCTTTCGGTTGATTCGCAATGAATCCTATGACACGCCCTGCTATTCGACCAAATCCAGTAATTAATTCAGGTGCAAACAGTTTTTTTATTTCAAAAAACGTATCCTCATCAACGACCCTTTCAATGAAATCGTACATGTTAAAAGGGCTATTTTGGTTAGACGGAATAATATCGTTAATGCTTTTTTCAAACTCTTTTGCTTTTTGTGCTGGTATAGTTGCAGGTTTTTCCTTGTAACTTGCAGGAAAATAAGATAAGTACCTTCTAGCTAACGAAATAGCTTCCTGTTCTGAACTGGCTAATATATCTCCACAGCCAGAAACTGAACAGTGCATTCTTGCTCCACCCATTTCTTCTAACGAAACACGCTCCCCAATTACCATTTCTGCCATTCGTGGTGAACCAAGATACATCGAGGCATTTCCATCCACCATAATCACTGCATCACAAAATGCAGGAATGTAGGCCCCACCTGCTGCTGATGGTCCAAATAGTAAGCATAGTTGAGGTACTTTCCCTGAGAGCTTTACTTGATTGTGAAAAATCCTCCCTGCCCCTCTTCTACCTGGGAACATTTCCACTTGGTCTGTAATACGTGCACCTGCTGAGTCCACTAAATAAAGAATGGGTATATGAAGCTTCTCCGCTGTCTCTTGAATCCGAATGATTTTTTCAACCGTTCTCGCTCCCCACGAACCCGCTTTAACAGTTGAATCATTTGCCATTACGCAAACCTTCTGGCCATGAATGGTTCCAATTCCTGTGACAACGCCATCCGCGGGCAATCCCTTTGATTCGTAATTTGCGAATAATCCATCTTCTAGCTCTGTTCCATTATCAAAAAGCAATTTCAATCTTTCTCGAACAAATAGTTTTCCTTTCCCTTCATTCATTTGATGATACTTCGAATCTCCACCTTGTTTAATAACATTGATTTCATCTTTTAATTCTTTTTTTGAGGACATCAGCGTCACTCCTATTCCCCTTTATAATTCGGTTTTCTCTTTTCTTGAAAGGCAAGCAATCCTTCACGGCGGTCTTTCGTATCAATGATTTTTTCGTATGCATGCCTCTCAATCGTTAAGCCTGTTTGTAAATCAACTTCCAATCCAAGATCAACCGCTTTTTTCGCTTGTCTAACTGCAACGGGGCCATTACTTGCAATTTTCTCAGCAAGGTCAAATGCCTTTTTCAAAACATCTTCTTGTTGTTCTGCATGTTCTACTAAGCCCATTTCTTTCGCTTCTATTCCGGTTATTCTAGATGCTGTAAAAATTAATTCCTTCGCTTTTCCTGTCCCTATTATCCTAGGAAGCCGCTGCGTACCTCCTGCGCCTGGAATTATCGCTAAAGACGTTTCTGTTAGTCCATACGAAGCGGTCTTGTTCCCTACCCGTATATCACAGGCCAAAGCTAGTTCCAAACCCCCACCTAAGGCACTTCCGTTCATGGCTGCAATGGTTGGTAGTTTAAGCATCGATATTCTATTGATCGTCATCCCGATTTTTTGTACAGCAAACCTAACTTCTTGTTCATTCATCTCACTTCGTTCTTTTAAATCAGCTCCTGCGCAAAACACATTTCCTCCCTTACCTGTAAAAATAACAACTCTTGCCTGTTTTGATTCTTCAACACTTGTCAAAAAGTCATTCATTTCACGAAGCAGTTGAATGGACAGGGCATTTGCTTTTGTCGGACGATTCAGAGTTGCCAAAATTATGCCATTCCGTTTTTCTTCTATTAATAGTGCCTTCAATTTGACAACCTCCTTATCTCCTTTGAGCAAGGGCTCTTTGTAAATTGTGACTAGGCAATCGATGATGGAAGTGCTTTTGTATCCATACGGCACATTGTGTTAGTTTTTCTAAATCTATCCCCGTATGAGCCTTCATTCCTTCGAACATGAAAACCAGATCTTCTGTTGCAACATTTCCGGTTGCACCTGGGGCGTACGGACAACCTCCAAGTCCTCCAACAGATCCATCAAATTTACGTATGCCAACTTGATAAGCTGCGTAACTATTGGCTAATGCTGTCCCGCTCGTATCATGTGGATGAAAAGCAAGGTTTTGAAGAGGGATGTAAGCTGAAATCTTTTTCACAATATCCTCCACCTCGTTTGGAGTTGCCATACCTATCGTATCTCCTAGTGATAGTTCCTCCACCCCGATCTCATGAAGGATTGAAGACACATACAGCACTTTCTCATGACTCACCTTGCCTTCGTACGGGCAATGAAAAGCGGTCGATACATATCCACGTACGGACTTCCCTGCTTTTTTCGCTTCCTTTATAACATTCTTCAAAATGACAATCGTTTCATCAATCGATTTGTTCACGTTTTTCTTATTATGTGTTTCACTAGCTGAAAGGAAGACTGCTACTTCATCAATTCCTGCTTCTAATGCTCGCTCAAGCCCGTGTTCATTGGGAACTAGTGCACCAAATGTAACGTTGTCTCTTCTCTTAACCCCTTTTACGACTTCACTCGCATCCGCTAATGCAGGGATCCATTTAGGATGAACGAATGACGTTAATTCAATATAGTTCAAGCCTGTGTCAACTAACTGATTCACCCAATCAATCTTGGTTTCCGTTTTGATGATGACTTTCTCATTTTGCAGCCCATCCCGTGGCCCTACCTCACGTATCAGAACATCATTACTTCTTGCCAAAGCATCACGTCCTTTTCGTTTCTTCACTATCCATCAAGCTCAATTAAAGTGTCACCGTCATCTACAAACGCTCCTTCTTCTTGGACGATGGCACGGACCGTACCACTTTCCGTAGACTCAACAGGAATTTCCATTTTCATCGATTCTAAGATCGCAATCTCCTGCCCTACTTCCACCTTGTCTCCGGCTGAAACAAGTATCTTCCACACATTGCCTGCCATGGTTGTTTTTACTTTTTTCATTTTTTCACTCATCCTTTTTTTGTTTGTATGAAATCAGAAACAAAAGAAGTCGTTATATTTCCAGCTTGAAAAGCAGGATGACTAAGCACTTCTAAAAGCATTGGAATATTCGTTTTAATACCTTCAATCTGATACTGTTGTAGCGCATGAATTAACTGATCTAACGCTTCTTTTCTTGTCTTTCCTTTCGTAATCATTTTGGCTATCATTGGATCGTAAAAGGGGGTAATCACACTCCCTTTTTCAACCGCGCATTCATGACGTACCCCTTCCATCATCGGAACATGAATAGCGGTTATCGTCCCAGGAGAAGGAAAACTTGTTTTCGGATCTTCTGCATAGATTCGTACTTCCATTGCATGACCATCTCGTTTAAGATCTTTTTGCTTAAAAGGCAACGTTTCACCACTAGCTATCCTTAGTTGCCACTCGACTAAGTCAATCCCTGTTATTTCCTCCGTGACCGGATGTTCTACTTGTAGTCGAGTGTTCATCTCCAAGAAGTAAATTTGTTTCTCATGATCTACCAAACATTCAATCGTTCCTGCATTCGTATAACCAATTTTTTGTGCTACGTCTCTAGCTAATGTACCAATCCTGTCACGAAGCTCTTCATCTAAAATGGGTGAAGGAGATTCCTCAATCACCTTTTGATGTCTGCGTTGAATAGAGCATTCTCGTTCCCAAAGGTGAACGGTATTACCCTTGTTATCAGCGAGGATTTGTATTTCAATATGTCTTGCTTGTTCGATTGCTTTTTCAACAAACATCTCTCCATTGCCAAAAAACATTTTTGCTCTTTTTTGATTAGATACAAACGCTTTCTCTAATTCGTTTTCATTTTGTACCACTTGCATTCCAATGCCGCCACCACCTGCAGAAGCCTTCACCATCACTGGAAACCCAATTTGTTTGGCTGCTTGCAACATCTCTTCCAGCTTTTCTGTTGCGAAGTCGGTACCTGGAATAATAGGAAATCCTGCTTCTGCCATGGCCTTTCTAGCTTTTACTTTCTCTCCCATTAGTTCAATCATGTTAGGTTGCGGCCCAATAAAGACTATATTTTCTTGTTCACATCGCCTTGCAAACTCGGCATTCTCAGACAACAATCCATACCCCGGATGGATCGCATCTACCTCGAATACTTTGGCAGCCTCTAGAATCTTATCCATATTTAAATAACTATCTTGCACTCTAGAAGGTCCAATTTCATAACATTCATCAGCCATTTTCACATGCAAAGCATTGCGATCTGCCTCCGAATAGACCGCTACTGTTCGAACACCTAACTTTTTACATGTTCGAATAATTCGAAGAGCTATTTCACCACGATTTGCAATTAGAACGCTCGTAAACACGGGACCCCTCCTTATAAGCAACCTAATTGTCTTGCAATCACAAGGCGCTGAATTTCAGATGTTCCTTCTCCAATTTCCATTAATTTTGCATCTCGTAACATTCTCTCAATTCCATATTCGCGCATATAGCCGTAGCCACCATGAATTTGCAAAGCTTGGTTACATACTTTTGTAGCCATTTCAGAGGCAAATAATTTTGCAAACGCAGCCTCTTTTGAAAAAGGCTTCTCTTGGTCTTTTAACCAGGCTGCTTTCATCACCATATTCCTTGCTAATTCAATCTCCATAGCCATATCTGCTAATTTGAACTGAATCGCCTGAAATTGGGAGATGGTTCTCCCAAACTGCTTTCTTTCTTTTGCATATGTTAATGCTTTGTCAAAAGCTGCTTGAGCAATGCCTACCGCTAACGCTGCGATTGAAATTCTCCCCCCATCCAATGTATAAAGAAATTGCTTAAATCCTTTCTCTGGGTCTCCTAGCAAATTCTCTTTTGGCACTTTGACGTCTGTTAGGACTAATTCACATGTATTGGAAGCGCGAACCCCCATCTTGTCGTACTCACAGCGAATCTGAAAGCCTTCCTGATTCGTGGGAACGATCAAAGCCGAGATAACTTTTTTCCCTCTCAAATCCTCCCCTGTTACAGCTGTAACAATGACACACTTGGCATATCCAGCATTTGTAATCCAACATTTTTCCCCGTTAATCCGATAATGGTCTCCTTCTAAAACCGCAGTTGTTCTTGTGCCCCCAGCGTCGGACCCTGCATTGGGCTCAGTTAATCCAAACGATCCAAGCGCTTCTCCTTTAATTAATGGAACGAGATATTCTTGTTTTTGTTGCTCCGTTCCAAAATAGTATAATGGGCTCGCTCCAAGAGACACAGCAGCTGCATAGCTTAGCCCGGTCCCACCACACGCTCGCCCAATTTCCTCAACGGCAATGGCGTACGTAATCGTATCAGCTCCAGCTCCACCGTACCTTTCAGGAAATGGCAACCCTAAAAAACCCAGTTCCCCCATCTTCTTAAAGACTTCTATCGGGAACGTTGCTTCTTTATCCCACTTCTCCGCATTCGGGGCTATTTCACTTCGAGCAAATTGGCGAACCATATCTTGAATCATTTTTTGTTCTTTTGTTAACCCGAAATCCATTTCCTTTCCCCCTTTGATGAATTGAGCGTTCGCTCACTTTGATGCATCTATATCCACTATACGTTCGTTTCATTACTGACATGACAATAATGTAAGCGTTATCAAAAAAATAGCCAATTTGACCCCTTCCTAAAAAAAGCAAAAAGGTAGAGCTGTCTGATCGACTTCTCTACCCTCTGAAAACGGTTATTCAAACGTTCCTTTTACTTTTATGTTTCCTTCTTCCACCATCACTTGTCCTTTGGCAATAACCGTTTTGATCTGAAGATCTTGGGACAATAGCAAAACATCTGCATCAAAGCCTACCACAAGCTCGCCTTTTCCTTTTAACTTCAATGCTTGAGCAGGATTTTTCGTAATTACATGCAACGCCTTTTCAAGTTCGACTCCTTCATCCACAATCGCATCTCTCACTTCAGCAAAAAGAGATTTCACATCTCCAATTTGCAACCCAATTAGCTTCCCTTCTTTATCAAAATTAGGTAAGCTTCCTTGCGCATCAGAAGTAAATGTGATTTGTTCAAGCTGAACTCCTTCTTCTAAAAGAACTTTTAAAGCGTGACTGCACTTTACTTCTCCTTGTTCTAAAAACGTGGGAATGGTACTTGTCGTAAAATCGACATAGCCACCTTTTTTAGCATAATTTATTCCTGCTTGAAACAAAGCTGCATTTCGATTAATATGAGTCGGAATAAATTGATTGATTGGGATTTCAGAAGAGGTGATCACTTCTTCAAGCAAAGACAAAGCTTGTTCTCCATCGCCAACATGAACGTTCACGATGCCTCCCTTTCCGGAAAGCATTCCCCCAACTCTTGCTTCAGCAGCAATTCTTTTTAACTCATCTACTGTTGGTTGTGACGACCTGTGATCGGCAATAGCTACTTCTCCCACTCCAATAATTCGATCAATAAGCAAGAAATCACTTTGAATGGAACCAGTGATTGGTCTAATAGGAACTTGATACGATCCTGTATGAACAAAACACGTAATGCCTTCTTCCTCTAGTCCTTTTGCTTTTGCTAGTAAGTCTGGCATGGTTCGACTTGTACCGTCCGTTCCGATTACTCCAACTATGGTTGTTACTCCAGCCGTTGTTGCCTGGCTCAACATAAGTTCTGGCGTTCGCGTTTTAAACCCACCTTCTCCTCCTCCGCCAATAATATGAACATGACTATCAATAAATCCTGGAACGACGAATTGCCCCTCCCCATTTAACACTTGAACATCTATATGTAAACTAGATACATCTATTTGATCTTCAATAGCAATAATCTTTCCCCCTGCAAGCAATACATCTTTCTTCCCTCTATATTCAGGTGAATACACTTCACCTTGTTTAATAAGAATTACCACGATAAAACACCCCGTTCTTCAAAAAATCTTGTTTAGTTATAACTGTTCTCATAAAGATTGTTGCTGTTAAGAACCCAACTGGCGCAGCCGTCGAGGCTTGACACCTCCTTGCGGGTGCGAGTGGCTGGAGCGCAATGCAACGAACATGTAGTGAACACGTACCCCAAACACCACAACAAAGTATGCAAAAACAGCCTTAATTATAAAGTATATCAAAATAACTCAAATACATTTAGAAAAAATGCCAACAATTTAATTAAGACTCAAACTGGTAGAATTGTTGTTTTTTATATTTCCAAAATTATGGTGGAATGGAGCGGAAGGTACTTGACTCCTGCGGAAAAAAGAGGAAAAGGCAAGACACCACTGACGAACGTCGTGGGGGCTTGGCTCCTCTCCGCGGAAAGCAAGGAGCTGAAGCGCAATGCAACGTCCCCAGAAAAGAGGAATGAATGAAAAAGATTCATCACTACCTACAAACATGTTACGATTAAAAGATCAACCAACTGAAAGGAAGAAACATATGTACATAGTTCACTCCACTTTTAAAGTACCAGAAGAAAAAGCAGCCGAAGTCATTGAAATCTACAAAAATCGGTCTAGACGTGTAGACAAAGCAGAAGGCTTTATTGACTTTCGCCTACTCCAAAACGCCAAAAGAAAAGGAGAACTAACCGTTCAACTGGAATGGCATTCTAAAGAACATTATTTAACATGGGTGAGAAGCCAAGAATTCAAAGAAATTCATGAACTCGAAAAAAAATACCCAGATCAAGAACTAGCTTCTGTCATCCCAGAAGTTCATCAATACGAGGTGGTAGCCACATGACCAAATTTTCATTTGAAAAATATCCTGATTTACTAGATGACATCATAACGGGTATTTATGAAGCTTACCCAGAACTAGAAGAAAAATTTGGCGAGCGTGGAAAGGTAAAATGCAAGGAAGACAATGAACATCATTTTAATTATTTAGAAACTGCCTTTTTGTTGAACCAGCCAAAAATATTTACAGATTACGCGATTTGGTTAAACAATGTGTTAGTGAGTAGAGGGATGAAATCTTCTCACCTAATAGATAACTTTGAACGAATTCATGTAGCCATTGCTAATAAAATGAAAGATGATCGTGATCGTTTGAATCAATTTTCTTCATACTTACAAGCAGCTATTTCTGAACTCAGGGATCAAGAATAACAATATTACATAATCAAAAAGTGAATACTACATGAATGAAACTTTCTTTTTAGAATCACGTAAATAACACATACACATGGAGAGGGGTTCGATAAAACGATGGGATTTTTGATAGCAATTGGTTTGCTCATTATTTTAGTATTATTTTGGGTATCTAGTTACAATAGCTTAGTCAAATACCGTAACTGGGTAGAAGAATCTTGGGCTCAAATTGATGTTCAGTTGAAACGACGCTTTGACTTAATTCCAAACTTAGTTGAAACCGTAAAAGGCTATGCCAAGCACGAACAAGAGACGTTAGCAAAAGTAGTAGAATTACGAAATCAAATCACAGCTCCTGGCAATAGTCGCCAAGAGCAGATTGAAGCAAATAATGAATTATCCGGGGCCCTCAGACAGTTGTTCGCCTTGCGTGAAGCTTATCCTGATTTAAAAGCAAGCAATAACTTTACGATGCTTCAAGAAGAATTGGCTCAAACGGAAAATAAAATTTCTTACGCTAGACAGCTATATAATAAAACGGTGATGGAATACAATACAAAAATTCAATCAATACCTACGAATTTAGTTGCTTCGATGCATAATTTTACAAGACGTGATATGTTAGAAATTCTGTCTGAAGAACGTGAAAATGTGAAAGTTCAGTTTTAGATTGGAGAGAATACGATGATTCTCTATAAACAAATCGAGCGAAACAAACGCAATACGGTGTTCATTGTTGTAGGATTTATTCTATTTGTGTTGGCCGTTGGCGCTTCCTTCACTTACTTGACGACCGGTGATTATTATAGCGGAATGGTTTTAGCCGCCGTCATTGGTGGCGTTTATACAGTTATCATGTTAGTTTCTAGTACGAATGTTGTTATGCGGATGAACCATGCGAGGGAAATTAAGTCGAAAGATGATGACCCTTTTTTATGGCACACTGTTGAAAATCTTGCAATGGCCGCTAGAATTCCCATGCCAAAACTATATGTGATTCAAGATTCAAGCCCCAATGCTTTTGCAACAGGTACTTCGCCTAAAAAAGGGGCAGTCGCTGTGACGACTGGGCTTCTGCAACAACTAAACCGAGAAGAAATCGAAGGCGTGTTAGCACATGAAGTCGCTCATATTCGAAATTTTGATATTCGACTAGCGACGATTGCAGTTGCCCTCGTTTCAGCTGTTGCCATCCTTAGCGATCTTGGTACCCGTATGATGTTTTTTTCAAGAAGAAATCGCAATCAAAAACAACACCCAGCCGTGCTTGTCATTGCTCTTTTGTTATTAATTCTTGCACCGATTGTCGCGACTCTCATTCGGCTTGCTATTTCAAGAAATCGCGAGTTTTTAGCCGATGCCAGTGCAGCTGAGCTGACGCGAAACCCTTATGCTCTTGCGTCAGCCTTGCGCAAAATAACGGGCGTACACACCCCAGTTGAAGAGGCATCAAGCACGTCAGCCCCACTATATTTTGCAGATCCTCTCAAGAAGAAGGCCGCTAGCCTTTTTTCTACGCATCCACAGCCTGAAGAACGAATACGACGGTTGTCTAATATGTAAACTCATTAACGTTTTTCGTTAGTGGGTTTTTTCTGTTATCGTACTCTCTTCCATTCATGCTAATAAAAAAATAATTTTGTTTTGTCAGAAAATTTACTACTCAATTTTTCTTTAGTGTGATATAGTATATCCACAAAACAATTTAGTCATTTAAAGGAGGAACACGCTATGTCATTAAAGCAAGAACCAGGGCGTGAACAGTGGGCAACCCGGCTAGGTTTTATTTTAGCTGCTATGGGCTCAGCTGTTGGTTTAGGGAATATTTGGAGATTCTCTTATGTTGCCGGAGAAAATGGAGGAGCAGCCTTCATTTTGGTTTACCTTATTATGATCGTCTTAATTGGTCTTCCGATTGTTATGTCGGAATTTACGATTGGACGTAAAGCTCAAAGCGATGCTGTTGGAGCATTCGAAAAATTATCACCAGGAGGAGATCGATTAGCTCCGGGTGAACCTTGGAAAGCGGCTGGGATTATGGGTGTTGCAGCTGCCTTTATGATTCTTTCCTTTTACGGAGTTATTGCAGGTTGGATTGTCTATTACTTCGTTAATTATTTAACTGGTAGATTATGGACTGCTCCAGCTGATGGATACGGAGCTTTCTTTGGTGGATTTATTTCAAGTCCAGGACTTCCACTTTTCTGGCAATTTTTATTTATGGCACTGACGATTGGAATTGTGTTTGTAGGAGTTAAAAAAGGAATTGAGCGTTCGAACAAAATTTTAATGCCATTACTTGGAATTTTACTTATTGTTCTTTCTATTTATGGATTAACTCTTGGTGGAGCAAAAGAAGGATTAGCCTTCCTATTTTCACCTGATTGGTCAGCCTTAACAAACCCGAACATTTATTTAGCTGCTTTAGGGCAAGCATTTTTCTCGCTTAGTTTAGGAATGGGTGCGTTAATCACATACGGTAGTTATTTATCAAGTAAAGAAAAGCTACCTGGTGCTGCGGCTAGTGTGGCTGGTTTAGATACAGTATTTGCTATTATTGCTGGTATTATGATTTTCCCTGCTGTTTTCGCTTTTGGTATTGAACCAGGATCAGGTCCAGGACTTGTCTTTGTCGTAATGCCTGATGTATTTGATAGTTTCGCTTTAGGCGGCATCTTTGGACTTCTTTTCTTCTTCTTATTAGCAGCAGCTGCCTTAACATCAGCCGTTTCTTTATTAGAAGTAGCAGTTGCTTACTTTATGAGAAAGTTTGAATGGTCAAGAAAGAAAGCGGCTCTTATAGTGGGTTCTTTAATTTTCTTACTTGGTATTCCATCGTCCTTAAGCCAAGGAACATTGTCTCACATTAGTATTATTGGCGGACGTGATATTTTAGACTCAATTGACTTTATCGCTTCTAATATCTTCTTACCACTTGGCGGTTTAATTATCGCTTTATTCATGGGTTGGGGATGGAAAAAAGCCGATGCATTACGTGATTCTGATTTCGGAAACACAAAACTAGGTTTAACGTGGTTATTCTTATTACGTTATATCGTACCAATTGCGATCTTAGCTGTATTCATTAGTTCTATTTCAGAATTTTAAAATGATTACTAAAAAACGGACTCCTTCAAGAGTCCGTTTTTTGATGCTTATTTTACATGAACCAATTTCTTCTCCATCTCTTCTTGAAGAAGAGGAAGAAATAACTTCATCCCTTTTTCAATTTTATCAGGGGTTGAATGCGTGAAATTTAAACGCAACGTATTCTTCTTAGCTTTCCCGGCATAAAAAGGCTCTCCAGGAACATAAGCGACTCCTCGTTCAACCGCCTCATTCAATAACGTTGTCATATCTAGGGAGTCGTCCACTTCTAGCCAGAGGAACATCCCACCTTTAGGTTTCACAAAATGAACATTCGGGATATTTGCTTCTTCCAAGCAGCGTACCATGACTTCCATGCGACTTTTGTATACCTTGATTAAATGTTGAATATGTCCATCTAGATCATAGTGCGTACATAATTGATAAAGGGCTTGTTGAGATAACGAATTAGAATGTAAATCATTTGCCTGTTTCGCTTGAGCCATCATTCGAATCACTTGATATGGCCCAACTATCCAACCTGTACGCAAAGCCGGTACAGCTGTTTTAGAGAATGTACTTGTGTACATAACGTGCTTACCGTCGTCTAAAGAGGCCAGTGGTTGATACACTTCATTTTCCGTAAACTGCAACTCGCCGTACGGATCATCCTCGAACACAACTACTTTGTATTTATGTACAAGGTTAATTAGTTGCTTACGTCGCTCAAGTGACCACACACGACCTGCTGGATTTGAAAAAGTGGGTACAACGTAAATACATTTTGGATTGTGTTTCTTCAATTTGCTCTCTAAATCTTCTGGAAGCATTCCATCATCATCCGAGTCGACTGTAACGACATTGGCTTCGTACGATTTAAATACTTGAAGAGCCGCTAAATAAGTTGGATCTTCCGTTAATACGACATCACCCGGACTTAGCATAATTCGAGAAAACAAATCGATGGCTTGTTGCGAGCCAGTTGTGACTAGTACCTCATCTGGTGTAAAACCTGTTATCCCCTTTTTTTGCATCCGATCGAGAATTGCTTCACGTAATGGGCGATAGCCCTCCGTTTCCATATATTGCAACGATTTCTTCCCCGTTTGAAAAACTCTAGAAAATGCATCTTCAAGTCCATCAAGAGGAAATAACTCGTCATCTGGCAAACCCCCAGCGAATGAGATTACATCCCCCTTCCCTACAATTTTTAAAATGTCTCTAACTGCAGAAGATTGTAAATACCGAACTCGATCTGCAAAGGCATACTTCATTCCTAGCACCTCAATTTGTTATAAAATTATGAATATTACATCTATATTACTCCGTTTTATGGAATTGTCAATAAATCTGACTTATCTTTCAAAAAAACGTCTATAAATTACTGTTTCCATCAGCAGGAGGAATATTCTTTATTTCCCGTTCCTTATTAATTAAACATCATTCAAGCTTCGGTGAAAAGAAAAAAATAGAGATTTTGTAATTTATGTCGAAAAAATGAGTTCCGTTTGCTGTTGGAAAGCCTTTTTGCAACAGCAAAATGGAGCCAATTGATGGATCACATCTGAATTCTAGAACGCTCTGAAGCTCATCGGCCTTATGAAGGACTTTTCTTTAGTAATTCAAGTTGGTTTTGTCCTTCATCCTCCTTATGAAAGACTTTTCTTTGGTCATTCTACTGCCTTTTGTCCTTCATCCACCTTATGAAGGACATCTCTTACTAATTCTACTGCCTTTTGTCCTTCATCTGCTTTATGAAGGACATCTCTTTAATAATTCTACTGTCTTTTGTCCTTCATACGCCTTATGAACGAAATCTCTTTACTAATTCTACCGGCTTTTGTCCTTCATCCGCCTTATGAAGATGTCTCAAATCCTGGCTTGTTAACTAACTCGCCGTAATCTCAAAAAAAAATAGACCATCAAATTAGCATACAATTTGATGGTCCATTCTTTGCGATAGGAAGCGGAACCCGTTATACCAAGTTTGATAAATGAGTACTCAACCACTCTGTTAATTATGGTCCTTCATTGCTGCGTATTGCGATTTAACAAGGTGATAGTATGCCCCTTTTCCTGACATTAATTCGTCATGTGTTCCCTCTTCTAACACATTTCCTTGTTCTAATACGATAATTTTCTCTGCATCACGTATGGTCGATAAACGGTGGGCAATCATGACCGCTGTACGATTGGCCAATAAGCGTTTCAATCCCTCTTGAATCTTCAATTCTGTCTCTGTGTCAATACTAGCTGTTGCCTCATCTAATATTAAAATACGAGGATTCGCTAATAAGGCACGTGCGAAAGATAACAATTGACGTTCTCCGACTGAAAGGATATTTCCTTTTTCTTCAACCTCAGTTAGATAACCATCTTCGAGTTTCACAATAAATTCATCTGCGCCAATCGCTCTTGCCGCTTCGATTACTTCTTCATCTGTTGCATCAGGTCTCCCAAACCGAATATTGTCCATAATAGTTCCTGCAAAAATAAACGTATCTTGTAACACATAACTCACATTTGACCGAAGCTCATGTAAACGTAGATCACGTAAATCCACTCCATCAAGCAGGACTCGGCCCTTAGTTGGATCATAGAAACGACTCATCAAGTTGACAATGGTTGATTTCCCCGAACCAGTATGACCAACTAGTGCAATCGTCTGGCCCGCTTCAAATGTAAGGTTAATGTCATGAAGTGCCTTTCTCGATTCATCATACGCAAATTCTACATTCTCAAAGACAATTTCTCCTTTTACTTCTGAAAGAGACTTAGCGTTTTCTTTCTCTGGCACAGATGGTTTCTCATCTAGAAATTCAAAAATACGTTCAGATGAAGCCATTCCAACAAGCAATTGATTATATACTTGCCCTAGTCTAGATATCGGTTCCCAGAACATTCCTAGGTAAAAAGCAAATGAAACAAAGATCCCAATCGTTATCGTGTCTGATTGAATTAACGTTGCCCCATACCAGATAAGCACGACAGCTCCAACCGCACTCGACATTTCCACAAATGGACGAAAAATAGCATTCATTCGTGTCGCATGCTTCCAGCTTTCATAATTATCCGAATTAACATCATTAAAGAAATCCATATTTTCTTTTTCTTGTGCATAAGCTTGTGTCACACGAATTCCTTGAATACTTTCATTCAAATGAGAATTCATCTTTGATTGTCTAACACGAACCGTTTGCCACGATCTACGAATCTTCCTTCTTAGTTTTGTAGAAATTAAAAACATAATCGGAAGAACAATGAGAATGAAGATTGCAAGTTCCGGGCTTAGTGTAAATAAGATGATGATAATCCCAACTAGCATGACAATATCCATTAATAAATTGACTACCCCATTTGTAAATAAATCCTGCATCGAGTTAACATCATTAATCACTCGAACAAGAATTGAACCACCAGAACGTTTGTCAAAAAAACGATGAGATAATCGCTGAATATGGTTAAATAACGCAGTTCGAATATCAAAAATCATATGCTGGCCAATTTCATTCATCCAACGTATACGAAACACGTTCGCAATCCAAGAGAGTAGATACAAGCCTAACACAATGGCTGCAAATAAATAAAGTAACTGTACATTACCGGGTATAATTGCATAATCGATAGCCAATACCCCGATAAAGATCGGAACAGCTACTCTAACAGCTGTTACAATTAACATAGCAATGATCGTTTTGGGCAACAATGTCCATGCATACGGCTTCATATAACTAAAGAGGCGAGCCATTTGTGACCAGTTAAAAGGCTTCTCAATAATTTGCTCTGTCGTGTAATGAAATCTAGACCGTTTTGTTGTTTGTTCCATGAGAATCCCCCCTTAAGCTTGTTGAAGCACGTACTCTTGGTCTTGGTTTTGTATATCGTAGATTCTTCTGTATAATCCGTCTGAATGAAGAAGCTCGTGATGTGTACCTCTTTCAGAGATCTCTCCGTCTTTTAAGACAATAATTTCATCAGCATGTTTTACAGAAGAGATGCGATGGGCAATGATAAACGTTGTACGTCCTTTCATCACTTCACGAAACGCCTTTTGTATTTTTACTTCTGTTTGCATATCAACTGCGCTTGTTGCGTCATCTAAGATCAGAATTTTCGGATCCATAATGATCGCTCTAGCGATTGCAATCCGTTGCTTTTGTCCACCAGATAACCCAAGTCCCCTTTCCCCAAGCACCGTTTCATATCCATCTGGCAATGCTGTAATAAATTCGTGGGCATCGGCACGTTTTGCTGCTTCTATAATCTCCTCCATTGAAATAGTTGGACGGCCATAGGCTAAATTGTCACGAATACTTGATGAGAATAAAAACGTTTCTTGCAATACAACACCAATTTGTTCGCGAAGGTCACGAAGAGAATAGTCTTCGATTGGTCGGCCATCAATGTAAATATTTCCGGAAGAGTGCTCATAAAATCTCGTAATCAATTGAATGATGCTTGATTTTCCTGCTCCTGTTGCACCGACTAATCCAATTGTTTTTCCTCTTGTTGCTTCAAACGAGATCTTTTTTAACGCTTCTATTTGTTTCTCTCCATATGTAAGCGAAACATGATCAAAAACAACTTCACCTACAAATGTCTCTTTCATTTTAGTAACTGGTTTGCCTTCATCTTTTCTCTCTTGTTCATCAAGTATTTCAAGCAAACGTTCTCCTGACGCTTTGGATTGTGAAAACATATTAATGATAAAACCTAAATTCATAATGGGACCGATGATATACCATACCAAACTAAAAAAGGCTACTAGCTCCCCTGGCTGTAAGTTGCCTTGTATCGTCAAATACCCACCAAAAGCCAACAGAAACACAGCTGATACATTCCCTAGAAACTCCATAAGCGGAAAGTACTTACCCCAAATTTTTGAAATATCGATATGTTTCTGCCTATAATCTTCATTCGATTGCTCAAAGCGATTCATTTCTTGATCTTCTTGAGATAGTGCCTTTACTGTATGCATCCCACTTACATTTTCCTGCACTTTCGTATTTAATCGGGCAAGCGACTTTCGAATTCCTCGAAAACCAGGATGAACGCGCTTATCAAATTTCCTTACGACGATAGCTAAAAATGGAAGGACAGCCATTGTTACAAGAGTAAGTGGAACAGAATAATAAAACATAACGGCCATACTAAACCCAACTAGTAAAACAAAGTTCACAACTTGAGCGCAACCAAAAGAAAGAAAAAAGCGGAATGTTTCCACATCTCCTGTCAATCGAGACATCAGGTCTCCTGTTTTGGCATTATCATAATAGCGAAAGGGCAGATATTGAAGCTTGCGATATAACGAATTACGCAATTTATAAACAGTTGTAATACCAAATAAATCACCAAAGTACTGATGAATATAAACAGCTCCCCCTTTTAGAGCCATTACTCCCACTATCGCAACAGCTAAATACGGAATCAAATCATAATTCTCAGCTCTTACCGCATGGTCTATCGTAAACTGCAAGATCACAGGGTAAAGAACGGTCATTCCAGTGACAATCAGCAAAGCCAACAACGACCAAATAAAATACCGTTTGTAAGGCCAATAAAATTGCTTCAATCGTTTAAACGTTTCCATATTTCACTCCCCCGCTTAAGTTAATTCTAAGAACGAATATTTAGATTCCCGAATTACATTTGATCTTTTTTAATACTACTCCTCCCATTCAGACTCCGTCAACATTCTTTTTAAAATTTTCTGTATTTTCTCCGACCTCACAATAAAACAGGTAAGCTCAAAAAAGAGCTTACCATTACTTTAAGAAATAAGAAGTCCTGCTATCCTTACTTGTGCGAACATGTTTGCGACGGCTTCACTCGCCGTGCGCCATTTGAGAAGATCGCTCAAATGGCTTAAAAGATTACGGCGGCTCCGCTCGTCGCTTCGAGTTAATAAAAAAAGGGAAAGGGCGACCTTTTTTTATTAACTCTACAGATATTTTCTATGAACTTTTTTGCCGTCATAGACGAAGGAAATTTCTTTTTCATTGATGATGGATTCTATGTGGACAGGGCGGCCCCATAGTTGAAATAGATATGGCAGAACTTTCTCTAAATAGCCTACATCCAATTCAGTTCCTTCATAGTTGTGCTTAATGTATAGTTCTCCATTTTTCAAATAATCGCCATCTGTTATAACCAAATATGGAAATCCTCCGTTAACACGTGACTGTGCCAGTTGGTCTCTTACTTGTTCCCATTGTTTATCAATGATTTTGTAATCCGCTCCTTGTTTTTGGAACAAGTACATATCTTCTCTTGTTACTAAATCTTTCGTTAAATAATTTCGAATAAAAGAAATGTCGGATTCTATTTCACGAACTTCAAACATTTTTTCTCGACCACTACCCGGCTGAACGCCTTGTCGTTCTTGCATGTCTTTTGTAGGATTATTGTATCTTTCTTCAATATCTTCAAAAATTTTGAGTCCTAAATAATAAGGATTGATCGTTGTTTTGGATGGCTGAACGACTCCTGCATTTAATTTAGCAAACTCAATTGTCTCTTCACTCGTTAAATCCATTTCACGTAAGATCCGTTGATGCCAATACGATGCCCATCCTTCATTCATAATTTTCGTTTCAAGTTGTGGCCAGAAGTACAGCATTTCTTCACGCATCATCGTTAACACATCACGCTGCCACGGTTCAAGTTCTCTACTATACTCTTCTATAAATAGCAAAATATCTTTTTCGGGATTAGGAGGAAAGTTTTTCTTTTTTATACGTGGCTTCACTGGTTCTTTCTTCTTCCCATCTAGTGCCCATAAATCATCATATTCAGATATTTTCCTAACCGGCTCTTCTTCCTCATCTTCCATACTCCAATTTAACTTAGGACGAAGGATACTAGGGTCGATATGTTCTTGTATCGCTAAAACTGCATCTAGGAAGTTTTCAACTTCTTCTTTCCCATGAACATGTTCGTAATGAGCGATTCGTTCAGCCGTCGCGCTCATGCTCTCGACCATGTCACGTCGTGTATTTGAAAACCGAACATTATTTTTAAAGAAGTCACAATGCGCGAGAACATGAGCGACAATTAATTTGTTTTGAATAAGCGAATTGCTATCCAATAGAAAGGCATAACATGGGTCAGAGTTAATAACTAGTTCATAGATCTTGCTCAAACCAAAATCATACTGCAGTTTCATCTTATGAAACTGTTTCCCAAAAGACCAATGACTGTACCGTGTTGGCATTCCATAGGCACCAAATGTATAAATAATTTCCGCTGGACATATTTCGTAACGCATCTCATAAAAATCAAGGCCAAACCCCTCAGCAATTTCGGTAATTTCAGCAATAGAATGTTCAAGCTGCTTCCAATTTTCCGATGACATACGAATCCCTCCTTGAACTTGCTTTCTTCCAATTTATGACGAGTTCGTGAAAATCATGAGTACAACTGTATGTAAAAATAAAAAAGGCTCTCTTCACAAAGAGTGTTACTATTGAAATTCGACAAAAACTTAGTGGAATGGAGCGGAAGGCACTTGACTCCTGCGGGAAGAAGAGGAAAAGGCAAGACACCACAGACGGAACGTCGTGGGGGCTTGGCATCCTCCCCGCGGAAAGCAAGTGCCTGAAGCGCAATGGAACGGATCGATAAGGAATAGTAATAAAAAGACAACCTAAAAAAAGCAACCCCGGAGGATTGCTTTTTTTAATAGATTAAAGAACTTTGTTCACAAGAGTCATAACCGCTTGTTTTAGCTGAGCTAATGACGCTTGACTCTCTTCTAATGTTTCTTTGTTAACACCGAAATAAAATTTAATTTTCGGCTCAGTCCCAGAAGGACGAATGCAGAACCAAGAACCATCTTCTAAAATATATTTCAGTACATTTGATGCTGGCAAATGAATCACTTCTTCTGCGCCAGAAATGAGATTTTTTGATTGGCTTGTCTTGTAATCTTCCACTGTGACGACTTTCGTTCCTTCCATATCTGTTGGAGGAGTATCTCGGAACGAAGAAAGAATTTGATTGATTTGCTCAATACCAGCTTTCCCTTTTAGTGTTAGCGATTCTAACCCTTCTTGATAGTACCCGTACTTCTCAAAAACTTCGATAAGACCGTCATACAAGTTCATATCACGTGATTTGTAGTATGCAGCTAACTCTGCAGCTAATAAGCACGCTTGAACTGCATCTTTGTCTCTTACAAAGTCCCCAATTAAGTATCCGTAGCTTTCTTCATAACCAAACAGGAAGCTGTGTTCACCTGTTTGTTCATATTGCTTTATTTTTTCACCGATAAATTTAAAACCAGTTAATGTATCGACCGTTGGCAAGTTATATTCAGTTGCGACAGCTCTACCAATTTCAGATGTTACAATCGTTTTTAAGACAATACCATTAGCAGGCAATGTTTCTTGTTTTTGTTTTTGAGATAAAATGTAATCAAGCATAAGTGCGCCAGTCTGATTACCTGTTAAAACAACATACTCTCCTTCTTTGTTCTTAACCGCTACTCCCACTCGGTCCCCATCAGGATCGGTTGCAATTAGGACATCTGCATCTAATTTTTTGCCATGCTCAATCGCTAATTCAAAAGCAGCATGTTCCTCAGGGTTTGGTGATGTAACCGTAGAGAAATTTGGATCTGGAAGTTCTTGTTCAGGTACCACTGTTACTTGTGTAAATCCACTGCTTTCAAGGACACGGCGAACAGGAATATTCGCTGCCCCATGCAAAGGTGTAAACACAATTTTCACTTGATCTCCGTATTGATCAATGATGTCTTTTTGTACAATGATTGATTGAAGTTTCTCATTGTAAGCACTATCAATATCATCAGAAATAATTTGAAGAAGGCGGTTACCTTTTAACTCTAATTCATCAGCTACTTTAATTAATAGCTCGTCCTCGATCTCATTCACATACTGAACAAGTTCATCAGCCGGACCTGGTGGCAATTGCCCACCATCTTCTCCGTACACTTTAAATCCGTTATATTCCGGTGGATTGTGACTTGCTGTAATCACAATTCCAGCGAACGCGTTTAAATGACGAACAGCGAAAGAAAGCTCCGGTGTCGGGCGTAATTCATGAAAGACATACGTACGAATTCCATGATTTCCTAGTGTAAGAGCCGACTCTAAGGCAAATTGTCTTGATTTATGTCTTGAGTCAAAAGCAATAGCCACGCCTCTTTCCTTCGCTTCCTCTCCTCTTTCAGAAATAAAACGCGCTAACCCTTCTGCTGCTCTACGAATCGTATATGTATTCATACGGTTTGGTCCTGGGCCAATTTCGCCTCTCATTCCTCCGGTACCAAACTCTAAATTTTTATAAAAGCAATCTTCCAATTCTACTTCATTTTCTTTACGTGCTTCTAATTCTTCTTTCCACTCGCTTTCTAAAGCTGAGAAATTCATCCACTTTTCATATTCACTTTTCCAACTCATATGCTGCCTCCTAATGTTGTATTGTGTTCTTATTATAGCATCTCAATTCTACTCCATGTCCCCCTATTCCTCTATAATTCCTTTAAAATTCCAAATAAAAAAGAAAAGAAAGCTAAAACTAACCAGTACCCTCCCTATTGAGAACATTTATTCTATTAATAGTTGACTCAAACTGATGTAAGACAAAAGCTAGGTGATTTAGCAGATAATTGTCCTTCATAAGGCAGATGAAAGACTTTTCATGGTCATTTTAGCAATCTGTTGTCCTTCATAAGGCGGATGATGGACTTTTCTAGGCCGTATTAGCAATCTGTGTCCTTCATAAGGCGGATGAAGGACTTTTCTAGGCCATATTAGCAGTCTGTTGTCCTTCATATTTAAAGAATACAAAAAAACACCGCAAACGCGGTGCAATTAGATAACTGTTTTTTTGGCGACTGGTTTAAAGATAGCAAACGGAACCAATCCCCGTTACACTAAAAGCTCATTTATTTGCTAACATTCATTATTTGGCGCTCTATATCCATTGGCAGAGGCTGGTCAAAGTGAAAGTGATCATTTGGATCCCAGTTTGTTTCCGAAACGACGAAGCCTTCAACAGTAAAAATGATTTGATTACGATACAGCTGATTACCTTTTCTCGCCTCAATCATGGCGATCCATGTTCCTGGAATGGAAAAAACCACTTCTGCTTCATATAATCCACCTTCTAGCCGACTGAATCCTTTTTCAATGTGGTGAACGGTACCCGGGCGATCAAAAACAGCCGTTACGGTCGCTTGATCGACACTACTTCCCAATTCATCTTCAAGAAAGATGTGAAAGTCCGTTGCCTGTCCCGTAGGTATTGATTCGCCTGCACCCGCATAGGTCAACGTCCAATTTGTTTCAAGTTCCTCCGTACTAACAAATGCCATTACCGAGTACGATGAAATGAAGATTAGGCAAGCTACACTCAGCATAAGAATGGGACGATTAAAAATAGGTTCCCTCTCTAGTCTCATCAGACCTGACCTCCCTTTTAAGTCAACCATCAGCCTAACCAAACTAGAGAAGAGGTAAACATCCTAATTAAGATTGTTTATAATTAATGGAGTAAATGTCATGACGACGATCTCGTAATTGATTGACACTTCCAGCTCTACGGTTCCTTCTTAATATTTCTAAATCAACGTCTCCGACCACGACAGTTTCAATATTGGCTTGACACTCTCCAACGATTCCGTCACGAGCAAAGGTAAAATCAGACGGACTAAAAATTCCCGATTGAGCATATTGAATATCCATGTTTTCTACGTCCGTTAAATTTCCAACCGTTCCAGAAAGGACTGTATACACTTGATTTTCAATTGCCCGAGCTTGAGAGCAATATCTTACCCGTAAATAGCCTTGGCGATCATCTGTGCAGAAAGGGGTAAAAATAATGTTCGCTCCTTTATCCACTGCAATTCGCGCTAGCTCTGGAAACTCAATATCATAACAAATTTGAATCGCTATTTTGCCACAGTCCGTATCAAATACATTGACATGATTGCCGCCTGAGATCCCCCAGAATTTTCGTTCATTTGGCGTAATGTGAAGTTTGTATTGCTTCTCGATCGTCCCATCTCTTCTGAATAAATAAGCAATATTAAAGATCTTTCCTTCTTCTTCAACAAAGTGGGAACCACCAATAATATTCACATTGTACTTTACAGCTAAATTCGTAAACAGCTCAATATAGTCTTCTGTAAATTCTGTTAAGCGGCGAATAGCAAGACTCGGGCTTTTTTCAGGTAAAAACGAAAGAAGTTGCAGTGTGAAAATCTCTGGAAAGACCGCGAAATCAGAATGATAACTTGCGGCAACATCCGTATAATATTCACATTGAATCGCGAAATCTTCAAAGGAAGAAATCTTCTTCATCGCATACTGAATTGTTGTAATCCGTACTGGAAACGATGTCTTAAACTGTCTTTTCGGAATAGTCGGACGGTAATCAATATTGTTCCACTCCATCAAAGTAGCATAACGCAAAGAGGCACGATCATCTTCTAAGTAATTAGGGTTGATACGTTTCATTGTAAAACCATTCATAACTTGAAACGTCAAAACTGGATCATAAATGTTATGCATGGTCACTTCTTCTACATAACGTCTAGGTGTCATCTCTTTGGCATACTTGAAGTAATTCGGAATACGTCCACCAATAATAATGCTTTTTAAGTTGAGTTCACGAGCCAAGTCCTTTCTCGCCTCATATAACCGGTGACCGATCTTCATTCTTCTGTATTCCGGATGAACCATTACTTCAATTCCGTACAGGTTATACCCCTCATAATCATGGTTTGTGATATACCCATTATCTGTAATTTCATCCCATGTATGCTGATCATCATATTCATCAAAATTAATAATTAAACTTGAACAAGAACCAATAATTTCTCCATCATATTCCACACAAAATTGTCCTTCAGGGAAAATATCAACATGACTTTGTAGATGTTTTCGTTCCCATGGTTCCATATTAGGGAAACATACCTTTGACATCTCGATGATGTCATCAAAATCGGCAGGTTCAATGTTACGTATAATCATTTTTTTCTCAAATTTAGACATATCTATCTTTTTAGACATTCAAAATCCGCTCCTTTCCAACACATGAAGTTTACCCTTTTTTCTATAAGATGAACACTCTTTTGCATTCCTTTTTATCTAGATGCCATTTTTAGAGTCCCCTAGGAAAGAAAAAACTTTCCTTTATCGAAAGAGAATAAAAGGGGTGTCCACAAAGATCTGTAATTGATCTTTTTAGACACCCCCTTAGACTTCTACCCTATTCTATTACTCATATTACTTTTTGGTCCCTGTTACGTATGAGATACCATTGCTCCCTTGTCATTTCAACAATCTTCGGCTCTAGATGCCTTTGTTTGTGTTGAATAACTTTTGAAAAATAAGAAGCCGACTCCTCAATTTCTCCAATTCTCCTCGCTAGTTCACCCATTAAGTAAAGCAATGTTAATTCCGTCATTGAGGTCCCTATGTACTCCGAATTTATATAAGCAGCTTTGTAATGAGTTAAAGAGTTTGCCAAAAAGCGTAATTCTTGCTCTTCACTATTGGTTAGTCGATATAACCAGGCTAACCGCAAACAAAGCCCTGCAATAATAAGATCTTTTTCCTTTTTTAATACAGCTGAAAGAATCGCCAGCTTTTTCGTTTTAATCGCATCTGTTACCGAGCGAGGTTTCCCAAAATCCTGTTTCTTCCAATTTATAAGTTGTTTCTTAATCGCTTCTCTCGTATGAAAAGGAAATTCCTTTGAAAAAGAATCGGTTGAAGAGAATCCACATTCGGGACAAACAACGACTTCATAAAAATAAGGGTTTATCTCGTCTCCCTTATATTCCGTATAAAAATCACTGTGTACTGATTTCACACGAATGAATCTAGATCGGATTTGCTTCGTTTGGAAAGAGTGATCGCAAAACAAACATGTGACTTTCTTATCATAAAACTCTGTAACCTCCATCATTTCTCTCACCAACTTTAGTTTAAAGGTCTTATTTATATATTAGTACAAACGAACTAGTTAGAGCTAGTCTTTTTTTGTTATTCATCATTTAAAAATATTTTTTATACATTTGGAATGTTAAGCGCTTTCGTTCGCATAAACTGAAAACACAATATTGGTCATGCCACTATGAGAAGGAGAACCCTCGCTTTGAAACAGCTAGTATCCCCACAAGGTGGCCCTCTCTTACATTTAAATCTAAATCAGACTGGGGCGGTCAAAATGAATAGAAGTCAAGAGTGTGTTGCAATGTTACTTGCAGGTGGAGAAGGTAAACGCCTTGGAAATCTAACGAAAAAGTTAGCCAAGCCTGCCGTTTATTTTGGTGGCAAATACCGAATTATTGATTTTCCCTTAAGCAATTGTATTAATTCTGGTATTGAGACGGTTGGTGTTCTTACTCAATACGAACCACTCGCTCTTAATCACCATTTAGGAATAGGAACACCTTGGGATTTAGATCGGCGTAACGGCGGCCTCACATGTCTTCCTCCCTTTGTTGAAAAAAGAGGCGGTTCATGGTATTTAGGTACAGCAGATGCCATCTATCAAAACAGTAGTTTCATCGAACAATATGATCCGGAATATGTATTGATTTTATCCGGTGATCATATTTATAAAATGGATTACAGCCTGATGCTTGAATATCATAAAGAACGTGGTGCTGATGTCTCCATTTCCGTTATTGAAGTTCCATGGGATGAAGCGAATCGATTTGGCATTATGAATGCAACTGATAGCGGCAACATCCTAGAGTTTGAGGAAAAACCCGAGAACCCAAAAAGCAATTTAGCTTCGATGGGGATTTATATTTTTAATTGGTCTGTTTTAAAAAGCTATTTACAAGACGATGCACAATCACTTACATCTAGCCACGATTTTGGTAAAGATATTATTCCAGCCATGCTAAATGATAATCGCAAATTATTCGCGTATCCATTCTCTGGGTATTGGAAAGATGTGGGAACCGTTCAAAGCTTTTGGGAAGCGAATATGGATTTATTAAAAGACCAACCTTCTCTTAAACTTCACGAATACAATTGGCGAATTTATTCTGTTAACGAATGTCAATCACCCCAATATATTTCCCCTCACGCGACCGTAACAGATTCCCTTATTAATGAAGGATGTGTCATTTACGGTGAGGTTTCTAAATCAATCTTGTTTCATCAAGTAGGTGTTGGCTGCGATAGCCAAATTGAACAATGTGTTATTATGCCTCACGTCAAAATTGGTCAACACGTGAAGTTAAATAAAGTCATCCTCGCTGAAGGTGTCACGGTCCCAGATTATACAGAAATAGAATCTCCTGATCATGAGATCATTGTGATTGATAAAGATACCCCTATTGAAAATTATGCTGCGATTCCACGATAAAAATCTTAAAGGTGAGAGGAAGAAATGAATGGAAAAACTTATCGGCGTCATCCATTTAGATGGAGAAATGGATTTTCTAAAAGAACTTACGTATTTCAGGTGCGGAGCGGCCGTTCCATTTGGCAGTCGGTATCGCATGATTGATTTTGTTCTTTCTAATATGGTTAATTCCCAAATCCAAGATATTGCTGTTTTCGCTAGACAAAAATATCGTTCTTTAATGGACCATTTAGGAACAGGAAAGCCTTGGGATCTAGATAGAAAGCGCGGAGGTTTGTTTATTCTCCCACCAGATTGGAATGATCCAACTGATTTTTCAAGAGGCGACTTACAACATTTTCATAACAATAGAGATTTTTTCACTCGTGGGTTAGGAGAATATGTTCTCGTAACAGGAAGTCATCATATATGTAATATCGACTATAGAAAAGTATTTCAAAAACACCTAGATTCAGGGGCCGACGTAACCGCCATCTATCAGTCCGTTTCTGAACTAGAACCTGAACATTGTACAGAGAAAAAACTGGAATTGGACGAAGATGGAAACGTTATAAATATAACTACAGATGCAACGAATCACCATTTATTTATGGATATGTACATTCTTAAAAAGTCGTTGTTACTTGAATTAGTCGATTATTGTATTGCTAGGAAAAAAGATAATCTTCTATTAGACGGCATTATCGCTAACCTTGACCGGTTAACGGTCGCTTCCTATCACTATACAGGATATCTCGCTGTCATTAATTCAGTAGAAAGTTACTACAAACATAGCATGTCTTTATTAAATGTTGACGTGTATACACAACTTTTTCTAAATCGAAAACCAATTTATACAAAATCAAAAGACGAACCTCCTACAAAGTATGCAAAAGGTGCTACAACGAAACGTTCATTATTAGCAAATGGTTGTGTGATTGAAGGCACTGTTGAGAATAGTATTTTATTTCGTGGCGTTCATGTACATAAGGATGCTGTCGTCCGAAATTCCATCATTATGCAACGTTGCGAGATTCAAAAAGGGACGTTACTAGAAAATGTCATCCTTGATAAAGATATCATCATCTCCCCTGATCGAACCTTTATCGGAGCCGCTGAAAATCCTTATATCATTGCTAAAAGAAAAGTATTGTAATCTAACCGTAGAAAGGAGTAACACGGATATGAATATTGTAATGGCTGCATCTGAATGTGCACCTTTTTCAAAAACAGGAGGGCTTGCCGATGTTATTGCCTCCCTCCCGAAAGCACTAGCAAGTAAAAAACATCAGCTTACAGTAATCTTACCAAAGCATAGATCGATCCCTTCTGAAATTGTATCTCAACTTCAATTTGAATGTTCATTTGATGTTTGGGTTAAATGGAGAAAACAATATTGCGGAATTTTCTCTTATGAAAGTGAAGGGGTTCTATACTACTTTATCGATAATGAATACTATTTTAACCGTAGCCGGCTTTATGGTGAATATGATGATGCCGAACGGTATGCTTTTTTTACACATGCTTTCTTTGAAACTCTTACTCATTTGGAAATTTTGCCAGATATTATTCATTGTCATGATTGGCAAACAGGACTCATCCCTCTTTATATAAAAGCTGGGGTTTATCAGCATCCAATAAAAACGGTCTTCACCATTCACAACTTAAAATATCAAGGGATTTTTCCTACCTCTGTTTTTCAAGAGTTGCTGCATCTCGACCCCGTTCATCTGGGTGGACTTGAACTAAATGGGGCGCTCAACTTCATGAAAGCAGCGCTCGTTCATGCAGATTGGGTAACAACCGTTAGTCCAACGTATGCACAAGAAATATTACAACCCTATTACGGGGAAGGATTAGATCCATTCTTAATGGAAAGAATTACAAGTTTTAATGGGATTGTAAACGGAATTGATGAGACGATCTATAACCCCTCGTCTGATTTAAATGTATCCGTTCCTTACCATCGCAATTATGCAGGAAAGAAAGAAAACAAACGGATTATCCAACAGGAATTAGATCTTCATGTATCCAAAGACATTCCGATGTTTGTATTAATTAGCCGATTAGTGGAGGAAAAAGGACTTCCACTTTTAACTCATATTCTTGACGAACTACTTAGTACCGAAACGATGCAACTAATCATAATGGGAACAGGAGATTCAGAGTTTGAAGAAGCTTTTCAATGGATTGCTAACAAATATCCAGGTTCGTGTCGTTTTATTAATATTTTCCATGAAGGTCTAGCACATCGATTATATGCAGCATCTGATTTCTTCCTAATGCCATCACGGTTTGAGCCTTGTGGGTTAGGTCAATTAATTGCGCTTCGCTATGAAAGTGTTCCCATTGTCCGTGAAACAGGAGGGTTAAAAGATACGATTACGCCGTATAATGAATTTAATGGAGAAGGAAATGGCTTTTCTTTCGCGAATTATAATGCTTATGATTTTTTACACACCATCCGCTATGCCATCCATCTCTACTACCAGCCTATTCATTGGAACCGAATCTTAAAAAATGTTTATAAAACAAAATTAAATTGGGAACATTCTGCATCTAAATATGAAGAAGTGTATGATAACGTACTTACGATGCAGTGTAACGAGGAGGAAAACTATGTCCATAACCGTCGAGAATCTAAGTCAGTTACTAAAAGAGAAGCTCACCTCATCATTCGGTAAAAGCATCGAGGAAACGACTACAAAGGAAATGTTTCAATCGATTTGCCTCATCATGAAAGACTCAATCCACCCCAATTGGCAAATGACTCAAAAAACCTATGAAAACAATGAAAGCAAACAAGTCTATTACTTCTCAATGGAATTTCTTTTAGGCAGAATGATTGAGACGAACTTGCTTAACCTGGGATTACTAGATGTTTACAAAGAAACGTTAACTTCTCTTGGGTTTAACCCAGAAGAAGTGTTTCGAGAAGAACATGACGCGGGACTAGGAAATGGTGGGCTAGGTCGACTAGCTGCTTGTTTCTTAGATTCCCTCGCCTCCCTCCAATTACCAGGTCACGGAATGGGCATAAGGTATAAATATGGTCTGTTTCAACAGAAGGTTGTGAACGGCTACCAAGTAGAATTGCCAGATTATTGGTTAGAAGACGAATACATGTGGGAAACAAAACGGAATGATAAAGCCATTGAAGTGCGCTTTGGTGGGACGGTAGAAACAACGAACATCAATGGCGAGCTCCACTTTCAGCACCATGATTATGAGCGCGTCTTAGCGATTCCTTACGATGTCCCTATTGTCGGATATGATAATCACACTGTTAACACGTTACGTTTATGGAGTGCAGAATCCACGACGAACCACTTTCATTTTCACTCTAGTCGTGGGCATGATTATTACCACTATCTTGACTATAAGCGTTCGATCGAAAAAATCTCAGAGTTTCTATATCCAGATGACTCTTTTTACGAAGGAAAAATACTACGTCTGAAGCAACAATATTTCTTAGTTTCAGCAGGTCTACAAAGCATTTTACGAAGTTACAAAAAGAAAAATAAACCTTTGCATGAACTGTCTAAGTATGTTGTGATTCAAATTAATGATACTCATCCTAGTCTTGTTGTACCAGAATTAATGCGCCTTTTACTTGATGAAGAGAAACTAGGTTGGGATGAAGCTTGGGCTATTACGCAAGAAACGGTTGCCTATACCAATCATACAACGTTAAGCGAGGCTTTAGAAAAATGGCCTGAAGATATGATTCAAACGCTTTTCCCAAGATTGTATCAAATTATCCATGAAATCAATGAGCGTTTTTGTAAAATGCTTTGGTTTGATTATCCAGAGTTACGAGACCAAATTCATGAAATGGCCATCTTATCTTATGGGCAAATTCATATGGCCCACCTTGCAATGGTAGGAAGCTTTAGTATTAATGGCGTTGCAAAGTTACATACAAGCATTATTAAAGACCGTGTAATGAAGCCATTTCATCATGTTTTTCCTGACCGATTTAATAATAAAACAAACGGAATTACTCATAGACGATGGCTTTTAAATGCCAATCCAGGTCTTGCCGAAGTCATCACTGATGCCATTGGGTCCGACTGGATTAAGAAACCCGAATTATTACAAGATCTGTTACCATTCTCAACGGACCCAGCTTTCCAAGATGCGGTCGCAAAGGTCAAACATGATAACAAAAAGAAACTCGCTTCCTATATTCAACAACATTATAATGTAACAATTGATGATCAATCGATTGTGGATGTTCATATTAAACGACTTCACGGGTACAAACGCCAACTATTAAATTTGTTCCATATCATCCATCTCTATAATGTTTGTTTAGAGAATCCAAATCTTGAAATGACTCCGCGCACCTTTATTTTTGGTGCAAAAGCAGCACCTGGTTACACATTCGCCAAGCAAGTCATCAAGCTTATTAATGCTGTAGCAGAAAAAATCAATCATCATCCAACGGTTAGTAAGCATTTAAAAGTACTTTTCTTAGAGAATTACCAAGTTACGTTAGCCGAACTGATCATTCCAGCTGCGGATGTAAGTGAACAAATCTCTACAGCTAGTAAGGAAGCTTCTGGTACTGGAAATATGAAACTAATGATGAATGGCGCCCTCACGATTGGGACACAGGACGGAGCTAACGTAGAAATTGGAGATTATGTGGGTCCAGATAACATTTTTACGTTTGGATTAACATCGGAGGAAGTGTTTAATTATCAAATAAGAGGCGATTACCGGGCACGAGATTATTACAACAATGATCGAAGACTACGAACTGTCATGGATCATCTAGTTAATCAACATTTCTCTGGAGATGATGTAGAATTCAAAGATATTTTCTATTCTCTTCTCTATAATAACGATGAGTATTTCGTTCTAAGAGATTTTGATAGCTATCTGACTACTCAGCAGAAAGTGGATCGAACCTATCAAAACCAAAGAGAATGGTTGCAAAAGAGCGTGATTAACATTGGGCATTCTGGCGTCTTTTCTAGCGATCGAACGATTAAACAATACGCAGATGACATATGGAATATCCACCCAACGCTCGTCCCTTCTCACCCTATTTTGTAATAAATAAAACAGACTGGGACATAACTAAAGTATTTAAATGAGAATGCGAACGTTAGACAACCTTAGCGGAGGAAATATACGTAGACTCCTGCAGGAATAAAGGGAGGCCACTGAAAAACTTCCGTTTTTCTTTGCTTAATAAGAAGCTAAATAAAAAAAGGCAATTTCTATCCATTATTGGATGAGAAGTTGCCTCTTTTCCTCTTTATTTTCCTATTCTTTTTCTCTCAAAAGTTTTAGTATTCTCTTGATATTCACCGCAAATATCGTGGTTGCAGCTTGAATTTGCATACCAAACAGACCCGAGGATGTTGCAATTTTGAACCCGTGTCGATGTTTTAATTCGCTATTTTTTGCTTCTATTTTATAACGTGACCTCGCCATTTCTTTAAACTCTTCCGTTTGTTGAAATGCTTCTTGTTCAGAGTGTTCTTCTGATTTAATGGTCACATAATAAGACTTTGTTTTTGCTCCTTCTTTGTAACAGCCTGCTTGAAACGGACAGACTTTGCATTTTTCAACATCAAATTGATATCGGATTCTAGCGTTATTATCTTTCCCTTTTCTTCCATCATATTTTTTGTGAGTAGCCATATGCCCAGCTTTGCAAACATACATTCCGGCATCTTTATTAAATTCGAATTCATCATTTTTTCGTGTTCCGTGTGTAATGATAGGATGGAGTTTGGAAACTAGGCTCATGTTATTTGCTTTCGCAAATTGAATGTTGTCTTTATCTGAGTAGGCTGTATCTCCAATGAGTGTATCTATTTCCATTCCTGCTTCTTGGCTTTTTTGAACTAGTTCCTGTAGATATTTTCCATCGCTTTTTTCCCCAGAAGTAACCACTGCCGCTGTAATAATTCGTTCTTCGTTCGTCATGGCGAGATGTGTTTTGAACCCAAAGAAAGAAGAGTCCTCTGTTTTATGTCCAAGTCGTGCATCTGGGTCGTTTGAATAATTGAGATGCTCTGTATAATCTTCTACTACTTCTTTTAACA
>NZ_JAOANA010000020.1:0-83571 GCF_032335535.1 Alkalihalobacillus sp. MEB130
AGACCGCCTGCGCGCGCTTTACGCCCAATAATTCCGGACAACGCTTGCCACCTACGTATTACCGCGGCTGCTGGCACGTAGTTAGCCGTGGCTTTCTGGTTAGGTACCGTCAAGGTACCGCCCTATTTGAACGGTACTTGTTCTTCCCTAACAACAGAGCTTTACGAGCCGAAACCCTTCATCACTCACGCGGCGTTGCTCCGTCAGACTTTCGTCCATTGCGGAAGATTCCCTACTGCTGCCTCCCGTAGGAGTCTGGGCCGTGTCTCAGTCCCAGTGTGGCCGATCACCCTCTCAGGTCGGCTACGCATCGTCGCCTTGGTAAGCCATTACCTTACCAACTAGCTAATGCGCCGCGGGCCCATCCTGTAGTGATAGCCGGAGCCATCTTTTAACCTAAGATCATGTGATCTCAGATGTTACCCGGTATTAGCACCGATTTCTCGGTGTTATCCCGATCTACAGGGCAGGTTGCCCACGTGTTACTCACCCGTCCGCCGCTAACGTCATAAGAGCAAGCTCTTAATCAGTCCGCTCGACTTGCATGTATTAGGCACGCCGCCAGCGTTCGTCCTGAGCCAGGATCAAACTCTCCATAAAAATGGTAAGCTGATTAGCTCAAAATGTATCGCTAACGATACTTCATCTTTTTTAATAAAATGATGAGAAAAAATTGACGAGATATCATGTATCTCTTTTCGCTTGGCTTTTGTTCAGTTTTCAAAGAACTCGTCAGTCACTGTTTTCCTCAGCGACATTTATTATCATAACATAATAATTCGTTCCACGCAACACCTTTTTGAAAAATTTTGCGCAATCACTAGCGAATCAATGAATCAATCGCAGCGACAAGTAATAATATATCACGAATTAAAATTCTGCGCAATCTTTAATTTAAAATTAATTTTTGCGGCTAGATTTATTAATCTATCAGAGATCGAAACAAATAGCAATTATTATTTTTGGTACAACTCTATTTTGGCACTCCTTCTATAATATAGAGGAATGAAAGAACAACAGGTCCAGCCCCCTTTTCTTCCATATACAAATTTGAAGATGCTGTTCAGTTCACTCATGATCATCTACTCGAGTCGCTATTCGGGAATAATAGGGAGTAGCCCAATCGAAAGGAGCAGCGTTTTGAAGATAACTTCGATTACGTTAACTAAACACTCCGTCTTTCAACAATTTTTCCACCATTTATGAAAACTTAGGCTTCCGTCAAGTTTCTTCCTATATAGAACTTCCATTTGAATTTGGTTATACATTGGGGAAAACCGAAAGTATAGGACATGCGAGCATTCGGTTTTATCCCCAACTAGACGATTACCTTATTACCATACCTAGAAAATACCCGGTTTCGGCAGAATGAAACTAGAGAAACTCAAAAGTCTACTCCTAGAAAAAACAAAACCTCACTTCATCGAGCCGAACCTCCAAAACAAAAAGTATTCCATACCTATTTCCGCCGCACTTGAAAAGACATAGATTAACCAAGTATAGAAATGATTGTTTAGAAAATGCTAGTAGAAAGGTTTTATAGAAAGGAGAATGCAAGATGAGTCAATCAAACAACCAAAATCAAGTTCAACAGATGGCCGATTGGATCAAAACCAATGCAGTTCATATTACGGAAGGATCTGTTAATAAAACAATGATTCGACATCGTCTAAGAATGGAATTTGACGTTCAAGATGAAGAAGTGGTCGATGAGGTATATAACATAATAACTGAATAGGGATTTTTCAGGGCAGAAGTTTTACAAAACCAAGCACACTTTAACAAAAACGGACATCAGTTCCGTTATTTTCATCAACATCTAGCGTTTTTGGGGTTTGGTGGACACAGAGTCCGCTATTTGCAGAAAATCGTCATCATTATACTCTTCAAACACGAAATAGCGGCATCTCAGTCCGCCAACGTCGCAAATCATTGATTTTGTCACAAATAACGGAATGTGAGTCCACTTAAGACCCAAAAAAACAGCTAACAAGCGGGACGAGGAACCCGTCCCCGCGTCCCAATTCTACAATTCCCGACAAAATCCGGGTGGTGACTGGCACCCCAAAATTACGCAGTAAAATTCCCATCATAACTTAACATAACCGCAGATCGAACTCCTTCCATATTTGAGATGTTTTCAATGAAACTCGCATCGGTTTCTTTGACGCGAATTTCGTACGTGATCTCATAATCATGTCCTGGCATAACCGATTTTGACTTTAACGAGTGTTTTTTCGAATTTCTGGCAATCACATGTTCGAGTGCCGTTTCAATTGCGTTATCTTGATATTTGACCACGAGTAAATATGGATTCTCAACCGTAATCCGGTTGATAAAAATGATTAATACTAAACCAATTAACAGCGAACCGACAATGACGAGTGGAATGAAGCCAGCTCCACACAAAATCCCAGCAATGATTGCCCAAAAAAGGTACACAAGGTCCATCGGGTCTTTAATTGGCGTTCGAAAACGCACGATTGACAAAGCCCCTACCATCCCTAGTGACAACAAGACGTTTGAAGCGATCCCCATAATAATTAAAGCGGTCGCCATCGACATCACAATTAACGATATATTAAACGTGTGTGAATAGATCACACCTGAGAACGTTTTTTTGTAAACAAAATAAATAAAAAGACCAACGATAAAGGCGACCACTAAGCCGATCACAGAATCGACGAGAGAGAATGTTGTTGTTCTCTCTAAAATGCTTGATTTAAAAATATCTGTAAAATTGATACTATCCATTGATTATTCCTCCTTGATTATCCGAACATTCGACTCATTTGATATTTAGAATAAGCGCAGCTTCGTCTGTCACCTATTTGTAGCAACTGCTTGATTACAATAGGTAAATACTCGTCAAATTTCACTTCTAATACAACAACATCAGGATCTGTTTCTACCATCGATAAGTTGCGATTTAATAAATCATTATTACGAATGCTTGTCTTAATCGAGCTGTCAAAGGTAACACGCACATTGCCGTAGCGATAAATGAACACTTCCCGTTCATAATCGACGACCGTGAGGGGCTTTAATTGAAAGTGGTTCATGTGAAAAAAAAGCTCCCTAATGAGTGTTCGATCATCGTGTTCCATCCAATGAATATCACCAGAACGCATTCGCTCATACTCTTGTGCTGTCATTGAACATTTTTGTTTAAATGTTAGGTTATTGCGCTTGCTCTTTTTTTCTAAGTTTAAAACATCCGTATTATCATTGTATAAACGAACCCTGTATTTATCGCGCTCATAATATCCTTCCTTCTTTTGTGTTAATACTTTGTTATCAAAGTTATCAAAGTAGACACTGCGTATAAGATAGGTTCCATCTTTGCCAGCATGCGGGTCCACTTCCATGTAATGCTTTAATTTATTGCGAAGCAAATAGCAATCCATTTTTGTTATTTCATGCTTTAGCTCTCTTCTGCCTTTGATTCCTTGTAATTCCATTGAGTTCATCGTTAATTCTCCTTCTTTTCTTCATTAGTAGCAGTTCCATGAATCACATTATTAAAGATGAACCTTAAACAAACCTTAAAAAGGTTTGATGAAACTTTCCGTTTGTGAACTCAAACAAAAAAAGACCTCAAATAGGCCATAAATGCCTAGTTAAGATCTCTCATTCCTTTGGTAGTTTTACGATAAACGTTGTCCCTCTTTGCTCGTTGCGAGTGGCTGAGATCGTCCCATTATGTTTTGCGACAATCCACTGAGCAATCGAAAGTCCAAGTCCCGTCCCACCAGTTTCACGTGAGCGAGCACGATCCTCGCGGTAAAAGCGTTCAAAAACATGGGGAAGGTTTTCTTCTTTTATTCCAATTCCGGTATCACTAATATCTAGGACTGCTTTTTGGTCTTGGACATACGTTTTCACTCCAATACTGTCTTCTGCGCTCGTGTATTTTAACGCATTGTCGAGTAGTATGACGATTAGCTGATGAAAACGGACTTCATCGGCTTGAATAAAGGCATTTCCATGAAGATTCAACCAAAATTGTTTGTCCTGAGACTCCGCAATTTCAATATAGGGTGCACAAACTGACTTTAGAAATTGGTCGAGCTCAATCGGTTGTTTAACGAGCTCTGTTTCAGCAGAATCAGCTCGGGCCAATGTTAACAAGTCAGAGGTGAGCTTGGACAATCGTCGCGTTTCCGATAAACTCAGAGCAATATTCTCAAATTTATTTACTATTTTTTCCTCTGGCTTCGTCAGCAATAGCTCTAATTTATTTTGAATAATCGTTAATGGCGTGCGTAGCTCATGAGAGGCATTTTCAACGAATTCTGCCTGCTTGTTCCACGATCGGATAATCGGCTTCATCATTTTTTTTGATAGAACATAGCTTGCTGAAATCGAAAGAATGATGAAGATCAGCGAGCAAATAACAATTAATCGTCCAAAATTATCGATAATCGTCTGCTCGGCATCCACATTCATTAACAACTGCGTATAGGCTACCTCATCATCTGTTTCATCCTCAAACAGAAGATATCGAAAATGAAATTCGTCCTTAATCGTCATACTTGTAATCGTATTGAGTGTCGATGTAGTTAATGAAAGATTGTCTAAATACGTATTATAAAACAACGTCCCGATCTCATCCTGATTAATAATCTCACCATCTTCATTCCAATCAAGAACGATAATACGCGGATTCGGATTATTCCGCAGTTGTTCTTCACGTGGTCCTGGAGGGGCGTTTTGACGTGGAGCTCTCATGTCAGCTGGCGGTTTTGTCCCGACCACTTCCTTAAAGAAAAGAAGATCCTCATCCGCTTCTGAAAATAAGGTGTTTTGAACCTGACTAAAGACAATCAAACCGAAAATCGTAAAAATGATGGTAAACGCAATAAGGTTCAATACCATAAATGTTAGTTGCTGTTTTCGAAACATCTTTTGCTTAACCATGTCCTTCACCAGACTCAGTCAGCATATAACCTAAGCCCCGAAATGTTTTGATATATTGATCATAGCCAAACACCTTTAAATTTTTCCGTAAATTACTTGCATACACCTCAACAACAGTCGTTGACGTATCTGATTCAAAACCCCAAATTCGATCAAAAATTTGTTCTTTCGTTAAAATCGTGTTCTTATTTGTAATAAGATACTCAAGCAAATCAAATTGCTTTCCATTAAGCTTAATCGGCTCATCATGAATGGTCGCTGTTTTTGTTTTTATATTTAGCTTTAGATCTTTGTATGTTAAGACATGTTCATGTAAATCGCCTCCCGCTCTTCTAACAATCGCTTCTAATCGAAGCAGCAGTTCTTCGCGGTGAAATGGCTTCACTAAATAATCATCAGCCCCGACTTTAAAACCTTGAATTTTATCATCGATTCCATCCTTGGCTGTTAGCATTAAAACAGGTGTCATAATTTTGTTTTTCCGTAAATGTTGCAACACTTCATACCCGTTCATGTTAGGCAGCATGATATCTAAAATAATACAATCAAAAATATTTTGCTCTGCTATATATAAGCCCTCTTCCCCATCAAAGGCTTGTTCAGCCTGAAACAATGCACTTGTGGTTTCCTTAATCGTATCGGAGAGGGATGGGTCATCTTCAATAATTAACAGTTTCATCTGTTTGTCACCTTTTTCTTTGAATGGGTCTGTTCAAATTATAGGTCTATTTATTGAATTTGCAACTGTTTCTTCGCGACTACTAAAAAATTTCATTATCGAAAGTTATTTTTAAGGTTTTGTTAAGGTTCGTTACTCATAATGACGTCAACAGGAGCAAACCTGTAAGCGAAAAGGAAAAGGAGATTTAAATGATGAACCGATCAGATTCTTATTCAATACAATGGGCAGCTACATTATTATGTGTAGGTTTATTGTTTGGTTGCAGTGATAATGCGAGCACCAACAATGAAGTGCCAGAAACAGCAGAAACAGTCGTTAGTGAGGAGCTGAACAGTGATATAGCTGAACTAGTAGCTTATGCTGCTGATGACTACTATACCGACTGGGAATCGGAGGATCCTACTTACATTGAATTCAATGGTTCGGAAGTCTCATATGACTCAGCCTCTATTATTAACCAAGACGGTGTTGTAACGATTAAAACAGGCGGTACATACGTCCTAACGGGGAAAATGGATGATGGCCAAATTGTCGTCGATGCTGAAGATAAAAGTACGGTAAGACTAGTTCTAAACGGAGTCGAGCTGCATTCGTCAACAAGCTCAGCCATCCATGTGGTCAAGGCCGAAAAAACGACTATTTCTCTGCCAGAAGGTACAGAAAACATCGTGTCTGATGCAAGTCAGTACATTTATGCAGATTCGTCAACCGATGAACCGAATGCCGCCATTTTTAGTAAAGCAGATTTAACGATTAACGGTACCGGAACATTAGTCGTCGAGGCAAACTACAACAATGGAATCTCGAGTAAAGATCAATTAAAAATCACCGGCGGAAATCTTGACATCACCGCAGTTGACGATGGCTTAATGGGACGAGACCTTGTCGCTGTTCAAGCTGGAACATTCACCATCAAAGCGGACGGAGATGGTGTGAAATCAACCCATGATAAAGATTCATCAAAAGGTTCCATTGTACTAGAGGGAGGAACGTTTACGATTACTTCCGGCAATGACGGCATCCAAGCGCAAACATCGTTATACATTGCAGATGGTTCCTATAACATTGTTAGCGGTGGTGGAAGTCCAGAGTCTATCAGCAATTATGAATCAAAAATGCAAGCTCCTGGAGGTACGACTTCCACATCATCAGAATCAAGTAGCACAAAAGCTTTAAAAGCTGCGACTGACGTATCAATCGGTGGGGGCTCATTCAATCTTGATAGTTTAGATGATTCGATCCATAGCAATGGCAACATAACCATTACCGGTGGACAGTTTACGATAGCCTCTGGCGATGACGCCATCCATGCTGATTCAGAGATTGTGATTGAAGCTGGTACGATTGACATTTCGAAAAGTTATGAAGGATTGGAAGGTCAAGCCGTAACCATTAATGGTGGAGATATTCAACTAGTCTCAAGCGATGATGGCATAAACGTAAGTGGCGGAAATGACGGCTCGAGTCTAGATATGAAAACGGCCTCTACGGCTGGATTGCTTTCCATTAACGGTGGTACCGTTTTTGTTAATGCAAATGGCGATGGGCTCGACGCGAATGGTTCAATTGAAATGACAGGAGGAACGGTCTATGTAAATGGCCCAACTTCAAATGGAGAAGGCGCACTTGATTACGATGCTCGTTTTGATTTGACAGGCGGAACCCTGATTGCAGCTGGCAGTGCCGGAATGAATCAGGCAGTCTCAGATTCTTCAAGTCAACACGCGGTTATGATGACCTTCACGAATGTTCAGCCAGCTAACACGACGGTTGAGTTGACTGACAGCACTGGAACAAGCATCCTTCAATTTGCACCTGAAAAGGAGTTTCAAACGATTTTAATGAGTTCACCTGATCTAGCAAAAGATACAAGTTACACACTTTCTTCTTCTGCCGCCACTGTTGATGTCACGATTTCTGATGTCGTGACATGGCTAAATGAAGAAGGGGTAACGACAGCCGGAAGTATCGGTGGCATGGGTGGCATGGGTAGAGGTGGCTTCTCTCCTGATAATGCGGGCGGACTTCCTCCTGGTAGTGAGCAGGCTCGTCCTGATCGAGGAGCTATGTTTGCTGACTTAGATGAAGAAACTAGAGCAAAGGTCGAAGCGATTATGCAACAAATGCGTGACGGAACAATCACAAGAGAAGTAGCAGAAGCGCAGCTCGCCGAACTTGGTGTTGAAACGTTTGGCCGCGGAGAAAGACCGTAGGATTTATCTAAAAATAACAAAGACAATAGCACCGTGCTTGCGGTGCTTTTTGTTTGCGGGAAGGGGCAAGACTGGTGCACAAGTGGAGTCTCTTAAAAGATGAGAGAATTCAAACAAAATAGGTAGTATCTCGAAAGACTCTTCCCACTTTTATCTATTTGCTCCTTCATCATCTTGATGAAAGACATTTCCCATTCTTCCAAGCTCTACTTTGTCTTCAAGTTTGGCCCACTAACAGACACCTTACCTATTCTGCCCACAAAAAAAGAAGCCAGAGAGCGCCGCCCCTTGATCATCACTCGCGTCCACTCTCACTTTGAATACATCCGTCCCCGCGCCCCACCCGTCCCACTAGAATTCCTCCCCTTCAACACCCGAACCTGCTGCTTCAACAACTGGTTCTCCCTTACTAGCCACTCATTCTCCAACTGATAATCCCGAACTTGCTTCTTCAACAGTGACAGATCATACGCTACTTTTAATTGCTGAACTTCTCCCATTTAACAGCCTCCTATTTATCCTTTTACTAGGTTCACAAACCTTCCATATTCCTTCTCAAACAACACTTCTACCGTCCCAACGGGTCCATTCCGTTGTTTGGCGACAATGATTTCCGTGATGTTTGGTTGATCTGTTTCATGGTCGTAATAATCATCTCGGTACAAAAAAGTAACAATATCTGCATCCTGTTCAATGCTGCCTGATTCTCGGATGTCCGACATCATCGGCCGCTTCACTTGGCGGCCCTCCACCTTTCTAGATAGCTGCGAAAGAGCGATAATCGGGACGTCGAGTTCTCTTGCCATCGCTTTTAGGGAACGGGAGATGTCGGACACTTCTTGTTGGCGGTTTTCTCCTCGTTTGCTAGAGGGCTGAATAAGCTGGAGGTAATCAATGATCACAAGATGGTCTCGGTTTGGGTATCTGCGTTTAATTTCGCTTAGTTTGGAACGAATTTCAGAGACTTGGATACTCGGGTTATCAATGATTTCCATGTCCCACTTTTCAATCGCTCCGATGGCATGTACAGCTTGAAGATAATCATCAGAGGAAAAGAAACGCGTCGGGTTTTTCCATTTCATTCCGTCAATCCGCCCTTCAGCGTTAATCCACCGGATCGCTAGTTGTCTATCTGCCATTTCTAAGGAAAAGAACGTTGTCACTCCACCCCTGCGGCAGTTAACCGCACCCAAGTGCAAGGCAAACGCAGTTTTTCCGACAGACGGCCTAGCTGCAACAATGATCAAATCCTGCTTTTGCCAGCCTCCCGTCATTTTATCGAGATCAATGATGCCACTTGGTCTTCCTCTGAGGTCTTCGGTTGGTTCGTGCAAAATTTCAACAACATCAGCAAGAATCTCTTTTTTCGTCCGGTGTTGCTTTTTAATCGTCAGCTCCTGTATTTGTTGGAGCTCCGTGATGAGAGTATTGATCGTCTCATCATTTGCTTCATAATGAAATTGTTCAGTGAGCTTCACGGCAGACCGTCTTCGCACCTGTTCGAGGGTTAGTTCTTCGTAGTGCTTAAAGTTGCTGGTTGTCGCGACGGCATTCATCAGTTCAGATAAGTACGCCACTCCCCCAATCGACTCGAGAACATCGCGTAACATCGTGACGACCGTTACAATATCTGGAGGGGTTGCGGACCGTTCTAATGCTCGCATCGCTTGAAAGATGACCTTATGGCGGGCTTCGTAAAAATGTTCTTCGTGTAGGCTGCATTCTTTGATCAGTTCAGGTTCAAGGAGGATGGCTCCAATAACAGCTTGTTCGGCAACGGACGGGTGCTCACTCATCTTCTGCCTCCGTTAATCCCAGCTGCTTGAAGCGAACTTGAAATTCTTCGATTTGCTCTTGTGTTGGGGGATTCTCACTCGCACGTTTTTCAAATTCCTGCGTTTTTCTCAATACTTCGTTTTCCTGAAGAGGATAAGAGGCAATATCTGAAATCGTCGGCGGCCAAGGGTTGGTGATGATGTATTCGTTCAACCGTTTCATCACCCCAGCAAGATCCATTTGCAGCAAAACTGGGACAAGGATTTTCATTTTTCGTTCTGTGAGTTCATAGGATGGGTAAACTTCGTGGATCGTTAGGAGAACTTCGGCGGCTTCCTCATTTGTCATGAAAAATCACCTCGTTTCACTCGCTCGAGTAGATCTGTTGGGGATGTTTGCGTTTGTCGCTTCTGGAAGTGAGTTTCGTAGACTTCAATCGCTTGAATGGTCGTTAAGTTTTGATTCGACCATTTTTTTAAAATTCCTTCTGCATAATCCCAGCGTTTCTGCTTCATCAACGCCTTTTTAATCGCGAGCATCACCACTTCTGGACTAAGCTCTTCTAACCAAAGAGCAATTGACTCTGCGATAAAAGGATTTAAGACTCCAATGTTTTCTTCGTAAAAGCGAAATACGACGGCGTAACGCTCTCTTTGCTTTTCTTGTTGTTCTTGTTCTTCTTCTTTTTCTTTTTCTTTTTCTTCTTCTTGTCCACGTAACGTCAACGTATCGTCGTTTTCAAGGCAAAAGGTAGCGTAAAGCTCTCGAATCGAATCGTTGGTCACAAATTGTCCAACATATGTAATAAGAGACCGATCCTTAACGTCCTCTAGCTCCTTCCGAATACAATCAAGCATCGGTTTCCCCCCACGGCCTAGATTGTGCTTGCCCCAGTTCTTAATTGCGAGCTCCCTCGTTTCGTCATTGTACCGAATAAGCTCATGCTGATGCAAAAAGCGCTCAAACAACAGCTGCACCGTTTCAACAGAGAAGCCTGTTTCAAAAGCCACCTGTTTCTTCGTAATCCGGTAAACGCCAATTTGAGTCACTTGCGGATTGGTAAGAAGATACATGAAAAAGAACTTGTCCTCCGGTGTCATCTCCTCCATCACTTTCGGGTCATTCCAAAACCCTGTCTGGATCATACGGAATTTAGCCATATAAAATCCTCCTATCGTATGTATGTCTTCGTATTGTATATATGAGGAAGAGTTGATTTTTGATAGGAGGATTTCAAATTTTTCGTCTTACGTTAGATTGCTGCTCCAGCTCTACACGATTTCTCAAATTGGGGAGTGTTTGATCACTCCCCATCAATGCATGTTAGAGTTCTTTTACCCTTACTTCTTTTTATTCCCTTTATTATTATCTCCGCTAACTGGATCTTTGCCATGTAATTCTGGTGCGTTTTGATTACGGCTGCCGCCTTTATTATATTTTTTGGTCATATGTCACATCTCCTTTCTTATTTTCAGTTTATCCCTATTTTGAAATCATATGTTTTTCTATTCTTCATTCTTGATCTGTTGAGATTCATGAATTTCATCTTTTTATCCATAAATGATCAACCCACAATTGGGTAATCTAAAAATGGGAGGCATAAAAATGATTGCTTATTTTGGTACTATGTATAAAATTGAAGATTTCACTAGCGAAGGGAACGTTCAAAACGCCAATAACGTTATTGGGACAATTGGATTATGGCTCACATCTGATATCCAATCTGCTAAACCGTATGCAATAGGAACGGAGACGGTTTATCAAAAGTCAGAAACGGACTTTTGGGAAGATGGAAAACCTAAGGTTATTCAAGTGGAAAGACGAGTAACTGGCTATATTTACAAACTATTCCTAGATGAACCAAACCTTAAAATATATGATTCTAATAACGGCGATTCGTATGAATTGTTTATGAATGATCGCGACAAATATTGTGAATATATTCATGCAAGAAAAAGAAACTTTACCTGGAAAGATGAGGCTACCCTTTTAAATATGGAGGAAGCCAATGAGAAATTCCGTAACAACCTAATTCATCAGGGGTATGAAGGCTTTGTCATTCGAAATTACAAACGACAAAATGGAGTCACTGACTTGTATTGTCTGTTTTCCATAAAATCTCCGCTCATATCAGATATCATACCGGTAGAAACGTTGTAGTGTGAAACACAGCGCTAGTCCCCCATCCAATTACACTAAAAAAAGCGGGGGACAAAAATGACCACCCATTTACTTTCTCATATCAACTAATTCTATTAAACGACAGGTCGATGAAAGACCTTTCCTCGGTAGTTCGTGCCTGCTTCGTCCTTCATCGGCTTGATGAAAGACTTTTCCTCGGGGGTTCGCGTCTGCTTTGTCCTTCATCCGCTTTATGAAAGACATTTCTTCGGTAGTTCAGTCTACTTTGTCCTTCATCGGCATGATGAAAGACTTTTCCTCGGGGTTTCGCGTATCCTTTGTCCTTCATCCGCTTTATGAAGTACATTTCTTCGGTATTTCGCTCCTACTTTGTCCTTCATCAACTTTATAAATAATAACCTAAACCTTTGCATTATGACCAGTTAGCTTTCTGCATAAAAATCCCCTCCACAGAAGACAGTAAACCTTTTCTTTTTACTATCTTCCATAAGGGGATATTACGACTCCTGTTCTATCGATTAAAACTTACTTAAAACGTATTTCTACGTTTACTGGACCTCGATTTTTTGACGATACCCCAATTCCTGAACTTCCTTTTTCTTGTATTATTTCAAACACAACTTTTCTTTTGACATTTTCAACATCAACGACATAGATAACTTCTTTTCCTGCTCCTAATTTATCCTTATCTATAAGTTTGTCGTCAAGATAGATCGGTAAGGATTCTTCAGAAACAGCATCTTTATCGTAGGCTCTCATTTTAAAATTACGACTGTATGCTTCACTGGTGTTCAATACTTTCACGTACAACATATTATCCTTAGCTCGTTTAACAGGAACCGAACAACGTGAGATATTTCTTTTTGCCATATTAACTCCTCCAATCTACTTATTAATTGTTATCATTATTGTTATTGTTGTTGTTGTTGTTGAGAGAATTAATAGCATCAAGAATGGCTTGACGATTACCGTTTTCTTGTTGAAGCAGCATACCTAACATGTTTGTTAAATTTGAAATTGCTGCTTGACTATTATTTCCATTGTCATTTCCTCTTAAAGCTTCATATAGACTAAGAGATGATAGGACCACAGCAAATGAAGTTGCTACATTATCATTAGTATTAAAGATAATGTTTTGATTGTTACCTGTTGTCAGTTGATTTCCGCCAGCATCCGCACTAATTGTGTTATTTTCAAAGCTAGAAGTTGATGTTGATTCAGAATCTGATTCCGAGTTTGCATCCGCGTCTGCTTCCGCTTCTGCTTCCGCCTCTGCCTCTGCCTCTGCTTCTGCTTCTGCTTCTGCCTCTGCCTCCGCTTCCGCCTCTGCCTCTGCTTCTGCTTCCGCCTCCGCTTCTGCCTCTGCTTCTGCTTCCGCTTCCGCTTCCGCCTCTGCCTCTGCCTCCGCTTCTGCCTCTGCTTCTGCCTCTGCCTCTGCCTCTGCCTCTGCCTCTGCCTCTGCCTCTGCTTCCGCTTCTGCCTCTGCTTCCGCTTCCGCCTCTGCTTCCGCTTCCGCTTCTGCTTCTGCTTCTGCTTCTGCTTCTGCTTCTGCTTCTGCTTCCGCCTCTGCCTCTGCCTCTGCTTCCGCTTCCGCCTCTGCTTCGGCTTCTGCTTCTGCTTCCGCCTCTGCTTCCGCTTCTGCCTCTGCTTCCACTTCTGCTTCTGCTTTCGCCTCTGCTTCCGCTTTCGCCTCTGCTTCCGCCTCTGCTTTTGCTTTTGCTTCCGCAATTGCTAATAATTCATTAATTTGTTTTTCTAACTTTTCCAATTGATAAGATAGCTTTTTCTTTAATTTTTTTGTTGCTTCTGTTTTGTCACCTTCGTAATCATATAGACTATCAAGCAGATCTAGCAGTGCTCGCTTTTTCCGCTCATACTTTTTAACCTTTTTTTCTATTTCAGAATTTTTATCTTTGCCCAATTGAATTCCTCCTTTCATTTGTAGTTGTATATTAGTCAGTTAAAACAACTTTTGATTGGGGGATTTACCTGCTTTTTGAGCAAAATTATTAAATGTACTAATCTTCAAAAAAGGGCCTGGATATAAATCTATATTTATATCCGTTACTGTAATATGATGGGCTCATCCTTACTGAATTTTCCTTTAAAAAAATCGCCCTAACTAATCGCGTACAATTAGTCAGAGCGAATCTATTTTGCTGAGTGGATACTTTCTCATTTTGGGAAAATCCTACGAAAACCTACCCTTTTTTGTTTATTGTGCTATAACATTACTTAATTATCTTTTTAGGTTTGCCTTCATTAACGATGAAATCTGCTGCTCATCTGTATTGGGACTTTGTTCTAGTTCATTCATAACTAGCTCTTGTCGCTGCAATGAATGATTTTGACTTAACTTAGCTTTCCCTTCAATTTTGTTAATTTTTATTTTGAAACCTTGTACTCCTTTATTCATTCCAGAAAGAAACTCAGCATCTACATCTTGTAATCTATAAGAACTGTCAGGAGCTTCATATTTTAATACCATTTGACGTAAGGAATCTATTAACTCATTTTCATCCTCTACTAGTTCGACTTCTCCATAAACATGAACGGTCACGTAATTCCAAGTTGGTACTGCTTTAGTTGTTTCGTACCAAGAGGGGGAGATATAACAATGAGGACCTTGAAAAATAGCTAGGACGGTTTGGTTTTTTATATCTTTCCACTGAGGATTTGGACGAGCAAAGTGGCCGTATAAATATGTATGATCCTTATTCAAAATTAACGGCAAATGAGTGGCGAATGGCACTCCATTATGCTCAGAGAATAAAGTCGCAAAACTATGTTCTTTTATATTGTCGTAAATGGTTGCTTCATCTGTCATTTTAAAATGTGAAGGAATATACATCATCCTCCCCCTTTCGTTATAGAAGTATTTTACTCATGATAAAATCCGTTTGCTCCTCTTCACCCATATAAAAAGTATGAGCTCCCGTTTGGACAAACCCCATTTTCTTATAAAAAGCAATGGCATTTTCGTTTTTCTCCCATACACCTAGCCAGATTTGCTTTTTATTTTGTTCCCTCGCTATATCGATAGCCTGATTTAGTAAATATTTACCAACCCCATGTTTTTGAAATGAAGTCTTTATATAAATCCTCTCGATTTCGAGTGATTCATTACCCACCTCTTCAGACTGAGCATCATTTGTATTAAGCTTTAAATAGCCAGCTACCTCATTATTTACATACACAAAAAAGAATTGCGAAGAAAGATGTGATAATTCTTTTTCTAACTGTTGAGCATTAAATGCTTTTTCCAGATAGGCTAACATATTTTCAGGTGAATTTTGATCTTTAAAAGTGTCATTGAATGTTTCCATACTTATTTCTTGAAGAACCAGCAAATCTTCATCTGTACACTTACTTATACGAATCGTCATTTTGATAGCCACTCCTTTTTCAATACTCTCTCTTGTTTCCTTTTTTAACGAGCTCCCAATCAACCTCCACATTTTTCCTCACCCTTTGAAGAAGATGATGAATGGTCTCCACTTCCTCAGCAGAAAATCCCTCTAATGCGACCTGATTGGAGTAATCATTTTCTCTTTTAATAAAAGGATATACCTGTTTTCCTCTCTCTGTTGGAAAGAGTTTTTTAATCTTTTTGTTATGTTCATCTTCTTTCTTTTCAATAAAGCCATTCATTTCAAGTTTTTTTATCGCTCGAGCTGCTGTTGTTCGATCTACTTTTATCATCTCAGCTAGTTTTTCTTGAATGATTCCGGGGTTCTCACATATTCGTACAAGGTACAAATACTGTCCTTTTGTCAGGTCAAATTCTTTAAATTCTATATTACTAATCGAATCTAATGCCCGTGCGATCATTCCAATTTCACGAAGGATTTCCTGCATGATTATCTCCTCCTACTCATTTTCATTGCATTTACAACAAAATTGGTATAAATTAAATTTATCCTATTTTTATTGCATTTGCAACAAAAGCACCATATGAATCTAAAAGGATGGGGAAAAATGTATACAAAAAGAATCGTATGTGATGAAGATTTACAGATAGCATTTGCTATTAGAAAAGAAGTATTTGTAGAAGAACAAGGCGTTCCACTAGAAGATGAATTTGATGAATTTGATACACGAAATGGCGTTTGTGAACACATATTAGTACATTTCAATGAAAAAACAGTCGGAACGGGACGAATACGTTTTATTGATGGAGTAGGTAAATTGGAAAGAATCTGCATCCTAGAACCTTACCGTAAATATGGTCTCGGGAAAAACATGATACAATCGTTAGAAGAAATCGCGAAAGAACGGGGATATACGCAGGTTAAATTACATGGCCAAACACAGGCAGAAGGTTTTTATAAAAAACTTGGTTATCATACTTCATCTACTATCTTTATGGAAGATGGCATCCCACATGTAGTAATGGTAAAAAATTTAACTACCTAATAATGCAGACAAAACCATCCTATTTTTAGGATGGTTTGTTACTTTCCTCCACTGATGATCAAATTAGTAGGCCCACCCATCATCTCTCCACATGATGAAACTCGTGTCGTCTATATTTGACCATAGAGAAAATACCAAGAATAGGTCCAATGGCTAATAATGCAAAGACCCACTCCCAACCTACATATGTCTGAATGATAGGAATGAGATTAATAGAAAAAATAGTGATTAAGAAGCCTATACACATTTGAAAAGTGAGGGCTGTCCCTACATATTCAACTTCGGCCACCTCTGAAACGGCTGCAGAAAACTGTGCAGAATCCGCGATAACAGACATCCCCCAAATGAAAGAAAGAATGAGAGTTAGCCAAATAAAGTGACCGTATGTTAAACCTATTAATACGGCACAGGTAGCACTTATCAACATAGAGTAAATAGTTAAATTCGACCTTCCAATTTTATCTGAGATTATACCACCCAACACACAACCAATCCCCCCTGCCACCCCTATTGAAAGAAAGGAAGATAAGGCAATAAACCAATAAGGCGTTTCTGGTGAATAACTTATAAAACTAGCAGCCAAAAAAGGAGGAAGCCATGTCCACATCGCATACAATTCCCACATGTGTCCAAAATAACCATAGTTAGCAAGCATGACTGGTTTATTTGTTACAACCTTTTTTATTAATTTGAAGGAGAAAGGAGATTTTTTCGATGTTTCTGGAGCATCCTCTACCATCCAATGAACAATAACTGCTGCTAAGACAGCTAAGACGGACGTAAAAAGGATCACGACCTTCCAATCTAATTCAGAGAAAAACATAACAACAAAATGCGGCAAAGATGACCCTAAAGTTAAAGCCGCTATTAAAATACCAATAGCAAGACCTCTTTTTTTTGGAAACCATTGCGATAACATTTTCACGGCTATTGGGTAAACTCCAGCGAGAGTGACTCCTGTTAGTATTCTTAGGAGTATGCCAAAAAAGGAACCACTAGCTACTATTAGTAAGCCATTTAGCAATGCCCCCACTAACGCTGATACAGCAAAAATGTTTCGGGGATTATAACGGTCTGCTATCCCAACATACGAACTAACGAATGCTCCTATTACAAACCCCAACGGAACAGATGCTGACAACCATACTTCTAAATGAGAGCTAAGGTTCCAATGTTCAATGAGTTCAGATGCAATAACGGATGCACTAAACCATAAACTGAGTGAGAATAATACCGCTAACCCAATCCACGTTAACGCCCTCCAAGATCCTCGATTCATAATACCCCCTTAATAATTAGTCTAGAATGTCATATCGAAATATTCAAAAAAATCAATGTCTACTGGTTGGTACAAAGGTTCTCATGACTTTATCATTTTTTCAATTGATTACATTGTTGATAATACTATAGTTCAAGTTAGATTTCATCTGCATATAAAATGCTACCGGAAAAAGACTTCTTCACCATAAGCAGTAAAGGAGTCTTTTCATACCGTTTTAAAGAGTTGGTTTTTTCTGTCTTATGAAGAAAAAGAGCGGACCAAGTATGCTAATTCTATACATTGGTGCCTTAAATTTTAATAGAAAAAACAGCAAAGTGGGAGCACTTAATTTCCAAATAAGCATAGGTCTCTTGGTGTAAATATAGCCGAAGCTAAACAAAAAAATATAGATGAGCCATGACCAAAAAATGCTCCATCCATTTTTAAAGAAGATCATCTTTGTTTTTGATCCAATAAACTCACAGAAAGCACATATAAAAGACCATTTGAGGATATGCTTAATTTGTAATTTTACGTTCTCCTGTGGAAGGTCTTTCATGCAAAGTAAGAACAGTAAAGGCGTGATAAAGTAGATATGGATAATGCGTAATCCCTTTAAATGTAACGTATGGGACTGAAACTCCCACAGAATCCGCCTTTTAAAAAAATAGTAATAAGACGAATTAATAAACGCAATGTATAGCAATGCTTTGAAAAACTTGGGAAGCAGTCGCCAAGTTTCCCGTCGGAAGTTTAAGAAAACAAGGAAAGTCGATAGAATGATATGCCGCATGTCATGGTCCTTTCAAACGATGTAGGCTAGTACAGCTTTAGGATATCCACAATGCGCTTGAATGATGTAAGTAGAAAAGAGCTAACTTTTGCGTTTGTTGTAGAACAACTACATAATGAAGAAAAATGGCACCTTAAATTTTCACTTCGTTACCTAAGGGCCCGAATAAAACTATTTATAACAACAAATTATAACGGTAATTATGTTCTAAGGAGAGAAAGTCCATGATAGAAGAGCATCCAACCAAATTAACCTCTTCAGAAATTGCCGCACTTTGGAGTAGTTTTCAAAATAACAGCATGGCCATCTGTGTTTTTAAGTATTTTTTAGAAAATGTTGAAGATCAAGAAATCAAAGCTATTGTAGAATACGCACTACATATCTCAGAGGAAAATCTTACCCTATCTGAACAAATTCTACATGATGACCAACAACCTATTCCTATTGGTTTTAAAGATGAAGATGTCAATCCTAATGCCCCACGTCTTTACTCAGATGCGTTTTATTTATACTACATTAAGAATATGGCAAAGGTAGGATTATCTATTTACGGTGTAGCTCTGGCAACTTCAGCAAAATCCAGTGTCCGTGAATTTTTAAGTAATGCGATAAAATTATCAACAAATTTGTACAACAAAACAAGTGATGTTTTATTGTCTAAAGGATTATATGTAAGACCACCTTATGTCTCAACAACGAAAGAAATTGATTTTATCGATCAGAAAAATTATAAAGGTGGTCTATTGAACATAAACCGTAGACCCATTAATGTGATTGAAATTACTCATGTTTATGCCAATATTGAAACGAATGTAATTGGACAAGTATTATTAATTGGACTTTCACAAGTGGCAAAGTCTAAAAAAGTACGTCAATACTGCACGAAAGGAAAAGAAATAGCTACCAAACATGTTAAACTATTCTCCACCATTTTAACTGACGATGACATTCCTGTACCCATGCCATCAGACCTTAACGTATCTAACTCACAAATCGCACCATTCTCAGATAAACTAATCATGTTCCATACAGCATTATTGATACAATCTAGTACGTCAAACTACGCAACAGCAGCTGCAGCTAGTTTACGAACGGATATAACTACAACGTACGTTCGTTTAGCAACAGAAGTCAGTTCCTACGCTAATGACGGGATTAACATTATGATTGATAATAGTTGGATAGAAGAACCACCTCAAATAGTAAACAAGAAAAACGTTTCTAATGAATAAGCTAGGTAATTAGCTGAGTAAAATGGAAGCATAGTTAAGTCTCGCACTACCACGAATGCAGGAGGAGGTAGATTTCCTTCTCCCCCCTTGAAATAATTGGATTTCTTGTTCGAACCAAATACCCTGCCCCCAAAAAACCATACCCATCTTACCCGTTTCCACATACTATATAATAAGGTTTCTACGATTGGGAGGCAGACTTATGTATAGACAGCGAGCAAGAATACCAGGAAATTGTCCACAAGGGTTTTTAGGTCGGTATACCGTACTTCCAGGTGACACGTTTTATACCATTGCGCAAATGTTTAGAGTACGAATAGAAGCACTTGCAGTCAACAATCCCCATATTCCAAATCCTAATATTATATTCCCCGGAGACATCCTCTGCGTTCCAGGTTTAATCCCTTACCCCTGCTGTACGTCTTTACAGCCCCGGGGGCGTGCACCATTCGGTACTGGCGGCGTAGCTTATGTGAATGTTGGTCCAAGAGGAGGTCAGGCTGTAAGCATAATGGCAACCTTACCACAACCTCAAGTTTTCGGTGATTTTGACAAGTATACAGGTGAAATTATGATTCCCCGGACTGGCAGCTTTAGAAACCAGTTATTCGCTACTCCCGAAGACCCACCTACTTGGTCATCCCGAATAGACCTTCCTACCGCTGCATCCATTACACCAAACTCGCGTGTGTTAGTACGCCCTATTCATTCGTTGACCGGCACTTTAGGTGCTCCTGTCTTAGAAGGAATCATTCTCGCTGGAAATTGCCAATAACATCAATAGAAGCAAAAAGAGCTGTCCTTCGTCATGTGTGACCAAGAGGCAGCTCTTGTTTATGCAGTGCCAGGCACTTTTCGATCATGCAAGCGGACACCAGATTCGCTATTTTCTCAAAAACTAGCATTTAAAAGGTTTGGCGGACACAGAATCCTCTATTTGCTAAAATTAGCTACCTTACCACCCTTCAAACACGAAATAGCGGAACCACTGTCCGCTAACATCGCAAAAACACTGTTTTTTTTAAAATAGCGGAACGTGGGTCCGCTTGAGACGATGATACCCATTAAGATAGGTGAATCCTCGCGATAATTCCTATTCTAGTCGCCAAACCCTTTACTAACATTTACCGGAAGATCCAAATGCACGCATTTTTCCAATAACTGTTTCTTTAATAGCCTCTCTACCTGGTCCTATAAATTTACGTGGATCGTATACTTCTTTATCGCTACTTAAAACTTCACGCGCAACCTGAGTAAATGCAATTTGGTTTTCTGTGTTAACGTTAATTTTTGCAGTTCCTAATGATATGGCTTTTTGAATTTGTTCAGTCGGAATACCAGTACCACCATGCAATACTAATGGCAAATCAATCGTTTTACAGATCTCATCCATCTCGTTAAACCCTAACTTAGGCTCACCTTTGTAAGGACCATGAACAGAACCTAATGCTGGTGCTAGACAATCTATCCCTGTTTGTTTGACAAGTTCTTGACATTCTTTTGGATCAGCATAAATAACACCTTCTGCCACTACATCATCCTCTTGCCCACCAACTGTGCCTAGCTCCGCTTCTACCGATACTCCCCGTTTATGGGCGTACTCAACAACTTGCTTTGTTATTTTTACATTCTCTTCAAATGGAGAATGAGAAGCGTCAATCATTACGGATGTGAATCCAGCATCAATTGCTGCTTTACACTTCTCAAAACTAGAACCATGGTCTAAATGAATGGCTACTGGGACAGTTATTTGCGATTCCTCAATAAGAGCTTTTACTATTGCTGTAACAACTTTAAATCCTCCCATATAACGAGCTGCACCTTCAGATACTCCAAGGATTACAGGCGACCTCTCTTCTTGGGCAGCATTTAATATCGCTTGCGTCCATTCTAAGTTATTGATATTAAACTGACCAACAGCGTACCCTTCCTTTAATGCCTTATTTAACATGTCTTTCATAGATTCTAAAGCCAATTTTAAATCCCCCTTAGTAAAAATAAAATTAATTAGCAATTATTTCACTATTCACTAAAAACTATAGTTAAATTGATAAACTTCTGGCTAATTCATAATCTGACATATTCAAAATGTGTTTTTCTTCTGCTGCTTTCTCAAAAGGCAAATGAATGAGTTGACAATCTTTCCACCCAACCATTACTTCTTTTTCACCCTCTATTAATAGATCGATAGCTTTAGCCCCCATCCTGCTAGCCATCATTCGATCGTAAGCAGTAGGCGTTCCACCCCGCTGGAGCAGACCTAAAACTACTACCCTTGACTCTAGATTTAATTTTTCATGAAGCTTCTTTTTAAGTTCTTCTCCAGTACAAACACCTTCTGCTAAAACGATAATACTATGCATTTTCCCACGTTCTTGTCCTTTTTTTATTCGAGTGAGAACATCATGTAGTTGATATGATACTTCTGGAATAATAATAGATTCTGCACCAGAGCATAAGCCTGTCCATAAGGCAATATCACCAGCTTGGCGGCCCATTACTTCTATAATACAGATCCGTTCATGAGAATAGGCAGTGTCCCTTATTTTATCAATGGCTTCCACAACCGTATTAATAGCTGTATCAAAACCAATCGAATAGTCGGTACCAGCAATATCGTTATCTATTGTTCCAGGAATCCCAATTGTAGGAAACCCTTGGGCTGTTAATTTACTTGCACCTATAAATGACCCATCCCCACCGATCACAATCAATCCATCAATACCGGCTTTCTTTAATGATTGTATTGCTTTTTGCTGGCCTGCGGTTGTTTTAAAGAATTCACTACGAGCACTCCTTAAAATCGTTCCGCCACGGTGAATGATATCTCCCACACTACCGAGTTCCATTTTATGAAAATCACCATCCATAAGTCCTGTGTACCCATGTCTGACCCCATAAACTTCAAGGCCATTATAAATACCATGTCTAACAACTGCTCGAATAGATGCATTCATTCCAGGGGCATCCCCACCACTTGTTAAAACGGCTACCTTTTTCATACTTATCCTCCAAACTTCTGATTTAATCTATAGATGGTAAAAATCGGTATACCTTAAAATAAAGTAGATTTATGTTTTATAAATCACTACTTCTTTACCCTTAATTTGTATACTTGTATACCAAGTACCCTATGTAGAGTTTACTTTTGGAAATCATTGTTGTCAATAATAAGTTGGTAACAATACCCTTGTTTAAATGAGCGAAATCACACACCATATAAAAGAAAAAAAGTAATAGAGAAAGTCCCTATTACTTTTTTAAAGGGAAGAGTTCTAAAACATCTCCTCCGTTCGGTCTGTAGCAAGTGGTGGTGCAACAGATAATCTAGTAATCTCTTCACGCCATTCTTTGGTCATCTTAATTTCTAGGGATGCCAAGGCAGCGTTCAATTGTTCAAGATTTCTTGCACCTATAATAGGGGCTGTTACTCCTGGATGAGACATCACCCATGAGATGGCAAGTGAAGCTGGATGGATTCCTCTTTCTTCAGCATGTGCAGAAAACAGCTCAGCCACTTCATAGTTGCTTTGATCGGAATAACGTTTTGTGTACGCCGCGTTTTCCACCAATCTCCCCAATGCTGGCCTTTTATCTACGCCATATTTCCCTGTTAATAAGCCACCACCAAGAGGACTGTAGGTAATCACACCTACTTGTTCAGATTGAGCGAGTGGTAAGATTTCTACTTCTGCTTGGCGTTTTACCAGATTGTACATTGGTTGAATTAATTCAAACCGAGCTAATTGGTCTTTTGCAGATATCCCGAGTGCTTTTGCAATTTGCCATGCTGCCCAATTGCTTACTGCCGGGTACAAGATTTTCCCTTGAGACTGCAAATCATCTAATGCCCTTAACGTTTCATCCATAGGTGTCGTTGGATCAAACTGGTGAACAAAATAAAAGTCAATTCGATCGGTCTTCAATCTTCTTAAACTATTTTCCACTTCGAGCATAATCTGGCGGCGCGATAACCCTCTAGCATTTATGTCGGTGCTCATTGGATTATATACTTTGCTCGAAAGGATCATCTCATCTCGACAATCAGAGATACACTCCCCTAAGATTTCCTCTGCTGCCCCATTAGAATAGGAGTTGGCACAATCAAAAAAGTTAATTCCTGCTTCACGTGTTCGATAAAACATTTCCCTCGAAGTTTCTTTGTCGGCACCTCCTCCAAATGACATCGTTCCAAAACACAAACTTGATACCTTTACTCCTGTTTTTCCAACTGTACGGTATTCCAAATCTATCTCCCCTATCTAAAGAAGTCTGTTAAAAATAAAGATAGCTCAGGAATAAGTGTTACAACAGCTAAACTTAAAATCATCGCAATAAAAAAAGGCATTGTCGCTCTTGCTAACGTTTCTATGCTTAATCCTGAAATTCCTGATCCAACAAATAGGTTGACCCCTACTGGTGGCGTAATAAAACCAATCGCTAAGTTTATAATCATAATAATCCCGAAATGAATTGGATCCACTCCTATACTTATCGCAATTGGCAATAAAATTGGAACTAAAATAATAATCGCTGCGACTGTATCCATGACCATACCAACAAATAAAAGTAAAATAATTAAAAATAACATAATAATGATCGGGTTCGAAGAAATACTTAACAAAAGGTCTGCAACCATTTTCGGGATTTGTTCCAACGTTAGTATTCTTCCAAATGCATTGGCAGTTCCGATAATAATTAAAATAGTTGCAGAAGTAAGAGCAGCATCTTGTATAACTTTAGGAAATTTCTTTATGGATAATTCCTTGTAAACAAAAACACTTACCACTGTCGCATACACAACTGCTACTACTGCAGCTTCTGTTGGGGTGAAAATACCTCCATATATCCCACCTAAAATAATCACAGGGATAAGTATTGCCCATTTTGCTTCATTAACAGCTATTACGACTCTTTTTAACGTGAATTTTTCTCCATTTCCTTTGTAATTTTTCTTCTTCGAATAAATGTAACACCATACCATCATAACGACCCCAACAAGAATACCTGGTAAAATCCCTGCTATAAACATATCTCCAATCGAAACGCTTCCAGCAACCCCATAAATAACCATCGGGATACTAGGCGGAATAATAATACCTAATGAACCAGCTGCTACAACTACCGCAGTCGCAAATTTTTTATCGTATCCATACCCTACCATTGCAGGGATCATAATGCCTCCTACTGCGGCAACGGTAGCAGGACCTGACCCAGAAATAGCAGCAAAAAACATACAAGTTAAAACGGCTGCTATAGCAAAACCTCCAGTAAGATTCCCTACAAAAACATTTGCTAATTTAAAAAGCCGTTCTGAAATTCCTCCTTTTCCCATTATTTCGCCCGCTAATATGAAGAATGGAACGGCCATTAATGGAAAAGAGTCTGTAGATTGAACTAAACTTTGTGCAAGATATTGAATAGAAACTACATCAGCAAAGATAATTGTCAAAAGTGTCGCTAATCCAAGCGAAATGCCAATCGGTACTGTTAGGAGTAGAAAAAACGCAAAACTCCCAAATAACACAAGTGCAGTCATACTACCACCTACTCCTCAGATTTAAATGTTTGAATTTGAATTTTCATTTGCTGAATGATTCTAATCGCAGTTAATAATAATCCAACCATCGGAGCTGCATAGACCCATTGCATTGGAAGATTCATTGCCGGGGAACTCCGTGTCATGTTGGCCACAACCTCAAAACTATAGTAAGCAAGCAGAACAGCAAAAATGAAGAATGTTAGATTTGCACAGATGCCTAATACTAATTGGCCTTTCCGTTTAAATAGTAAAGCAAATGCATCTACTTTAATATGCGCTTGTCTTTTCACTCCATAACTGACTCCGATATAAATCAACCAAATAAATGCATATCTAGCTAGTTCTTCTGACCAAACTAAAGATGAATCAAGAATATAGCGCATGAAGACTTGCACGAAAACAACGACAACAGTGAGAATACTTAAAACTGTAAGTATAAACGACTCTATGTTCTTATCTAACCAATGTAAAACTTTCATAATTGGCCCCCTCTGATGAAAAAGCAGAACCTACCTAAGATATAGTTAGGATAGATTCTGCTTTTCAATTGAACTATTGTTGAGCATTAAGAATACTATCAATAAGATCCTTTCCATAAACATCTTCATACTCTGCATAGACTGCTTGTGATGCTTCTCTAAACGATGCAATATCAGGACGGTTCACTTTCATTCCTGCTTCTTCTAATTCAGCAAGTAATGTAGCTTCATCTTCCTTAACTTTATTTCTATGAAACTCAGAAGTCTCCACTACACTTGACTGGATAATCTCTTGTTGTTCAGGTGTTAGAGTGTTCCAGAATTGATCACTAATCGCTATCGTTGTTGGGGCATAAGAATGTCCCGTTAAGCTTAAGTAGTCCTGGACTTCAGAGAACTTACTTGCGTGAATGTTGGAAATAGGATTTTCCTGCCCATCAACCGTACCTTGTTGCAATGCCATATACAATTCACCAAACGCCATCGGAGTAGGGTTCGATCCAAGAGCCCTAAAGATACTGATTAGAATAGGCATTTCAGGTGTTCTGATTTTCATTCCTTTTAAATCTTCCACTGTTTCAATTGGTTTTTTACTATTTGTAACATGTCTAAATCCATTTTCTAAATGACCTAACACTCTTAAGTTATCATCTAATAACGGTTCAAATACTGCCTGCCCAATCTCACCATCTAATGCTTCCCAAGCTTGCTCATTTGTTTCAAATAAAAACGGCAATCCAAAAACATCCACTTTAGGCTCATATTGTGCAAACGTGCTCGCTGCTACCATTTGAATATCATCGAATGCAACCCCTTCCACCATCTGCGGTTCGCTTCCTAATACTTCATTTGGAAATACCTCAACAGTGATTTGGTTGTCTGACTTTTCCTCAACTAATGATTTAAATTTCAATGCAGCCTCATGTCTTGAATTTGATTCAGCTGCACTATGTGCAAATTTAATCTTAACTTCTTCTCCACTACTATCACTTGTTATCTCAATCTCAGATTCGGTCTCGTTCGTTGTTTGTTCTCCCCCGCATGCTGCTAATAGAGAAATCATGACAATTAAAATCATAGAGATAAAACCCTTACTTCGTTTATTCATTTTTTATTCCCCCTACATTTTGTTTTATATAAAAATAGATATGTAAAACACCTATTTTTCTAAAAAGTGTACAGCTTAAAAAAGGTAACTTTATTAAAAATCTACTATTATCTTGATAGGATAACCTTCTTTAGTTAAAGCCACTTCCATCGCCCGACTGATCTCATTAAAATCAAATCGGTGTGTGATAAGTGATTCCATTTGATATCGTTTACTTGCTATTAAGTTAATTGCTGTTTCAAAATCTTCTTTAACATACATTGCTGAGCCAAGCATTTGCGTTTCCGTAATCATTAGTGCATTTAAATCAATGGCTATCTTTTCCTCAAACAAAGCAATGGAAATAACTTTCCCTTTTCTTTTAATGACTGAGAACGCTTCTTTAATGACAGATTCATGACCAGCTGAAAGGAAAACATGATCAAATTCACCAATATAATCTGAGGCATACTGTTTTAATGATTGCTTAGTTATATTTACTACATCTGTAGCACATAGTGTTTTCGCTACTTCCAAATTGACATCTATTGCATCTGTTAAACAAATGGTTGTAGCTCCTTTATCATGCGCTGCAATCGCTGTCATAAGTCCAATAGGTCCAGAGCCAAGAATGGCTACTTTATCACCATTTCTTACATCCGCAACATTCACTGCATGAACCCCTACAGCTAATGGCTCTGTCAAGACTGCTAGTTCAGGAGAAACTGTATCTGGGATCGTATATACAGTTCGCTCCGGAGCCACCATATACTCTGCAAATCCTCCATCCCATTTCGGAGTTCCAAGGACAACTTTATCTTTACATAAGTTGTAGTGACCTTCCCTACATGGTTGACAATAACCACAGCTACTTTGTGGTTCAATGGTCACTATGTCTCCAATTTTCCGACTAGTTACGTTATCACCAATTTCTTTAACTCTGCCAATTATTTCATGGCCTAATATGCTTGGAGGAAAGCGAAAAGGATGATTTCCCATATAGGCGTGGACATCAGAACCACAAATCCCCGCTTTGATGACTTGAATTAGTACTTCGTGATCTTCAAGTTTCGGCATCTCTTTTTCTAGTAATGTCATATGATTGTTCCGGTCAAACAAAGCTACTTTCAAAATAATCCCTCCAGTCTTTAACTCTTTTTTTAAAAGGTAGAAAACCGACAAAGAAAACGCTTTCAATATACATTAAAAATTTAACTAGCATAAAAGCGATATCGGAAACAAACCCAATTTAGACAGCTACATTTCAAACTAAAGGAAAAAGCCGTTGCTTCCAATTGTTGTATCCTTGACCACTTGTCTACTAAGTGACCTTATAATCACAGTATACGTTTAGAGTGCATTGATGTCAATCAATTAATTTATAAATCTTAATTTGAATGTAACTAACATATAGATTAGCAATACATTTAGTTTGATAATTGACTAAAAAAAGGAATGAACGGAACAAGAAAATGGCTTCTTGTTCCGTTCATTCCTTTTGTCTTATAACTTTATTAGTCCTTCCAATATCTATCGTACAAATTTTGCATATGGGAAGTCATTAATTTTACGGCTTCTTTTTCATTGTGATCTTCTATGGCCTTTATGATCATTTGATGCTCTTTAAAGTTTACTTCTCTATAATCTGGTCGAGTCACAGTACGATCTCGAATAAATTGCCACATTTTCTGTTGTTTCATTGCACTGCTTATAGCTGACATAATTTTAACAAATAGATCATTGTGAGAAGCCTTTGCTATTGCGTAGTGTAATGCCTCATCTGTTTCCGGAGCATATATGCCATCCTTTGTTTCTTCTTCCATCTTCTTAATTATCATACGAAGCTCGTTAATATCTTCATCCGTAGCTCGTAACGCCGCATATTTAATAATTTGAGGCTCAATATTCATTCTTGCCTCAACAATATCTTCTGGAGAAGTTGAATCCCACATATTACCTGATTGGGATGTTTCAGTAGATGTTTGGGTATTTTTAACGTAAACCCCTTCTCCTTGACGTGAATAAATTAGACCATTCAATTCTAGGGCACTTAGTGCTTGTCTTACAGGTGCACGGCTTACTCCAAACTGCTCACATAGTTCTCTTTCTGCAGGCAATTTATCTCCAATATTGAACGTACCGGATTGAATTTCAGAAAGAATTTGATTATAAATTTGTATATATAATTTATTACTGGATACTCGATTAAAGCTAATAATAATCACTTCTCTCAATAATTATTCTTTTAATGATTATATTTTTATAAACATATTTAATTATAAGCTTTTCTATTTTAAAGGGCAATACTAACAGAAATGAAAATATGTATGCTTTTTATGAGTGAGTGGCATACCTGTAGAACTCCCCACTATCTACATAGATTATGTAAGTGAGACGGAAGCAGGTTAAATTCTCCCCGATTTTTTATTACAATCATGAAGAAGGCTACAAGTACACTTGTAGCCTTCTTCATGATTTACTTATATTGATACCTTTTCATATGCTGCAACTTTATTTACACGGTTTGCATGTCTTCCACCTTCAAAAGAGGTTGTTAACCAAATCTTAGCTATCTCACGGGCTAACCCTGGACCGATTACACGCTCCCCCATAGCTAAAATATTAGAATCATTATGCTCTCTTGTTGCTTTAGCACTAAACATATCATGAACAAGGGCGCAGCGAATCCCCTTTACCTTATTTGCTGCAATACTCATACCAATACCTGTTCCGCAGATTAAAATGCCTCGATCTACTTCACCCGTTATTACCTTTTCAGCTACCGGGATCGCATAGTCAGGGTAATCAACAGATGCTTCGCATTCACACCCTAAATCTAGATACTCTATATTCATCTCATCCATTAAAGAAATAATTTCTTTCCGAATGTTTATCCCCCCATGATCAGATGCAATGGCTACTTTCATTTTACTTCCCCCTTGTAATGATACATGATACGATTCATGAACAATCCGTCATTATCTATTTCAAATTACCCTATAATCATTTGAAACCCTTTACATTTTCTGCAGTAAAAAATGGTTTTATTTTTTTTCCAAAGTAGCTCTTTTTTTCTTCTCACAGCCATCACACTTAGAATAAAGAACAGTTACCTTTTCATCATGAAAGTGATCGACCGTCTTAGAACAATCCTGGCAAACAATAGTACCCATATTAATAACCCTCCTCGTGTGTAATGACTAACTTGTATACTTGTCTACTAAGTAAACCTATAAGTGAATTTTACTTTTGTTCACCCTAATTGTCAATAGAATTAAAGCGATGCTTTAACATTTTCTTGATAATGAAATTTAAAGAGAGTTAGAGTGAAGATAAAGTAGGAATAATACTTTAAAAATATTATTCCTTTTTTTATAAAAAGTTTGAGTGGAGAACGAGTTTTTACCTCTATTTACTAACGTTAACTATTTTACTTAACCCTTCCAGTATCTCTCATATAAATTTTGCATATGAGTAGTCATTAATTCCACTGCAGCATTTTCATTATGGTCTTCGATCGCTTTGATTAGTGATTGGTGTTCTTTAAAATTGATTTCTCTATAATCCGGTCTAGTTACCGTTCGATCTCGAATAAAATGCCACATTTCCTGTTGCTTCATCGAATTACTAATAGCCGACATAAATTGAATAAATAAATCATTTTGAGATGCTTTTGCTATCTGGCTGTGTAATGTTTCATCTGTTTCGGGCACATAAATTCCTGCTTTTGTTTCTTCTTCCATCTTTGTTAAGGTTGCTCGAAGTCCCACAATATCCTCTTCAGTTGCTCTTAAGGCTGCAAATTGAATAATGAGCGGCTCAATGTTCATTCTTGCTTCTACAATATCTTCTGGTGAGACTGATTCCAAAAAAAACGCTGATTGAGAGTTTTGAGCTACTGTCTCCTTGTTTTTCACATACACGCCTTCGCCTTGTCGGGAATAAATGACACCATTTAATTCCAATGCACTGAGTGCTTGTCTAATGGGGGCACGGCTTACACCGAACTGTTCACAAAGTTCTCTTTCTGAGGGCAGTTTATCACCTATTTCGAATGAGCCTAACTTTATTTCTGATAATATTTGATAATAGATTTGTATATATAGTTTTTTATTGGCTACAGGATTAAAGCTCATATTACACCTCCTCATTGATACTTCCTGTTAAACTTGGAGAAAGTATTTTTAGTAAATTAAACACTTTTACACAGGCAATCCCCTCCGGGATGCCTGTGTAATTTACATAAAAACGTATTAATCCATGTGTGAACCACCGTTTATATCTATTTCCTCGCCTGTGATATACGATGCTTCTGTTGAAGCTAAAAAGGCAATTGTTGATGCAATTTCATCCGTTTCGCCAGGTCTTCCCATCGGGATTCCATCAATGACTTTTTTCGCATCTTCTTCAGGAAGAGCCTTCCAAATTTCAGTATTAATAAGTCCTGGAGCAACCGAATTAACAGTGATTCCATCTAAAGCCACTTCACGAGCAAGGTTCTTCGAGAAACCTAACACCGCTGCTTTTGAAGCAGAATAGTGAGCACCACCGAATACTCCACCACCTCTTTTAGCTGAAACAGATGAAAGGTTAATAATTCTTCCAAATTGTTGTTTTTTCATTGGCTCTAGTACTGCTTGGGTGCACAGGAATAATCCATACATATTAACATTAAAGACTCTTGCCATATCTTCCACTGTCATATCTGCAACGGTTACTTTTTGTGAGATTCCTGCATTATTGACAAGAATATCTATTCTTCCATAAGTCTCCACCACTTTTTCAACCATTGCGTCTACAGAATCTTTATCTGTAACATTTAATTCTACTCCTAAAGCATTTCCTCCAGCTTCTTCAATCGCCTTTACAGTACCTTCGATTCCTTCTAAATTTAAATCAGCGACAACAATTGAAGCTCCTTGTTTAGCAAGTGTTAGTGCAATAGTACGTCCAATTCCTTTTGGTGATCCACTACCTGTTACAATAGCTACTCTATCTTTTAATTCAAACATTTATCATTCACTCCTAGAGTCATAGTTAATTGTTTCTTTCTTATATAAGCAATTCGTTAGCCGTGTTAATGATGTTTTCAACCGTAATTCCATTAAGTTCTAATAACTTCTCGTATGGAGCTGATTCCCCGAACTGATCCTGAACACCGATTCTTCTTACCTTGCCCTTACCTTCTTCAGCAGCTACCTCACATACTGCACTTCCCAATCCATTTAAAATATTATGATCTTCAACTGTAATCAAACGTCCTACTTCCAAACATTCAAGAACAGCCTCTCGATCAATTGGTTTTATCGTATGCATATCTAATAGCTTGACAGAAACGCCTTCTTTTTCTAATAGCCTTGTAGCCTCCAATGCTAAATGGACCGTATCACCATTAGCAATAATGGCAAGATCTTTTCCTTCATTTAATTTCTTCGCTTTACCAATTGTAAATTCTTCATTTTCATCATAAATAACTGGAATATCCCCTCTGGTAAAACGTAGATATACAGGGCCGTAAATTTTCGCTGCTTGTTCTACTAATTTTCTAGTAGAGTAATAGTCAGAACCCATGATTACCGTCATATTCGGCATACTTCTATAAACACCCATATCTTCTATAGCTTGATGACTTCCACCATCATTTGCTGGAGTTAATCCGCCGTGGGAACAAGCAATTTTAACATTAAGCATTGGATAACAAGCTTCCTGTCTAATTTGTTCTGCCATTCTTAACGAACCAAATACAGCGTAAGTGCTTACAAAAGGGATTTTTCCAGTTGTTGCAAGACCAGCTGCGATACCAGCTGCATTTTGCTCAGCAATTCCGACATTAATATGTTGATCTGGTAACTCCTTTGCAAAATTAATAGTTTTGCAAGATTTTGCAATATCCGCATCTACAACATAAATATCCTTATTCTCTTTACCGAGTTTTAATATCTCATCACCAAAGGCTGCTCTTGTTGCTTTTTTTATATCTAGAGTTTTCTCCATGATACTCATTATTTTAACCCCCCTGCGATTTCTTCAAGTGCTTGTTGAAGTTCTTCATCATTTGGAGCAACCCCATGCCAGTCAACGACATCCTCCATGTATGAAACTCCTTTTCCTTTCACTGTATCTAGAACAATACATTTTGGTATACCGTTTTTCGAGTCTCTTATTTCATCTAATGTTTCTACAATCTGCTCCATAGAATGTCCATTAATCCGTTTTGTTTCAAAACCAAAAGCAGCAAACTTCTTTTCTAAATCTTGTAACGGCATTACCTCTTCACAAGTACCGTCAATCTGTAGTCGATTATAATCAACAAACACAACTAGATTATCAAGTTGGTATTTTACAGCCGTCTGAGCTGCTTCCCAAATTTGACCTTCTTGACACTCACCATCACCAAGCAATGCAAAAACACGATAATCTTTTTTATCTCTTTTTCCTGCTATCGCCATTCCAACACCACAAGAAAGTCCCTGTCCTAGTGACCCTGTTGAGATATCAATCCCTGGGCACTTCTTCATATCTGGATGCCCTTGAAAAGGTGAGCCGTACTCTCTTAACGTGTAAATCTTTTCATATGGGACATAACCAAGTAAGGCTAAGGCCGAATATTGAATGGGACAAACATGACCTTTTGAGAGAACAAATCGATCGCGATCTTCCCAAGTAGGATTCTTAGGATCAATATTCATCTCTTTAAAGTATAAAGCTGTCATAAGATCAGCCGCAGAGAGAGAACCTCCTGGATGTCCTGATTGTGCTTTGTGAATCATCGTTACAGCTGTTTTTCTCATTTCAATCGCTTTTTCTTTTAATTCTTCAATACTTGTATTTATCAATATCCTCACCCCAATTATGATTTTAAGTAAATATATTTTTGACTTGTTCACTTGTCTAACAAGTAACTTGTAACTTCAGTATACACACCCTAGGTTCACTTGTCTACTAAGTGTACAAAAATACCTGTAAATTTTTAGAGAAAAAATGATTTTATTATGTAACCTTCTAGTTCAGGTCCTATATAGAAAAATAACCTTTCCCAGGTTAATACCGAGGAAAGGCTACATTTTACTTTGCATTGTTTTCTAGAAATTAAGAAGACATGGTTCAAATTTATGATTATTATTGTGCAGCTTTAACAGCTTCAATTGCTGCTTCATAATTAGGGTGATTCGTTACTTCATTTACATACTCAACATATGTAACCTTGTCCTTTGAATCAATGACAAAAACTGCACGTGCTAATAAGCGTAATTCCTTAATATGAACTCCGTACGCTTCACCAAAAGAAAGATTACGATGGTCAGATAGAGTTTTCACATTTTCAAGTCCATTCGAACCACACCATCTTTTTTGTGCAAAAGGCAAATCAACACTAATCGTTAATACTTCAACATTCCCTAAATTAGAAGCCTCTTCGTTAAAACGACGAGCTTGAGCATCACAAACCCCTGTGTCGATAGAAGGGACTACAGAAATTAAACGAACCTTTCCTTCAGAGTTTTCAAGTGTTACCAGAGATAACTCGTTATCAAGGACGATGAAATCTGGTGCTGTGTCCCCAACTTTTACTTCATTTCCTACTAATGTAACCTTATCATGTAAAAATGTAATTGAAGCCATACAAAATTCCTCCTTTAAATTCTTCAAATAATTTGTCTACTTGTATACTAAGTAATCCGATAATTGAAAGTCTACTTCCCATTCTAGTTATTGTCAACATAAAAATGGAAAAGGCCTTTTCTCAAATTGACAACGAAAAAAGGCCACTACTAGCTTTTTTTAATCCATGCAAATGTATTAGCCTACAACAATAGCAATGTTAATTGCGGAATAATAGCTATTACCGTTAAGCCAACCAACATGATAAAGAAGAACGGCACAACACCTCTTACTAATGTAGGCATACTCAATCCTGATATCCCTGCCCCAACAAAAAGATTTACTCCAAGTGGCGGAGTGATAAAACCAATGGATAATGTCACGATCATAATAATGCCAAAATGAATCGGATCTAACCCTAGTTGAATGGCAACAGGAAAAAGGATTGGTGTAAAGATAATAACGGCTGCTGAAGTATCAATAAAGCATCCTATCATTAATAACATGATAATAATCAACAAAATAATGACAATTGAGTTCTGAGACAACGATAAGAAAGCTTCTGCAATTGCTTGTGGAATTTTTTCCATTGTTAATATCGTACCGAATGCATTTGCCGTTCCAATAATAATCAATATGGCTACTGAACTCATTGCTGCGTCTGCAATGATTCGTCGAAATTGAGTAATTTTAACCTCTTTATGCAAAAAAAGACTGACAAATGCTGCATAAACGACTCCAAAAACAGCTGCCTCTGTTGGAGTGAAAATACCACCATAAATACCCCCTAAAATAATGATGGGTACTAAAAGTGACCATTTTGCTTGATTTAAAACATGAAGCATTCTTTTAAAGCTGAAACTTTCACCTGAACCTGAATATCCTTTCTTTTTCGAATAGAAGTAACACCAAGAAATTAAAAAGATTCCAATTAATATCCCTGGGATAATACCACCCATAAATAAATCGCCAATTGATTGGTTACCTGATATACCATAGAGAACCATTGGTATACTTGGTGGGATAATGATCCCCATTGACCCTGCTGTAACAATGACGGCTGTAGCAAACTTTCTATCATATCCCTGTGCCACCATCGCTGGGATCATAATCCCTCCAACAGCTGCTACTGTTGCTGGACCTGATCCAGATATCGCCGAAAAGAACATACACGTAATAACTGCCGCTATCGCAAATCCCCCGGTAAAACGTCCAACGAACACATTCGCCAAATTAAATAAACGGTTTGAAATTCCGCCTTTCCCCATTATTTCGCCAGCAAGAACAAAAAAAGGAATGGCCATTAATGCAAAGTTATCCGTCGAAGTAACCAAGCCTTGAGCTAAAAATGTTATGGAGATATTTGGTGAATAAAGGGCCGCAATCAGTCCAGCTAAACCTAAAGAAATAGCAATTGGAATGGAAAGGATCATAAACAAAAAGAAACTTCCAAATAAGATAAAACTGGTCACGCGATTCCCTCCTTTATGTCAGATTGTTCCTCTGAGTTTGCTCGGTTCATTGTTTTTAGCTCTTTAACCTGCCAGATAAACTTTTGAACCAAACGGATCGCAGTTAGCACCATTCCAACAACTGGAGCTGCGTATACCCACCCCATAGGGATTTCTAATGCTGCAGATTCTCTAGTAACTCTTAAGACAATATCCAATCCAAAATAAGAGATGACCACAGCAAATATAAAAAACGCAATAGTCGCTATCATATCTATGATAAGTTTCCCCTTCTTTTCAAACATCATAGGAAAAGCATCCACACCAAGATGCTTCCCTTTCTTTACCCCATAGCTAACACCAATATAAATCATCCAAATAAATAAATATCTTGCAACTTCTTCAGACCATGTAAGAGAATCCCCTAACACATATCGCATAAAAACCTGTGTGAAAACGATTACCACTGTTAAAATGCTAAGCAAAATTAAGACGTATTCTTCTAAATATTCATCTAACCATTTGATTAGTTTCATATTTTTTCCCCCTTATAAGAGCTTCTCGCCTTTACTTATTTTTCTCCGACTCTAATTCAACCGCTTTCAATATATTATTTACTAGATCTTCACCAAATCTACTTTTGTAGGAATCATAAACAGGTATTGCTCTATCTCTAAATGCTTCTAAATCTGGTTCAACAATCTCCATCCCCGCAGCTTGTAGATCTGCAATCATACTCTCTTCGTTTTCTCTTAATAAATCTCTATGAAACTGTGCTGCTTCTTTAGCGCTAGTCTCGATTATTTCTTGTTCTTCAAAAGTAAGAGACTGCCAAAATTCTTCACTAATTGCTACAGGCAAGGAAAAATATTGATGGGTTGTCATATTGAGATATGTCTGAACCTCATTAAATTTACTGGCAAAAATATTAGCAACTGGATTTTCTTGAGCATCTACCGTTCCTTGTTGTAAGGCCATATACAATTCTCCAAAAGCCATAGGAGTAGGATTCGCACCTAAAGATCTAAAAGTGCTTACTGATAATGGAAACTCTGGAGTTCTTATTTTCAATCCTCTTAAATCTTCAGGACTTTCAATTGGCATATTAGAAGTAACATGACGAAAACCATTTTCAAAATAGGCAATAATTCTTAAGTTATTTTCTAAGAACGGTTCCGCTACGTCTTGTCCAATGTCACCATCTAAAACACTCCATGCTTCTTCATACGATTCGAAGAGATAAGGTAATTCAAAGACGCTTATTCTCTGGTCATACTGACTAAATGCACTGGATGCTACCATTTGAAGGTCATTAAAGGTGACGCTTTCAATCATTTCTGCTTCAGAGCCAAGTTGTTCATTAGGATACACCAATACACTCAATGTTCCTTCTGATTTTTCTTCTACAAGTTCTTTAAACTTCATTACCGCTAAATGTCTTTCATTTGATTCTGCTGCACCATGTCCAAACCTTATTAACTTTACTCCCTCAGACCCAACCATGTTACCAGTAGATATGAAAACAACTAATATACTAACTGCTAGACTAGCTGTTGCAAATATCATAATGTTTCGAATTGTTTTCATGGAATAAACCTCCTTAACCTTATTGAATTATCTTAGTTGCTCATTATGTACGTATCGTTATTTTATTTTACTTTTTAGTAATTAAGTTAATCGTTTTACCAACTCTTAAATGAATCATAATATGTAAGCGTTTCATGTGTCAATGAATATTTTTGTACGGCTCACTGAATAGACTGTATATTATAAAGATAAACCCTTGATAACAATGTTCTGGAAAATTAATTGCATCGAAAAAATATATACGATAAAATGTCGAAAGAGGCTTATTTTAGTAAAAGGTTTAACCCAAGGAGTGGTTTTTCTGAAAATAACAATGAAAGATATTGCTAAAGAAGCAAATGTATCAGTAGCTACTGTTTCCCATGTGATAAATGGAACAAAGCATATTACTGAAGAAAAACATAATAAAATCATGAAAATCATAAAGAAATATAATTATATTCCGAATTCAGCTGCTAAAAATCTTAGACAACAAACTACCAAAACAGCTGGGTTAGTAGTTTCAAGTTTTCCTGATACGTTTGTTACTGAAATGGTTTATGGAGTAGAAGAACGAGCTAGAGAAACGGGATACAACTTATTATTAATTAACACGAATGAAGACATTGAATATGAGGAAAAAACGATCAATCTTCTCCATTCACAAATGGTTGATGGGATTATTTTATCTCCGACGGCTAAAAATATTGAATATTTACATGAGTTTATGGATAAGAACTTTCCAATCGTACTCGTTAACCGTTACGATCCGAACATTCCTAACATCCCTAGAGTAACGGGAGATAACTTTCAAACTGGGTATGATGCAACTATGCATCTTTTAAAGCACGGACATAAAAAGATTGGCTTTATTTACTCGGTGCCCGATGTTACTACCACACTTGACCGAATTAATGGTTATAAAGCTGCATTAACCAAATATAATTTGCCTTTTAAAGAAAGCTATTTAGAAGTTGGCTATGCCACTGTAAATGGCGGAGCAAACGCAGTTCAATCTTTATTAACCAGAGAGAGTGATGTAACTGCACTTTTTATTCAAACTGACCTAATGACAATCGGTGCCATTCAAAAAATAAAGGAACTCTCATTAACGATACCAAAAGATATTGCCATTATTGGATTTGGAGACTTTGCTTCGTCTGAAATAATAGACCCTCCTGTTACAAACATTGTCTTACCTCCACATGTTATAGGTAGGACTGCTTTTGACGTACTTTTAAGCAAAATTAATAACCCTGACTATGTAAAACATATCGAACTTCCACCTACTTTACTAACTAGGAAATCATGTGGTTGTATTTAGTTCTGTATGTCTTGTACCCTATATATTCTCCCTTTCAAATAACAAAACAACACACTCAGTATTGTCTGAGTGTGTTGTTTTGTTAACTGTAATGATCAACACTCTTATTTCTTATCATACTTTTTCTCTAATAAATATTGCACTGCGTATAATATATACGCTTTGTAGTGTATATAGAAAAAGAATTGAACATAGTTTAATCGACGTAACCGAATAATTTTTATTTTTTTAAGAAAAGGCATAAAGAGAAATGCAAAAAATGCATTAGCAATAACATTAATTCCTACAAACTTTTTAAAATTTCCATATGAAAATTTAAGAATCCACATAGAAAGTGGCATGTAGGGCCCAATATCAAAAGGAAGTTCATCCCTTATAAATGATTTCGGTTTATCATAAAACTCCCAGAACTTTCGTTTGTGTCCATAAACATGATTGATCGTCTCGAATATACCTACGATCAGACTCGCAACAGAATATCTTTTGACACTCTGCTTGCCTATAAATAGTATCGATAACCAAGGGATCAATATGAGAAAAAAATTAAATAATACGTGCCTTCTTCGTGCCATAAGGCATTTCACCTCGTTTTGAATTATTAACCTTTTTTTAAGGTATCCAAATTGAGATAAAACAATCCACTTTATAGAGACTTTCCTACACTTCTTTCTTATTTTCAAGCGCTTCTTCAGCAAACTGATCCCCGACCTTGTTAATGAATGCCCCCGCTAGTCAAACATAGAATAAAACTTATTCACTGTACTCAATATCAGGTAACGCATGTATAAAATCTAGAAGTTCATTTACATCTGTTGTCCTTAACACAATTCCTTCATGATCTAAAATAATAAAGGTTGGATATTCATCCAAATCCAAAACCTCAACATATTCTTTAAATTTATCAGTGTCAGGACCTGGATATGAAACTAGGTGTAGCTTTCCTACTGGAACATCAAACGAAAAATAAAGTTCAAACTGTCTTCTAAGGTCTTTGTCGATTACTTCCTCTTCCCAATTTTCTTTGGGAAAAGCACTCCAAAAAGAGTATAAATGATATTGGTTTTCTTCATCAGGCTTCATTTGACCAATAACCCTAACTTCTTTTGCTTTATCGAGATTGGAACAGCCTATAAGCAAAGATATACATACAATAAATAATATAAAATATTTCAATTTAACCGTCTCCTATCTCGGTATATACTTCAAACGGTAAGATCATTCACTAACCCTTTTTTATGAAACTGCCGGTAACAGACAATATAAACTTTGTTAAGCTAATGCCCCCCTTAGTTGAAGAATAGAAAACGAAAAATTACTTATTATAATTTATATGAGTAATTGGACTTAGAGGGAGTGTTCCATTGGGATATTTAACACGATTCTATGCTTTATCAATAAACCCAAGTTGGGATGAACTAATTACGTTGCGTCAAAAGATAAGAGATATTCTCATTGATTATTGGATAACTGAAACTGTCTTTTCATTTAACTGGTGGTTTCTTTTGTCCTCTACAATTGCTTTTATCATAATATGGTTAATCATTTTAGATAAGAAAAGAATGATTGAAATTGCATTTTTCGGTCTTTTAGTTGGCTCAATTACATTTAATTTAGACACAATTGGGATCACGCTAGTTTTATGGTCTTATCCAGATAGAGTAATCCCTATCATACCGCCAATAATTGAAATTCACAAAGTTCATATACCGATCATTTATATGATTATTTACCAATATACTAAGACTTGGAAAAGTTATCTATATTCAGTAACAATTGCTTCTTTTGTTTTTTCTTTCGTGTTTGAACCACTGACTGTATGGTTAGGGATATACGAAATTTATCACTGGAAATACATATATTCCTTCCCTATTTATATTTTAATCGGTCTTATAATAAGGTGGATCGTAATCAAGACGAAACATATTGAAAGAAACTGTGTTTAAGCATTCTTGTTCATAAGGATGCTTTTGTTCTATTTTGCTTTATTATCGAAACGTGTCTCCACTGTTCGCTAACCAACAGAGCCATCCAGAAGAGAGCCTTTTAAATGCGAAGTAGGCTCTAATTCACCGTTTATGCAATGCCAGGCACTTTTCGATCATGCAAGCGGACACCAGATTCGCTATTTCCTCAAAAACTAGCATTTAAAAGGTTTGGCGGACACAGAATCCGCTATTTGCTAAAATTAGCTACCCTACCACCCTTTAAACACGAAATAGCGGAACCACAGTCCGCCAACATCGCAAAAACACTTTTTTTTCAAAAATAACGGAACGTGAGTCCGCTTGAGACGATGATACCCTGTTTTGTCCTTCATCAGCTTTATGAAAGACAATCTCCCTTTCATTTCTCACTGGTTTTGTCTTTCATCGCCTTTATGAAGAACACTTCCCTTTCATTTTTCACGAGCTTTGTCTTTCATCGCCTTAATGAAAGACACTTCCCTTTCATTTTTCACGAGTTTTGTCTTTCATCGCCTTTATGAAGAACACTTCCCTTTCATCTTTCACGAGTTTTGTCTTTCATCGCCTTTATGAAGGACACTTCCCTTTCATCTTTCACGAGCTTTGTCTTTCATCGCCTTAATGAAAGACACTTCCCCTTCTTGATTCACGGGTTTTGTCTTTCATCTCGTTTATGAGAACACCTCTACCTCCCCTCCACAGTTGTTCTCTTAAAATATTTACTTTATAATTCACTATAAATTTACTAATGTTATAACAAATCCTTCCGCCATGACCGATAATATCGCCATTGCTACGGCGAGTGCACTAACACCTAAATTCGTCCAAACAAAAATTTGGCTTCTTTTGGCGCCGAGGGTGGTCATTGAAAAAGCACCAATCTGGCTACTAAACAAAATCGAGGAGAAAAAACATACCCCCGTTGCTCCAAAACGATCGAAAGTTCTTTTGATTCGAGCGTTCATTTTGATCGGTTTTTTATCCTTCTTGTGAAGCTTATAATAGATAATACTAACCAATTTATTAATTTCCGTTCCAAATAGGATAAAAAGAAGAACACTCATTGCATTCCCGAATATAGCCACGATCACTACCGCAATCGGTGGAAAGTCGAACACAATGATCGCCAATGGAACCGTCAGAAATGTTTCAAGAAAAGGGATCATGCTAACAAAAAAGATAAACACATACTGGAGAAAAACATTGTCCATAGAAGTACCTACCTTTCTTTTAATAAGTCAATTGACTTAAAAAGATTGTAATACAACTGACTTAAAAAATCAAGGGAGTTCAATTATGCCTAAAATAGTCGATCATGCTGAAAGAAAAGAACAAATTGTAGAAGCGACATTTCGCATCATTCATTATTATGGTTTCGAAAAAACAACCTTACGAGAAATTGCCAAAGAAGCAGAATTATCGCTAGGCTCGGTTCAACACTTTTTCCCAAAACAAAAAGACATCTATTTATACGCAATGGACGTGATGTACCAAAGGTTTGGAGAGAGAATGCAGAAGGTCGTACAGGTAGATAATGGGGTTTTTGAAAACGCCGTTCGCACAGTAAAACAACTTGTTCAAGTTAATACAGAAGAAGAAAGAATTGAAAATGATATATGGGTCAAGTTCTCCATTATGGCAACTATGAACCCAGAATACCAAGAGCAGCATAAAGGATTTCGAAACGTACACCTTAATTTTGCAAAAGATTTAATAAGGACGCTTCATAATAATGGCTACATGAAGACTTCCACCAATATGGAGGAGAGCGCCAATTCCTTAATGATCTTTATCCACGGCTTAGTATTTGAATCCGTTATATACGCACATCTATACAACGATCAAGTCGTCGAAAAAGAAATAAGAGACTATTTACATAAGATTTGTAACGAGAATCAGTAATAGTAGTTGTCACAACTGGGATACACGGGCGGTTCTGCTCTTTCGCTTACCATAAAGAGATCCGCCCTCCCTAGCTTCCCACCCAGCTGAGTAAACCTCTCTACTTCAAAATTCAATTCAAACATCCCCCCTCAGCATATTATTCTAAAAAATGCCTGGCTTCTAGTACTCTGAACTACACATGGAAAAACAGACACCGACTAATAATATTGATATAATTGAATTAGTTTTAGCCCATTCATTTTTTAAAGGAGACGAGATTGATGAGAACAATAAAGCTTGGAACTAGTGATTTAGAAGTACCTGTTCTTGCAGTAGGGTGTATGCGGATTAACTCACTCGATAAAAAAGAGGCAGAAAGCTTTGTACAGACAGCATTAGAACACGGTGCAAACTTTTTTGATCACGCTGATATTTACGGCAAAGGTGAATGTGAGGAAATCTTTGCTGACGCTGTTGGCATGAATGATGATGTCCGTGAAAAGTTGATTCTCCAATCTAAATGCGGGATTCGACCAGATCTAGGCACGTTTGATTTTTCCAAGGAACATATTTTAAACTCCGTTGACAACATCCTAAAGCGTTTGAAAACAGATTATTTGGATGTATTCCTTCTTCATCGCCCTGACGCACTCATGGAGCCTGAAGAGGTCGCAGAAGCCTTCGATAGTCTCAAAAGTTCAGGAAAAGTCAAACATTTCGGAGTGTCCAATCAAAATCCGATGCAGATGGAGCTTTTAAAGAAATACATAAACCAACCGATCGTTGCGAACCAGCTTCAATTAAGTATTACAAACTCAACCATGATTTCGAGTGGGATTAATGTCAATATGGAAAATGAAGCTGCTGTTAATCGCGATGGCAGTGTACTTGATTACTGCAGGTTAAACGATATTACCATCCAACCTTGGTCCCCTTTCCAGTATGGCTTTTTTGAAGGGGTATTCCTTGGAAACGAGAAGTTCCCGGAATTGAACAAAAAAATAGATGAAATCGCTGCAAAATATGACGTATCAAATACAACGATTGCGATCGCATGGCTACTACGTCACCCTGCGAACATGCAGCCGATAATCGGAACAATGAATGAAGGCCGATTAGTAGACTGCATCAAAGCTAGCGAGGTTCACCTCACCCGCGAAGAATGGTATAGCATTTATCGTTCTGCAGGTAACGTACTACCTTAATTTATGAAGCATGGGGACGGGTCTTCCATATGGTTTATTACAGGGTCCCGTCCCCTCCCTTCCCCTTTCACGTCTCCTCTGTCCTTCATCAGCTTTATGAAAGACACTTCTCCTTTGCCCTGAAACACCTATTTCCTGTTTTTTTACTGAATTTTTTTTGAACTATTACTTAAACTAAAACAGAATAATATCTCATTTAGATAGGACTGATACATTTGTTTAATCAAAATATTGCAAGAGGACTTTTGCTCAGCACGATATTGTCGACTATCTTAAGTTTAATCGGTATCTCTCTAACAATATTTCATCATTCTAAAGTTAAAAAGCTAATACTCAAACAATCCCAGTTAAGATAGTTCGTTAATAACCACTTTTGTGGTTATTTTTATTAATAATTTACTGCACAGTTAAAGTCTAGTATCTAATATCACGCCCCTGTTATTTAGCGAAAACATTTACATTACATATTCATATCACCATTTGCTAACCAAAAAGGGCTGCTTATCGCACCCCCATTAGATATATATTAACTGCTTTATAACAGATTTATATAATTTCTCCATTTATGAATAGGCTTCCAATTCAAGAGCTTTTTAGCCATTTCATTACTTAATAAAGGGTCAAAGCCTGTTAACTCTTTTCTAAAGTCTTTTACATCAGGAAAGCATATTTCCATTAATTGCTTGCTCTCTATATCCATACTTGTTTCATCCGCCCCAATATTCAGGGCAACAGAACCAAGTCCCTCTGCTTCAACAGCTAATCGATAAGCAGTCGCTGCATCTCGTGTATCAATATAACTCCACAAAATCGTTTTTCGCTGTTCGGGATCATGGATGAATCCAGGAAAATTCTTATACATTTCAGGAGAGATGACATTTCCCAATCTGAAGGATACGACCTGCATCCCTGTTCTGCGGTGGATCATATCAGCGGTTTGCTCATTTACAATCTTAGATAAACCATAGCTTTCTTCTGGTAATTGTGGGTGATCCTCATCTATTGGTACATATTGAGGTTTTAAATTTTGCTTTGAAAAACATATACCATATGAAGATTCACTTGATGAAAGTACCGCTTTTTTAATTCCTAAATTCCCTGCAGCTTCTAAAATGTTATAAGTGGACATGACATTGTTTTGAAATGTTACTTCGTTAGGATGTGAATATGCTACTGGAATAGCTGCAAGATGGACAACCGCATCAGCACCTGCTAGTACCCCATATACTTCACCTAGATTCGTTAAGTCTGTAATGACGGTCCTGCAAAGGGCTTCTTTTGGATGCTTAATATCTGCATTAATGACTTCATAACCATGTTCTAAAAATTCTTTTATTACTGCCGAACCAAGTAAACCACTTCCACCTGTTATTACTACCTTTTTCATTTTCCACCCTCCAAATTCTAACTAATCATGACAAGACTCTCTCTGTTCCTAAATAGTGAGAATCAAACTTTCACTTTGTTCATTAGGTAAACTAAGTATATGTTAATATTTTTTAATTTTCAAGAAATGATTATTTGTTTTGGTTATTGAATTAAAGCATAGTTGAATAAGACAATCCTATAGCTTATATAGTAAACTATGAGTATTTGCAAAAGGAGGCTCATTCTTTGAATATTTTACTATTAGGTGCAACTGGACGAGTTGGAAGTCATATCGTGACTCACGCCCTCAACGACAGCCATCATGTTACTGTATTAGTTCGTACTCCAGAGAAGATTCAAATAAAAAAGGACAATTTAACCATTATTCAAGGGAATGTACTACATAAAGATGATATCGTACATGCCATGCATGGTTGTGATGTGGTGATTAGCGCACTAAATACGGATGGCACAACCACTCTATCAGAAAGTATGGCACACATTATAGAAGCAATGGAAACTGAAGGGACAAAACGAATAATCACGGTAGGAACTGCAGGGATTCTACAAAGTAGAACGACACCCAATTCTCTGCGTTATCAATCAAGTGAATCAAAACGCAAATCAACCCGTGCAGCAGAAGAACATCATAAAGTTTACGATATGCTCAAACAATCAACCCTCGACTGGACGATTGTCTGTCCGACCTACTTGCCGGATGGAGAAAAGATAGGCCAATATCGTATTGAACGAGATTTTTTGCCGGAGGATGGAGTTAAAATATCTGTGCCGGATACAGCTGAATTTACATATAAACAGATTAAAACAGGTGATTATATAAAATCACGTGTAGGTATCGCCTATTAATCATATTCTTATGTAAAAGAAAGACGATTACGTGGAGCATAGCTTTATGAAAGACACTTCCCCCGTATATCTAATCGAGTTTGTCTTTCATCCGCCTTAAAAAGTAATTTCTTTTTTAAAGATAAGCCCCCGTTTGTTTAATAAGCTGAATTAAAAAGGCAAGTATAATAATCCACCTAATATACTTGCCTTTAGCTATTTGAGTGTAATGTTAATTCGTCTATATTTATAACAGCTTTCAATTGTTGTAACAAGTCCAATCCAATGATACCATCCAAATCAAAACCATAATTCATTGCACCAATTTCTAAAGTGAAATCTGCAGTTTGCATATCTCCAATTTTTACTGAATCAACCGCTTTCGAATATACAAACTCTGATCCTCCAACACCACTAATGCGATATATCATATCATTTTCTTCTGCTACAATCCCTATTGACTCTGCTAAGTCTGTTGATACAACTGTACTCCCTGAACCAGTATCAACTAGAACACGTTGTAAATAAAGCAATTGTCCGTTAAATGTTAGTTCCATATCCGTAAGTAATAAACCATCTTCAATCATTAGTTTTTTCACTACCGCCTAACACCTACCCATTTTTTCTCAATGATATTAGGCTCCTTACGGCTAGTGTGAAGAACATATAATTCACGTCTAGGATCTTCTCGATGAATTTCTTGATATGCTTTCATTGCATCAGGAGAATTAGAAAACTTTTTCAAGGGAGCAATCTCATCTAAAATACGCTCACTCTTCTCATTTGTATGTGCTTGAACAGCTTCTATTAAAACCCATTGTTTCGGAAACGCTTGACACACATCTTCCCACTTCATTTGAGCCACCTCCAGAATATTTACTTATATTGTATCATGATAAAGTAAAGACGTAATAACACAAATGAAAGGTCCTCTCCCGTACTGGACATAGTTAAATTTCAATCTGACTCTCCAACCCATTCATCTGCACTTCAACATCCTTAAACCGATATCTCTTAACACTGCTCGCTTCATCTAATTGTTCCGAATCGAGATCAAACGTAATCGGTCTGATACCCGCCGCAGCACCCGCCAAATTGGCAGCTCGTCCTTTGATTTCATAAACAACTCTGGCAGTTCCTTCGCTTCCTTTAAATGAGTCAGCGTCGTCAGCGCATACCCTTCGATTCCATAATGAACAGGATCGTTGTACCGTGCAGCAAAGACCCCTTTATAAATAACTGTTCTTGTAAAACTAATGCTTCCGTATTGGTTAAAAACCCTCTCACTGCTATTCATTAACCTAATGAAGTTTCTTATGAAACCTAAATAGGAACCAGGATAACAATCCTAATTCCTACCATAACACCCTACGCCCTTTTCACAAATAACTCTAATAACTCTTTGGCACTGTGCACTTCTTTATCTGGTTTATAGGCAGCATTAGCCGGTAAATCTTTCTTACGATGATTCATCCAGATCGCTTGCCAACCTGCTTGTTTTGCTCCGATAATATCCTTTTCAAAATTATCCCCGATATACACGGTTTTGGTTTGATCAAGGTCCATTTTCTGTTCAATAAAATCAAATACTTCTCTTTTCGGTTTTGCATGACCAATCGTTCCAGAAATAAACGTCATTTCTTCCGGAATCCAACGACTAAGATTGAGCTGTTGAATTTTCATGGCTTGATGCTTTTCTTCACCATTTGTAAGAATCCCAAGCTGCTTCCCTTCTTTGTAAAGGACATTTAGTAGCTCTTCGACTTCCGGAAACAAGGTAATATTTTTTTGTTCGGTCACATACGTGTCATGAAAAATAGTCGCTTTTTCCGTATCGATAGGGATGTTGAAATCCTTACAAGCAGCCATGATTCGTCCGGTTTGCCATTCAAATTGGGTTATTTCACCTGCTTCACTTTGATCAAATAAAATCTCGCTATACTTGCGACTAGCTTTATATAATTGATCAATTTCTTTGTCCGAAAACGGCTCTTGAAAAAGCTTCCTCACCGTTTTATGAAAAGATTGTGCTTGATCATATAGTGTATCATCGACGTCAAAAATGATTGTATCCATTCTGATAGCCCTCCTTATATCATGATGATATCACTTAATTTATTAACTAGAGAAACCAAAGTTAGTGGTTTCACAATTTGCTACTGTCGTACCGGTCAACTACAACAATTCTTCTGGAATATAGTATTCGCATTCTAACTTTTTAAAATCTTTTTTATCCCAAGTTAAAACAGGAAGTTTGCTGTTAGATTTGCTCGATAGTAGGGCATCAGCAAAATCAACATTTTTATCCGAATACTTTTTAAGTGCAATGATTACATCATCTTCCTCTACTTCAACATTCTCAGATTCAATTACATCTAATAGATATTCAGTTATTTTTGATTTATCCAATTTATAGAAAGACTTTAACAACCAACAACATTCAGCGATTACAACTGTAGGGATTACTAAAGTTATTTCACTTTTTTCAACCTTCTCTACAAGCTTCATTATAGTATTAAATTTAATGGGATCATCTTTAACTAGCAATCGTATCAGAACATTTGTATCGATTAAAAATTTATTCATGTTCCAATTCCTCAGATAGAATTTGTTTAGACGCTTCCCCGTGAACAACTTCTCTCATCTTTGCAATGTTAATTTCCTCGTTAGAATTAATTCTACCAATTGCTTGACTTAATTTTTTTTTCTTAACTGGTTCTATTCTCACTTCATCGTTTTCTATAAAAAATTTAAATTGATCACCCTCACTTAAACCTAACTTGTCTCTAAGTTCCTTTGGTATTGTTATTTGTCCTTTACTCGTCATCTTCCCACTAACTAATTCCATCAACTTCACCTCTTACTTAATTCAATAGTATTACTACAATTATAAGTATTACTGATATAGTTTGCAAACTTAATACTATCCGTCTACTCCGCAACAAAAAATAACAATACCTATCACCATCCACATTTTTCAGAAGGCTTATTACTTACTCAGGCTCAACTTCCTTCGTCCCCTGTCACTAACAAAGCCAATTTGACCTAGTAAGATAATAAAATTAATCTTCCGGAATATGGGAATGGCTAAGTGTTGCAAACACTCCACATACTGTGAATCAATACATGTTTCCCCTTCAAACGGGAACCCTACTAAAGTAAATAACAATAAGGAAGGACGATGCATGATGGACGATACAAAACAATTTATCGACAAACTACACGACAAGCAACAAAAGGATGAACAAAACAGACAGCGTCAAGGAAAAGGGCATCCAGAAAAGAAATTACCGAATAAACAACATTAAGTTTTAAGAAGCAAAAAAGGATTTGTCTAGGACAAATCCTTTTTTGCATACTTCCTCCAACAAATCAAACACTATTTTCCAATGAGTTCACTTCGCCTAATATTTATAAAAAAATGTAGTTACTGTTTTGGTCACAAATAACGGAACGTGTCCAACTGAGCCAGAAAGGTCCGCCAAGGTACCTTTCCCCCTGACTCAATGTACACAAAAAGAAGTCACCACGTACTTATTAACGGTGACTTTGTTTAAAATACCGATTATTAACGATGAAAAACTGAAGCTTCGCTTACACTATTTGATGATAAAGTTGCAACGTGTTTATAAAGAATACCTTCAGCTAGTTCCTCGGGTGAAAGTGTAGCCCCATACGGCATTTTCATAATTGAATCAAAATGCTTTCTATAGTCATTAAATAGCATTTCTGCAAATTCCTTCGAATCAGTTACCTCACATAATTCATTATCTAAGACTAATTCCTCTAAACTTTCTTTTACCAACTTAATCGTCTTTAGTCGAGCTTCTCTAGAACTCATCATTAATCTCACCACCTTATTTTAAATTATATACCATGATTCTAATTATTCAAACACTGGCTTTAAATATTTAAGAGCGTTCCTAATTAATTCAAGTTCTTCAAAAACCCTTACCCTTAGCTTCACTAAGGACTCCAAATCACATCATACCCATTCTTAATCGAGTAATCATAAAGCATAATAATCTTCTTATCCTTATAGTTCGTCATCAAGTTCCTATCTTCAATTCGATTTTCTAACTCATGATTCCGATTAATAAGAAACTCCAGATAAGTCCTTTCCGGCAACTTGTCACTCTTTGAAGTGTTACACGTGTTGCATGATAATACGAGGTTCCATACATGATCAGATTGTACAAACGACCACGGAATAAAATGATCGACATGCGTCTCTCTCTTTTTCCCAGTCAGTGTTCTATTACAATAAAAACAAGTCGCTTCAAAGTGACTCATTAATAGCTTTTCAAAAGGTCGTAAAGACGTTCGTCTTGCGATGCTCTCGACCTTACCTAGTAAATAATTGATACTAGGTACTTCATTTAATTCTTCAATCATTGCTGCCATGTGGTAGTTCGTTAGGTTCACAATGAGCCTTTGATAGTTCAACATAAAGCGGTGGACAGTCGGATTCACCTTGAAGTATTCTCTCTTATGATCAAAAGCATAAAAACTCCCCCTCGTATCACCATACAGAGCACCGAAGACATTTTCCTTCATGGTCGTTTTTACTTTTCTCATAAGACTCAATTGTAACCTGGCATCGATTTTATCAAAGCTAAATTCAGAGGGGATCGCATGGTTTATTTGCGCCTCTTTAATAATCGTAACAACTCTAGCATTCTTCCCTCGATTTTGCTTATCTAAGTTATGATGAACAATTAAGTTCCAATAAATTTTTGTAAACGAGTAAGCCAACTGATCATACGTTAGCTCAAAATGATCATTAATCTGATATAAATTTTCAATCAAAGATTTGATTAGTGCATACTTGTATGTAGATGATTTGACAGATTTGCTAGATAATACAATCGTAAAGATTCTCCAGATCTCTTCATCTGTTAAATATGTTTCTTGCAACTCCCCCACTTTTAACTTATGACTCATCTCATCCCCTACCTTTAATCCTCAACATCCATCAGTAAAATTCGCTCTTTAAACCCGCCACGTTCATTTTGCTTACGTTCCCTGACTCGTTCAATCTCATGTGGGTCCACTCCATCCAAACTAGCAAGTGCATACATCACTTCTAACAAATCAGCCATTTCCTCAACTCGATCTTCGACAAACTTTGCTTGCAAAAGCTCGTCCATTTCCTCTCGTAGCTTCATCCGTAATTCTTTTTGATATGAGGCTGAATCTAATACATTGGTTCGGAATGACTTCCCACTTTTTTCGATAATTTCCGGAATTCGATCTCGGACTAGCTTGTTGTAAGTAGGCATTTTTTCCACCCTTTCGCTATAAGCAGCACTATTTCATAGCAATTATTTTCAAGCCCCTGACTTTTTCCTATTCTTAATTTGATCAATATGTACTTTCTTAATGATATCATCCACTTTTGTATATTTGTTTAATCGCACGTAGATTTGGTCTACTTGGGAAGGGGTTAATATTTTACTTGAACTCTTTATATCGATATTAATCGTTTTAGCTAACTCATTTCTCTTCAACACTTTGACCTCTGGTGAGTGAATTTGAACTTTCTTCAAGGTGCATCTCTCACTAAAGATAATATAGGATTTGTATAAATCATTTTCTGTTAGTTCTAATTTTTGCTTTAAAGCATTGATATGGCCTTTGTTCTGCCATATAGGGTTAAAAAATTGATTTTTATGCTTATTTGGAAACGTTTGTGTCCAATTTTTGTACCGTTCGTCTCCAAATATCCAGCCACTATAATTCTTAGACTCAAACACATATAAGCCTGTCTCTGTGATAAGAAGAAGGTCAATCTCCGTTATTTTCCCATCTTTATTAGGAATATAGAGGTTAGTCATTAACCTTTTATGAATACTAATGTTCTTCAGGAGCGAAAAAGTTAAATATTCTCCATAGTTCCCTTTATCAAACAGTGTAGCAAAAAATCCGTTACCGCTCGCCTCTTCATATTTTGAATCTCGAAACTTTTTATAAGGAACAAAAATAATTAGCCCAACAACTATAATAAAATATATGAATCCCATTATACTCCCCTTAACTTTCTCATTTTTATTGAGGCTGAATAAGAAAGATCGTACTTCCATATCCAACCTCATCCCCCATACCTTAATACGCCATAAACTGATCGGCAGAACTTACAATATATTCTTATTCGCCCTCGGCACCAAATAAGGCGGCATTTCCTCGTGTAATCTCCAGACAAAGCTCACCGGTTTACTTCCCGAATGCTTCACATAGTCAACCAACCCTAAGAAGATAAAGGATGAAGTAAGACCATGTTCTTTCTTATTTTCTCGTACAAATAGCGCTAGTTTATGGTCATTCTTTCTATGCGTAATATAACGCTTCGCCGTGTTGCTCCCTTCTGCTACAGTCGATTGGGACTGCCAATGAAAGAGTGTTTCATTGATCGCATAATCATCATATAGAGTAGAAGGTGAAAAATCCTTTTCTGATTTATTTAATGTTGTAAAGAATACGTCTAACCCTTTTTCCTGAAAGTGCTTGACCCCTTCTCGGAAAGTTGGACTAGCTTTTTCGCTAAAATAACCTAGACCAGCCAATACCTGTGCCCTTGAATATTTACTATGAACCGTTAACGGACATGGAAATTCAAATTCATTTTCTATTTCCATAGTCTCCAATGATCTATAGTTAAAATCCAAGATCTCTAGTAATTCCCACTTGAGTTCTTCGACGGCAAGAACTCTTTCTAGTCCATCTTCTAGTGATAAAAACCCTTCTTTTTCAGGATGGTGCTGGTAAAAAGAATAATAAAACATGGCTAACATGAGCTTCTCTTCTTCCGTTTCAACCACTCGCTCTTGTATATAACGAATAAGAAAATCAAGAAATCTCTTCGAATTTATATGAAAAAAGTTTGGCAAACGGCTAGTGATAAGCGCTTCATGCTTACTATAGAAATCACCCGCTGCTTCAGCAAGTACTTTATAACGAGCAAAGCTCCGATCTTTTCCTCTTCCATAAAAATCGTACAAGGACAGGTGATAATGGTGTAAAAAATTAGCCAAGGTCAGCTCTTTTCCTGTATCTTGCTGAAAATGCTTCATTTTCGCAAGAAGATTAACTTTCGTGTTAGCGCTGCTTCTAATGTTTCGTAAAATATACTCTTTCGCTTGTTTTTCAAGTTGTATAAAACAGCCCTTCGGCAAATTAAAAAATCCATTTTCAACATAATGCTGAACCGAATGCTTCGTTCTTCCTATAAGAGTCTTGAACTTCTCTTCAAAATTATAGTTTTTATGTGCTTGTCCAACGAAGTCCAGAACTGTTAAGCAATCCTTTCCTTCTGACAAACGTAATCCCCTCCCCAGTTGTTGAAGGAACACGGTTAAACTTTCCGTCGGTCGTAAAAATAGCACGGTGTTAACCTCTGGTATATCAATCCCTTCGTTGTAAAGATCGACGACGAAAATAAACTTGATTTCCCCTTTAACTAGCTTATGTTGCGCCTCATATCGATCATCCTTATTCACATCACTATAAAGACAAATCGAAGGAATGTTACTCTTATTAAAGTAATTGGCCATATACTGCGCATGCTCAATAGACACACAAAACCCGAGCCCTTTTACATCATCAAGAGACGTAACATACTTATGAATGCTCTTAATAATCTGATTGCTACGCAGATCACTCGTTGTGTACACATTCTCTAATTCTTTAATGTCGTAACCTCTCCGGCTCCATTTTAACTTTGAGAGATCGACAGTATCACTTACACAAAAATATTGAAAAGGAGAAAGCAACTTTTGATTCACCGCTTCTGTTAGTCTCATTTCAGCCGCAATGACATTATCGAAATAGGTTAATATATCCTTTCCATCCATCCGCTCAGGGGTTGCCGTTAAACCAAGAAGAATCTTTGGCTTGTAATGCTGAATCAAACGTTGATAAGATTCTGACGTTGCATGATGAAACTCATCCACAATGATAAAATCATAAAAATCCTGAGACGTTGTCTCATAGAGCTTTTTACTATTAAAACTCTGAATGCTAATAAATAAATGATCGAGTGAAGCTGGCTGATGATTGCCAACAAGCATATCTCCAAAGTTGGCATCCTTTAAAATAGCTCGAAAGGTATCCCGACTTTGCTTTAAAATTTCTTCCCGATGAGCCACAAACAACAACCGAGCTTGTCTGTTGTTTTCCTCGTAAAATTGCTTGAAATCAAACGCCGAGATAACGGTTTTCCCCACTCCCGTTGCGGCCACTACTAAATTTTTAAAACGACCAAACACATTACGCTCTACCTGAAGCTTCTCTAGGATTTCCTTTTGATAATGAAACGGCCTAATATCAAATGCAAAATGAAAATCATTTGTCTCCTTCTGCTTGCTTTTCGATAAAGCACTTTGCAATCGCTCTTTATGTTCTTGATCATCGTATTGAAACAATTGAAACTCCTTGTCATTCCAATAGCTTTCAAATGTCGCTTCAAATTTTCTAATAACATCAAATGAATCCTTTTCTGTCACCTTTAAATTCCATTCCAACCCTGACGTCAAAGCTGGATTGGATAAATTTGAAGAACCAATATACGCCGTTGTAAAGCCCGTTTTTCTTTGAAAAAAGTAGGCTTTTGCATGAAGTCTTGTACGTTCAACATCATAGGAAACTTTTATCTCCGTATTCGGCAACTGACTTAACTCTTCTATCGCCTTATAATCCGTTGCCTCCATATAGGAAGTCGTAATCACTCGGAGCTTTCCACCTTTTTCTGTGAATGTTCGTAACTCTTCTATGATGCATCGTAAACCGCTCCATTTTATAAAAGAAACGAGCATATCGATGCGATCTGATGTAACAATCTCCTTTTGTAATTCACTAAGCATATTGGGCTCATAGTTAGAACCGGTGAATAACGAACTTTGCGCAATCGGCGTAACGGGCCGATTGATGTCTTCTTTTCTAATACTTTTTACCGAGTTAAGACGGGAATACACAGATGTTAACACTTGTCCTTCTTCTTCAATTTGTAAGCATTTAAATTCCTCATCATCTAACTTCTCACTTAATAAGGCAATAACCTCATTACACAACTGAATTTGACCAAGTAATGCTTCTTTTTCATCTTTCTTATTCTCCCTTAGAAACGCTAACGCTCGTCTTGTTATATGAGAGATATAATTGGAAAGGAGCTTCCTAGCTTCCTCTACGTCTAGCTTTTCTTTTCGAAGGTCATATTTATCAAGATCTAGCTCTAAGAGTTCAGAGCTTAATTTTTGGGTAATGATTTCTTCGTAAATGCCTTGCTTTAGCATTTATAACACCTCAATCATGTTGTTCTTTAGTCCATCATACAGGAAAACGTTCAGGAATTGTTAGATTATGTAATAAAGTAAAGAGTTTAGGCACATGAAAAAAGCAGCCCAAAAGAGCTACTTTTATTATTAAATAGTTATTTTATAGATGATACTGAGGATTTCCCTTTGTATACCAGTGATAGCTAGTTCCTACTCCTCCAGAATGTTTTTGACGAAATTATTTCATGACAACTACATATCGGTCAAGGATTAATACAGCTTCCCCATTCTGAGGAAGAGTGCCTTCACCTAATAGTTCTAACTATACCCATACCATACACGAGAAATCTAAATCTTTGTTATAATATGACATAATGTTTAAAATTTGGAGGACTTCAATGAAAGCAACAGAAACTAATTTTTTGCAATTTTTAAAGGGGCCAAAACAATTTGTGATCCCCATTTATCAACGTACATATAGTTGGACAAGGAAACAGTGTGCACAGTTATGGACAGATATTGAACGTCTTTCGTCTGATGAAAATCTCTCAGCTCATTTCTTAGGATCTATCGTATATGTAGAAAAAGGACTCTATCACGTTACCTCTGTTCCGCAGCTGTTAGTGATAGATGGCCAGCAGAGACTAACAACCTTAAGTTTAATACTCTCTGCTTTTGCGGAAGTACTTGACGAAAAGAGCAAGACTTGTGAATCAATTACAGCCAAAAAAGTACGTAACTATTTTCTCTTTAATGCTGAAGAAGAAGATGATACACAATACAAACTATTGCTAACCCAAAAAGATCGAGAAACCTTTATAAATTTATTAGAAAAGAAAGAATTGGATGAGGATTACTCGAAACGAATTATCGAGAATCAAAAATTCTTTAAGGACAAAATTACAAAAAGTGAATATACTTTGGACGATATTTATCAAGCACTCAATAAACTAACCGTTGTAGACATTGCGCTAGATCGAGATAAAGATAACCCACAGTTAATTTTTGAAAGCTTGAATTCAACTGGACTTGATTTATCACAAGCCGATTTAATCCGTAACTATTTTCTAATGGGGATAACACCAAAGGACCAGGAGCGCCTCTATAACGACTATTGGTACAAGCTCGAAAAGAAATTCGATCAATTTGAAGAATCTAGTTATTTTGACCGCTTCATCCGTGATTATTTAACACTTAAAACGGGTGCCATCCCAAAAATTGGCTTCGTGTATGAATCATTTAAATCCTATGTAAACGAAAATCTGAATCAAACAACAGAAGACATTATCTTTGACGTATTTACCTATGGTAATTACTACGTTAATCTCAATTTCAAAGACAAGGATCCTGAGCTTGATCAAGCTTCTTCCCGTATCGTTTTCTCTGCTAAACGAATACGTTCAAATCTTGTGAATAAAATATTGTGTTCCTTGTAGCGAAATTCGACAAATTCAGTATCCATGCCTTTTACCCTAAAATGTTCTTGTTTCATGAGTATCTCCTCCATTATCTTAGGTTTAATTTTACATGTATACAGTTAAACGCGCACAAGTGTTCTCCTTTTGACAAAATAAAAAAGAGCAGCATTAATCTACTCCTAAAAAGTACCTTGAAATTTTTTTGAGGCATTCATCCCATAATTGTATTCTTAGATTACACTCTATGACTATACGCCTCCTCAATAAAAGGTTTTATTTTTTCAAAATCATCTACCCATTCCAAACGAATATACGCTTCATGAGGATACCTTTGTATATCAGAATCGTTTCTATCATAAGTATTATTCAGTAATACGTCTATACGTGACTGCATATCTAATCCTAAGTATTCTTCCTTTCTTCCAACATGAAGAATCAGACATCTTTGTCTAGCAGTTGTTAATGTTGCAAATTTAGGAAAACCTTTTTTCTTGTACCCAATACCGTCAGAAGTTCCTGCATCTCCTACTTCAAACTCAGGATTACTCCAAATATAATTATCAATTTGACGTGCAATTTTTCTTGCTTGTTCTTTTTCAAATCTTAAAAAGAAGTACTCCTTTGACTTCTGTCGATCACCAATGCAATTGATTACACAAAACTGTTCAAATTGTTTTAGCAGAAAACATGTAAGAGTATCTTTTTCTCCCTCAAAGTATTGAATTTCCCCTTGAAAAAATGATCGAATAGCCTTCCATGAAGTAATTATTGGTTCTTCCTGAACAACTTGCCCTTCAGGAAAGACATTTTTATGCCCTTCCAATTGCTCTTTCAAAAGATAGGAGTTATATCCAATCTTATTTTCTATTAATAACGATATATTATTAGAAATAATTGCTCCGTCAGGAATATTAAAACTTTTAACTGAGCCCGTTTTAACTTTTGGGTTTTCAGCCACTCCCAAAACAGCAGCAATAGAAGTAATTCGGGTTAGTTTAGAATTCTGTTGTTGTCGGTACTCATATATTTCATCTAATGGTGATTGAATTCCAATGAATTTAAGGAACTCTCGTGTTAACACTGGTGAGGAATGCTGCAGAACATTTAAGAGCGCTTTGGTAACGTTATTTTCAACTTGTAATATATTAGTCTCTTCTCCTTTATTTCTTGTTTGACCTCTATAATAATGAAAAATGTTATCGTATATAGACACTTTATTTCCTCTCCTATTTGACAGGTATTTCAACTAATGAATACATAAATTCTCCATTTTTTGTTCCAATGCTTTTCGAATATGATAACCACTCCATCTCATATGAGCCAATTAAATTGAAGGATGACTCTCGACCTTTCATTGTACCTTGTCCAGTATTAGAGCCTCATTTTAAATTACCTTGTAGTGCTTCAATCGCTAGATTTCTTATAATTCTATTTAATATGTCTTGTTGTTGAAATATTATAAAAACAGAAAGGTACTCTTTATCCATTAAACCACTCTCCCCCAAAATTCACTTTATAACTTCATACAACACTACTTTTCAATAATCCGCTAAAACTATTCATTCACGAAAATATCAGAGAAAGCGGTAGTACACCACTCCCCTGATTTTGATTATTGAAATTTAGAATATAAGTATTCTCCTAGTCTTTCAGTAGTATCAAGAAGGAAGGAAGTTTCTTTTACTAAAATTAAATAGCGCTCACCAATTTTCCTGAAGCCTTCACCTGTTTTTTCAATATACTCTTCGTCGATTTGACCATAATTGTGTTCTAAAATATGGCGTACTTGAAACAACCTTATTACTTCTCTAAATGTATCTTCCCCAACTAATCCTTCAAGGTCTATGTCAGTGTGGTTAGTTAATTCCTTATTAAGAATAAAAAGGTTTTGAAAAGGACTTCTTTTCTTTGCTAAAGTTGAGGGTAATTTATCCTTGAGTTGTTTGCCTAATCCATCAAATTTAGAAACTATATTTTTAAATATCCCTTCAAGCACTTCTTGTAAAAAGTCCTTATCTTCTATTTCTAAATTAGTAAATGCTTCTAACTGTTTTTTTAGAGAATCCAACGACTTCTTAAATACTTGAAACGTATTACTCTCCCCACAATCAGGGCAATACGAAAAAACTGAAAAAATAGCATACTCTAATTTACATTTATCACATTTTGTATTAGTTTGTAGTTGGTGTTCAGAGTAATGTTTTAAAGGCAACCTTTTTAATCTATCATTGACTTTGAAAGTAACAAATCCTTTTTTATTTCCTCTTTCAAGTGTTCTAAATGATTTATGAATAAGTTTGCCTATTTCATTTACTACTATAGATTGAATGTACTCAACTTGAGCATTAGTGAAAAATTCATCAGTGCTACTTCTAATGTCACAATAAGGACACGTCATAAGATCTGTATCTAACCCTGTTCCACCTTTGACTTTAAAATAGCCTTCACATTCGGGACATTCCCTCCCGTACATTCCATTCTCGTCAGTAAACACTTCAAATTGCAACTCCAACTTTATACACCTACCTATGCATCAATTGGCCAATCTTTAAACTGTTCTTTCGCTTCCTCTACAAAGGCATTAGTCAAAAACTTTAATTGTTCTGGTTTTATTTTATTTTTCATTAATGTAGCCTTTACTGCGAGATTAACTTTTGATAAGATATCTTGGCGGTGTGGGTTGGTCCAATCAACTTGAAATTCTTTTTTCATGTTTTTCACAACTTGATGGACTAAACCTGCCATAAACTGATTATCGAATGTAGCGTTTTCCATATTTGCGATTATTTCATAAAACGCTACTTCCTCTTCAGTTAGCCCTAAATCCATTCTTCGCTTTGTCTCTTCGTCTAGGTTATTTCTCATCTCAACCATAAAGCGAATAACATCTGCTGCTGATATTACTCTGTTGTGATACTCTTCGATCGTTTTCTTTAACATTTCACTCATCTGTTTACCTTTTGGGTTCTTCTTTTTAAATTTAACCTTAATTTCATCCTCCAAAAGTTGCCTCAACAACTTCATTCGTAAATCAATATGGGGTTTTTCGACTAACCCTGTTAAAAAGGCATCATCTAGTACTGATATGTTAGGCTTATCGATTCCTGCAATTTCAAACAGATCCAAGGCACCATAAGAATTTACACTTTCATTTACTATTTGTCCTAATTTCTTTTCATAATTGTTATCGTTCTGGCCATCTCCACCAATTGGTTGAGATATCTTGCGGAGTTGTGTCTTTACAATGTCATATAACAATACTTCTCCTGAAACTGCAGTTACAGAGGAAAGGTGAGAAACAAGTTTATGGGATTTAGCAAGTTTGACTTGTGCTTCTAAAAATACCTTTTCTTCACCACCTAAAAAGTGATTAACCACCTCTGCAATAAAATCTTCCCGTTCAACTTTTGGTAATGCTCGCCACTCATTTAAGGACAGGTTGTTAGGATAAAGGTTTTGAGGGATAAGTTCCCTTACTTCTTGTAAAAAGCCCCAAAACAAACCTTCTGCTTGCTCAATGTCAAAGGTTAGATCTCCTTTACCACCACTGTTAGTATACTTTTTGGTTGCTTCTTTTAGTTGTGTTGCAATTCCAATAAAGTCTACAATCGTCCCACCTTGCTTACCGGGGAATACACGGTTTACACGTGCAATTGCTTGCATAAGATTATGCCCCTTCATAGGCTTATCGACATACAGGTAAGTTAAAGGTTTTGCATCAAAGCCAGTTAGCCACATATCACGAACAATAACAAGTTTGAGCGGATCCTTTGAATCACGTAACTTTGCTTTAACAGCCTCTTGCTCCTCTTTAGATTTTATATGGGAGTAATCACTACCCTCTTGTTTTTGACGCCACTCTTCTGGGTCCTTTGATACATCACCAGTCATAATAATTTCAACTGGAGGGCAATTTGGTAGTTTTCGCATTTCATTATAAAGAGCAACACAGTTTTCACGACTCATACATACAATCATGCCTTTTGCTTCAGGTGTTACTGTTTGTTTTTCATCAAAGTGATCAATAATTGTTTTTGCTAGTTCCTCAACACGTTCCTTAGTTCCAGCCAACTTAGCGAGAGCAGCCCATGCTCTACGGTGTTTCTCAAGTTCATCATTACCTTCACTAGTCCCTATCTCGTCAATTTGATTATCTAATTCTTCGTTAGTTACCCCTAATCTAATTAGACGTGATTCATAATAAATTGGAACTGTTGCATTGTCCTCAACTGCCTGAAGCATATCATAGGTATGAATCGTATGACCGAATACTTCATTCGTGCTTCTTCCCGCAAAATCAACCGGAGTACCCGTAAAACCAATATGGCTGGCATTTGGCAAAGCCGTTTTAATATGGCCTGCATAGCCGGCATCATTATATTGAGTTCTATGCGCTTCATCTGCTATCACGATAATATTCTCACGTTCAGAAAGAACTGGATGAACACCTTCGGCCTCTTTCAAACGGAATTTTTCAATAGTGGTAAATATTATTTGACCAGATTCATTTTTTAAGAGTTCTCTTAAATCACTGGCAGAATCAGCCTGTTTCACATGACCTACAAGGGTTTTTCCCTCAACAAAAGTGTCATGTAATTGATTGTCTAAATCGGCTCTGTCAACTTGAATCACAACAGTTGGATTTTTCATTTCACTATGGCGAGTTAAGATACCGGCAAAGAATAACATAGATATTGATTTACCTGATCCCTGAGTGTGCCAAATCACTCCAATTTTTCTATCTCCATTTGGTCTTGTTGCTCGAATGGATTCTTGGACAGCAAAGTTCACCCCGAAAAACTGATGATACTTGGCTCCAATTTTTGCTTTAGTTTTACCATTGTCCATAAAGACGATAAAATTACGAATATAAGTTAGTAGACGTTCTTTTTGAAATAAACCTTCTATAAGGGTTTTCATTGTATTTGCAATATTATTGTCTATCTTCACACCATCAATAGATTTCCAAGCAGCAAAAAATTCAATTGGGGCAAACGGCATACCATGTAGTGTTGTCGTTCCATCAGAAATAACAGAAAACGCATTATAATTAAATAGTTGGGCTATGTCATAGGTGTAGTTTCTTACTTGGGTGTAGGCGTCCTGAACTGTGGTGTTTTCTATATAAGGGCTTTTTAATTCAAAAAGTATAAGCGGTAATCCATTAATATAAACAAGGATATCTGGTCTTCGTGACATTCTCCCTTCGATAGCCAATTGATTCATTACCACAAAATCATTTTCTAAAGGCTTTTCCCAATTGATAGGGGAGATATGATAGAATTGGTCTTCATCATTCTCTTGCTCTATTTTAAAATCTATTCCTTTTGTTAACACTTCATGAAATCTTTCATTTCTTTGTTCAACTGTAACTCCGTCTACATTAGTAATTTGAGATATTAATGCAGGCATATGTTCTTTTGGAAAGGTAGGATAAGTATCATAAAGATACTTTTCCAACCTTTTTTCCATAACAACATCTGCTAATGACGGACGTGCCCCCCACTCATAGGCAGGAATATATTCATATCCTAAAGTTTTTAGCCTCTCTATCGTTGTTTCCTCAAAGTCAGATTCATAAAGACGGTTCCGGTTGCTCATTTGAAATAACCTCCTTTACTATTTCAACTGCTTTAGAAATTTCTATATCACCTGATAGTAAACGAGAAAGTAGATAATCCCTCGTATTTTCTAAAGTTAAATTAGTTTCTTCGTTATTCTTTTTTAGTTGAAATAAACTTTCTAACTGATTCCCCATTGAAATCATTAACCCATTTGGCGGTAAGACAACAGGCAAACTTTTAATTATTTGCTGATTGATATTTTGTTGTGCCCCCCCATTTGCTAGGTTTATAATCTTCTCTCGATTATAAAGTAGATAAAGATATGCATAACTTGAAGGGAAAGCGTTATTATTTTCTAATATTGCACAACATGCTTGATTTGTACTGGATTGGTTTGCCAAAATACCGAGTTGACCAACTGTCGCTCCATACATAGCAATAATCACTGTCCTTGCCGGGAATAATTTTGCTGAAGATTTCATTAAACCCAATTCTGTAATCTTCTCTTCTGTATCAAATATATATCCATCTTTTAATTCTTTAGTTTTAAGCCAATTTATTTTGCCATCCTTATAATACTCTTCCTTTTTACGACTTGGTGTTCCACCTGAAGAAGTATTATATATATCCCCTAATACACCAACATCCCATCCTTTAGGAATCATACCTATTTCAGATTGAACAAACTCATCCTCGTGAAATTGGCCAAAATCGACAAACCAATGTTTGAACAGAGCCATAGCCATATTCTCTAAGGTTCGATTAATATTACGATTAAGTTCGATCTTATCGTCAAGTGAACCTAAAATGGAGGCAATCATTTGCTGTTCGCTTAAAGGAGGTAGTGAAATTTCAGCATCTGCAATTGTATCAACTCCAACTGCTGGATAAGCCGCCCCTTTCTCATTCGATACAAGATAATTAGTAAATTTTTTATCTGATATAACGTAGTATAAGAATCTAGAATCAATTTTCTCTTTTGCTCTTAGTACTGCAAAACCAGTTGAAACTACCATATTCTTTGATGGTTCTTTAATATACAAAAAGGACCTTCTATTTGGTCGTACTGTTGAGATAATAGTATCTTTACCCTTAACCAATCTTTTAGCCCGACTAGGAGCATCGGTTAAATTAATGATTGTGGTACCGTGTAATAAACCACTTCCCACTGAAGATATATCTACATACTCTATATTTTCATAAGGATAATTTTTTTTTATTGATTCAGGGTTTATTTCAATTAACTCACCCAATTTAACTATGTTCCGTTCACTCACACTAGTCCCTCCAAGTCATTAAGTATTTTCTCTTGAAGGCGACTACTTTCGTCAAACTGCTCTCTTAGGGTGTTTGTTAACTCCTCTATTTTTTCTTCAAACGGAATATCACTTTCCTCAATTTGTACTGTCCCTACATAGATTCCGGGTGTAAGTTTATAATTATTTTCTTTTACTTGTTCTATTGAAGCAATCCCAGCAAATCCTGTTTCTTCCACCAAATTTCCATCCTTATTTCGGAATCCGTGATAGGTATTTGCAATCTTATTTATTTCTTCAGAAGAAAGTGCCTTCTGTCTCCTACTTACAAGCGCTCCCATTTTCCTAGCATCTATGAAAAGAATTTCATTTTGCCTTTCTCTATAACCATTTGAACCATTTCTATTTTTACTTAGGAAAAATAAACAACAAGGAATTCCAGTTGTGAAGAATAGTTTTTCAGGTAGTTGAACAATACAATCTATGTGATGATCATCAACTAACTTTTGACGAACTTCTTTTTCCCCGGTTGTGTTTGTTGTCATAGCCCCATTAGCCATCACATACCCTGCAGTTCCACCTTCTTTTAAGTGATAAAGAAAATGCTGCATCCACATATAGTTTGCGTTCGCATTAGTGACTGGACCAATTAAACGAGGGTCATCCTTTGATATTCTCTCTGCCCCCCATGTATCGACATTAAAAGGTGGATTAGCAATAACGTAATCAGCCTTTAAATCAGGATACTGGTCATTTAATAAAGAATCACCTAGCCGAATCTCAGCATTCATTCCATGTAATAAAACATTCATTTTTCCTAATCGTAAAGTTGTTTCAACATTTTCTTGACCATAAAATGACAGCGCATTTCCTCTGTCTGAGTAGGCTTCTGACTGAATAAACATTCCTCCTGAACCACAAGCCGGGTCAAACACTGTTCCTTCAATTGGTTCCATCATTGCAACAAGAAGTTTTACAATCGATGAAGGTGTGAAGAATTCTCCTCCTCTGTTTCCTTCGCTAGATGCAAAGTTTCCAATAAAATATTCATATGTACGGCCCAATACATCGACACTATCTTCATGACGTGCACTAAACACATCTCTAGAGAATACTTCAATTAACCCTGCAACATTTTCTGCTGGTAAATTAGATCCTTGAAAAATACGTGGTAAGATCCCTTCTAATTCAGGATTTTCTTGCTCTATCAATTTCATAGCATTATCTAGAATCCCTTTAATATTGCTATCATTTGCTTTTTCAACTAGATATGCCCACCTTGCTTCTTGCGGGACCATAAATACGTTTTCTGATCTATATTGGTCAGGGTCGTTAAGTATACTCTCTCTAACTTCTGGATCTTCTGAGTACCAAATATTATCTGGCTCATTAACCATTTCTTCAACTTGTCCTCTACGCTTATCAAAACGCAAAGAAACATATCTTAAAAATATTAGTGGTAATACGTAATGTTTATAATCTGATGGAGTAATGCTTCCTCTCATCCTAGTTGCTGCATCAAATAAGTCTTTTTGAAAATCTATATCTGCTTTTACAGCCATAATATATTCCTCCCGAATTGAATTCGTAATTTCCAACTTTATTCCTATTTTATCATAAATTTCGTCGTGTAATATAACGATAAAAAATCTGTTATATCTTTCAAAAGTTTTCATCTAAAACAAAAAGTAAGGGTGCCTTCACTCCCTTACTTCTAGGATTTATTTACTTTTATTTTTTTTGATAACCTATTAATAAAATAAAAATTTACTGAACGGTAATCTACTTCTAGAATGCTACTTAAACCTTATTTCACTTAACCTTCCTTCCCAAGAGCGATTACAGTGGCATTTCACCCCATATTTTTGCCTTATTTTATTAAGACTACCCTTCAGATACTCCTTTTATAAATTAAGCATACAATAGTGCTAGCCATTATCGCTAATCTTGTGATCTCTTTCAAACCTTAGTACATAAAAGATACCATTTTCTCTATATCCAAAACATCTACACTTTTGAGAAGTCCTGAATTTAAATATCTTCTTTTCTGCATAAGGAGTATTTAAGAACCAACTATTTCTTGGAGGGTCGTATGGCTTGTAATCTAGTCCATCATGGCTCAAAATATCATCCCATGACATTTCTGAAATCATTTTAAACGTTGAGATAAACATCTTTTTCTCTTCATAGGTTAATATATTAAAAGAAAAATCCTTCTCAAGTTTTTCAAATGAAAGATTACTCTCAGCAAACTGAAACTTACAGTAATCTAGTTCATCTATTTTTCCTTCTTCGAATAAAATTTCATTTAATAAATAGCGATTGTGGAAATTTATCAAATCTATTTTTGTATTATTTTTCTTCATTTCTAAAGTATTCTCTAAAAACATAGTATTCTTAAATGAAAGTACCTTTCGATCTCTTTCACACGCTTCAGCCAGTGAATAATCATTGGTTTTATTCGTATAATTGCAAACATAGTTATCAGAATTATTATGAAGTTGACTTTCATGCCAAAAAGATGGATCAGATAACAGTCTTTTAAGATACATTTTAAATCTTCTTATTTCATTAGTCGTTTTAACACTGTTATCTGTTAAAACATCATGCAATGTTTGACTTTCAGTCACCTTTTCATTCATTAAGTTATAATGCTTTAATAATTTAATTTGTGCATTATCCATTATTTTTTGAACTAATATCATCTCTTTTAGAGAATTTAGAAATTCGTTTAAGTTAGAAAATTGACCTTCTAGCGATAATTCATTCATTAATACTTCCATTACTTACAACCCCAACATCTCATCTAAATCTTCATCAAATTGATCAAATAGACCCTTTTGATGATTCTCCACATCGCCAGTTCTATTAAATTCTATTTCCACTGGCTTAGTTAAGAAATCTTCACTTAACTTACAAAAGTAAACAGATAGGTTCTCCGTACTAATTACATCATTAAAAATAGATTTTCTAACCCCATTAAAAATATGATCGCTATGTGTTTCAATAATTAACTTTATCCCATTTTCGGCAGCAAATGTTAAGAACTCTGTTACTTTTGATTGAGCACTTGGGTGTAGATGAATTTCTGGATTTTCTATAATTATCAAATCGTCTTGTTTTGATGACAGCACACTAATTAATAAAGATATTATGTAACTTAGACCAGATCCAATGTGCTTCGGTCTAACATATCTATTTTTTGAATACTTATACTTTACCCTCACCTGATCTGTACCAGTTATATCTTCAGTCGATATTTCGCAATTTAATATGTAATTTAGCCAATAATTCACTTGAATTTCAAGAGTTTTTCCAAATGATTTTTCTTTAATAAGATAGTCTTCAACTTGATTGCTTTTATGGTTTTCAAAATAATCAATTGCATATTCACCGAAAACTCCATAATTTAAGTAACTATCATAGTTTTTATCATAAAGATCTTGGGAACCTATCCTTTTCGAGGATATATAACTAATTCGATGATTTTTTTGGTGTAAGTAGTCAATCAGAACATCGCTATTTTTACTTATAACGCAATTCACCTTATCTTCTTCCGTAAATTTAAAACTTACGTAATTATCATCATTAGACACTTCTATTTTAAATTCCTTTGCATTTTTAACGAAATTCCTTACATCTGAGAACTGACCTAATGATACTAATCTTCCATTTAAAGGGAACCTTCCATCTTCAGATACATTTTGAACAGCCAGCAGTATTGCCTGAATTATTGTAGATTTTCCAGCAGAATTCATACCTGTTAAAAGAGTGAAATTATTTAGATTAATATCTACTTCATCAAAACTTTTAAAGTTTTTAATCTTTAAATTGGATATCATGCTAAAATTCTCTCCTTTAATTTATCCATTACCTTTAGTATTTCTGGAACTACAATTCCTCTACCACGGTCATTTGTTAAAAGTTTATTTAAGTGTTCTTCTTTAAGTAACTCAACGCACATTCCGTAAATCTTATCCCTGTTATCGATACAATATCCTTCCTCCAACATTGTGAACAAGTAACTAAATGCCTCAAAAAGGAGCATATTTATCGGTTGTTTTTTTCCATTTTTCGCTACTCTTCTAAAAGCATTTTCTCCAAAAACAATTTGATTATTTTTCATTGTTTTTACGAAGGTTTCTTCCAAGTGTGAAATATTGACGTTATCCATTTCATTTATATAGTCCATAATTTTACCGAGAAATTCGTCAATATCACCTTTATATTCAATTATTTCTCCATTTAAATCTTTTAAAATGTTATTGTTCCAAAGATAAAAGGCGATAAATCTTAAAATTAGATAACGATCTTTCATTCTCCTTGAATTAATTGAATTATTTGTTACGTTTTTGAACACTTCTTTTTGGGATAATGAACCGAGCAATACAGTAGATTTCCCCTGATATAATGCATTTCTCATCTCTTGATTATTTAAAGGTGTACCACCACGATTCACTCTATCAAAAATATCAAACTTAATTCGGTCAGGAGTAGGAGGCTTAATTACTTGTGCAATTAACTGAAAATCCTCTAAATTCGCCTGTAGTTTTTGGTCCAATTCACCAAACCTTTTATTGTTTAATGCTTTTAATATTCTTAGATCAGTTAATTTATAATCCCCATTCAAATACTGAAAGAATGCAGTTAACCTTTGTCTCCCATCTACTACAACTAATTTGCCTTCTTTCGTTTCATTCAAATAAAATATTGGCAAAGGTATCCCCATTAATACAGATTCAACTAGTTCAGATTTCTGGCGGTTTTTCCAGACATCCTCTCTTTGAAAATCAGGATCCAAAATAACCTGTCCCCTACCAAACTTCCTATTCAATTCAAATATTGAATATTGCTCTCTTTCTACTTTTATATTTGCTTCAGGATATATATCCTCTAGTTCTGACCTTATTGATTGAGGACTGAGTGCACTCCCCTCGTCCAAATCAAGATCTTCATTCTCGAGCCTTTCTTCAACCTTTGGCATTTATTTCACACCCTTTATATTTTATAAGTTATTACCTTATCTACAATCATTTAGACGTTATTTTAATCATCATGAAATATATAACTGTAACCATATTGTATCATAGTTATTTTTGCTATCTTTATTATGTATGACATTACTTATTTGGTTTTTGCTTCATTCAGTTCTTAGTAATATACAAAAAAACAGCAGAGTTGTTATTTACTCTGCTGCTCTTTTATAAATCCTTGTTTATTGCTGTATATATTTTGTAATTTGTGTCCGTAAGTATGGTACCGGTGGTCGGGGTCGAACCGACACTCCAGAAGGAACACGATTTTGAGTCGTGAGCCTTTGCCAAACCCCCAAAAAAACTCTTTTACATTACTAGACTAGTTTGTTATTGTCAAATCAATTATAACTATACTTCTACTTTAGAGCTGTAAATAATTCCATTTTTATATAGTTATTTTTATGTGAGTATTTCTACCTAGAAAAATTGACTATAATTATATTTTATATATATTCTATTAATAAGTTAAAAGTAAGGGGGAGACGTAAGAAAAATTTGAACTTTAGAATAAAGGAGAGATTGTCCATGAACAAACAAGTAATTAAGGATTATGAGGTTAACAGAGATACTATTGCAATATTGCCAGCATATCACTCAGATTACTATAGCATTGTGTTAGAACGCGACCAAGAATATTATGTTAAACAAACCCCTATACGACTTATTAAAGAAGCTTGTTTAGAAGGCGGAGCTGATTACGGTGGTAGAAGAACCGCTGTAATACATAAGTTAGGAGTTCAAAGTAAAGTTCCCATCCCGGTTAATCCACTTGATCAAATCTTTGCTTTCCCAACTCATTCTCCCAAATTACACGAGTGTTCCTGGATTTTTTATCATCACATTAGATCCATAAGAGTTAATTCGCATGAACCTACCCAAACCATCATCTCTTTCAAAAATTATAAAGAATTACCACTATCTTTTTCCTATCATACCCTTGAAAAACAAATGGACCGGACAGCATATTGTATAGTTCGCTTCTCTAAACACCCAGAAAATAAGCCACCACAACTTGGAGCTTAATATTATATATGTATATTCTTTTAATGTTTGCTAACTGGGAAAAGGTTCCTATTCCGTTTTTTCAATCTAGAATAGGAACCTAATATAAATCAGTTGTTAAACAAAGCATTATCTTCTAACTCTTGTAATATTGGAACCTTCGGCAAAGAATTACGACAATCGTTTAATATGGCTATTTCTTCGGTTACAAAACAAAGAGAAGCAAGCAATCCGTCCCTTGCTCTCGATGTCTATTTCAACATCCTAATCTATTAATCGTTTCTGTACACTTCTTAATTGGTTGAAATCATTCTACCTCCTTTTGCAATAATAGCTTTTTTTACTAGCTTTCGAATCTCTAAAAGCAATTCATGCGTATCAGTCGTTGCTGTTTCTCCTGGAATAGGTGCGGCGTTATCATAGATGTCTTTCATTTCTTTCATACGTTTATTCCCAGAACCTACTCCCTTTAATTCAAAAGCAAAATTCCAAGGAGTCAATCGTGATTTCCAAAGCCTCTCACTGCAGTAGTCGAGTAAGTGAGTGTGTATTTCTTTTGCAATTTTATTTACAGCAATTTGTTTATCTTCACCTTCTGCTGTTGTTGGTACCCAGCGAACTGGACTGGCTAAGTAAACTCTAATCTGATCTATAAGAAATCCCCATAATTCCGGGACCGGTCTTAAACCACTAAACTCTCCATCATCTAGGTCTAATGCCAACCTTCTCGTTAATGCTTGGATTGTTTTCCAGTGCTTTTTCGATTCAGAGGTACTTGTTTTAAACCCTAAACGAATATCCCATAACTCATGAAAATCCTTCATAGCCGTTTGTATAGCAAAGACCAAATTAGCTTCATCATAATGGGGAATCACATCTGAGTCTTCTATGTTGTAAATACTCCTTTCCAAATTACTAATTAGATTGGTCAGCTCTGTTAGTGTGTACTTGTTATCTTCAGTAACTACTTGGTCTAGATTAGATAGAAAATAGGTTTGCTTCAACAATATCATTTCTACATTTGAAGCACTCTCCGCATCTAACTTATCTCGAATGTACCTAGTTGCTTGATTTAAAGATGCTTTAATATGATTTAATTTGCTTTTTCTCGTTAGTAGGTTATCTCCATTTAGTTCATCCATATGACTAAAACAAATATTTAACTTTGACGTGTGACCACTAGCAACAATGCTTCGAAGTACTGCTAATGGAGCTGCTTGCATAGGATGCTTGGCGCTATCAACCAATACTATAGAGTCACTCGTATCAAATTTCCTTAACATTTGAGATGGGATACTTGTCGATGAGGAAGTCGTATGTCCTAACCCTTGCCCATCGATGAAGACTAGTCTTGGTACACTTTCACTCCAGCTTGGTTTAAACGGACCTTGAACGCGAATCCCTTGAACAAGCGGTGTTAATAACTTTCCAAAATTCGGGGCATAGTTACTTGCGAATTTCCTTACCTTTTCTAAAAATTGATTCCGATTGTCACTACTAAATGTCCATACTAACGGCCAATCGCCATTTCTTTGTTGAATTTCTCCTGAAGATAACTCTTCAAAACGTGTCGCCATCTCATCCATCATATGATCAACTAACATATGAAATTGCGAATCTTGCCTTAACTCCTCATCCAAGAGCTCTTCAAATTTAACCTTTTCTATTGGAGGAAGGTCCGTATACTCAGCATTAGGTTCAGTTCCCATGCTTTCAAGAATTTTGTTGCTAATTTTCGCTAATTCATTAATTTCCTTTAAATTAGATCTAATTACATTTGTAAACTGCCGTTTTTCTTCTAAAGACACAACCTCTCCAGATGCTGATGATATGAGTTCTTCGTATTCTTCTTCATCCATATCCAGGTCATATTCACCAAGAGTATAAAAGAAACGAAAGCGTTGTTCTTCATGTTCAAGTAATCGTTGAGCTATTGATGATTCCTCTTCTTGTTTAAGGTTAGCAAACACTGCGGCCATGACACAATCCTCGACGTGTATACGGACTTCTCGATAATCAAAAAATGTAACAACCGCTTTATAAGTTCCTTCTGAACAAATAACTTCTATATCAGAGACGGTAGTCTTGTTAGGGGACGTTGAGGGAAATCTATCTTTCTTAGGATCAGTTCCGATTAATTGACGTAATAGCGTTGTTTTTCCTGCTCCAGTTGTGCCAACCAAGAGAATATTTGCATAGCCTTGCTCAGTATTTGGTAAAGGAATATGTGTATCGCGTATATCTTGATAACTCAAAGCCTTGGGCTCTAATGCATCGTAAAATGCGGCAACTATTTTGGGATCATATTTACACATTACGGTATCTTTAGCCCGTACATCCCAAAGAGAAGGAGTAGAAAGAATTTCATTCATCTGATTAACTAAGTTATCAGCTTGCTTTTCATCTGTTGTACCCAAACCTCTTCTGATACGCAAACCTACCTTCCCTTTATAATCCTTCTTTACAGGGTGACGAAAAATAATGGACCACGATTTCCTTCCCTCTCCAAGTACTTTGCTTGCTTTATAATTCCCCATGTGTCGATCCCCTTCCCAGATTGTTGTGTTCCGAGCTGTATTACTTTGTGTTCCCGAGTATGTTAACATGATATGAAAGGTAATTTGTCCGTTATTCCTTCTATTTTTACAATGAGATTAAAACCTTTAACAGATGAAAAAAATGGTTCCTTTCCCAATAGTTTTTCACTGTCGGAAAGGAACCATTTTCGATTTTAATATGTAAGACAATTATAATTACGCCTCCTAATACACACAGAAAAACCTACCACAAGTAGGTTTTTCTCAGCACTCTGTCAACAAAGAGTTGACTTATTCACTAATTAGTTGATTTCCGGTTCATCAATTGGAGATCCGAAACTTGTTTCCAAGTAATCAAAATCACACCCTTTATCAGCTTGTTGAATATGATTCAGATACATCCATCCAAATCCTCGATTATACCTTGGTGCTGGCTCTTGCCAATTTGCTCTTCTTTCTTCCATCTCTTGTTCTGATATCTCTAAATTAATTGATCTATTATAGACATCAACAGAGATGACATCTCCAGTTTTCACAAAAGCTAAAGGTCCTCCAATATAAGATTCAGGTGCAACATGAAGAATACATGAGCCGTAACTCGTACCGCTCATTCTGGCATCTGAAATCCGTAACATATCTCGAACGCCTTGCCTTATTAGTTTTTTCGGAAGCGGTAGCATCCCCCACTCTGGCATGCCAGGCCCTCCTTTTGGTCCCGCATTCCGAAGGATTAAAATATTATCTTCGGTGACATCAACACTCTCATCATCAGTAAATTCCTTCAATGACTGATAATTATCAAAGACAATAGCTTTGCCAGAATGATTTAAAAACTTCGGATTACATGCACTTGCTTTGATGACACACCCATCTGGAGCCAGGTTCCCTTTTAATACCGCGAGAGACCCTTCCTTATAAACAGGATTATCCAATGGACGAATCACATCATCGTTGTAGATCTCCGCTTTTTCAATGATATCTCCAATTGTTTCTCCTACTATAGAGTTTTCCTCCAAGTGGAGATATGGTTTTAGTCTATTCAACATCCCTAATATACCACCAGCGTAATAAAAGTCCTCCATTAAATATTTATCCCCACTCGGCCTAATATTTGCTATAACGGGAACCTCTCTACTTATTCGGTCAAAATCCTCAATACCGATATCACATCCAGCTCTCCTAGCCATTGCTATCACATGAATGATAGAATTAGTTGAGCCTCCAAGTGCCATTGCTGCGACAATTCCATTTTCAAATGCTTCTTTCGTGAGGATTTTATCTGGTGTAATATCTTCCCAAACCATATCTACAACTCTTTTTCCTGCACTTGAACACATTCGATTATGGTTTGTGTCAACAGCTGGAATAGATGAAGCCCCTGGCATACACATTCCCATTGCGTCTATTATGGATGTCATAGTACTAGCAGTTCCCATAGTCATACAAGTACCTACACTTCTAGCTAATCCTCCACAAATTCCTTCAAGATCATTATCACATAAATTCCCCACACGATATTCATCCCAGGATTTAAACGCATCAGAACCTGATCCTAGAGTTTCCCCACGATAGTTTCCTCTTAACATTGGACCAGCAGGAATAAAAACAGTTGGTAATTGCATGCTAATGGCTCCAAGTAGAAGCCCAGGTGCCGTCTTATCGCAGCCCCCCATTAAAATAACACCATCAATCGGATATGAACGCAACAATTCCTCTACTTCCATAGCAAGCATATTTCGATATAGAAGAGCTGACGGCTTGTTCATACTTTCAAAAAGCGACATGCACGGTATTTCTAGAGGAAGTCCTCCTGCTTGGAGAACTCCTCTTTTCACATCTTCTACACGTTCTTTAAAATGGTGATGACAGGGATTTATATCAGACCAAGTATTCATAATCCCAATAATAGGAGAACCATCCCAGTCATCTAATCCAAATCCCATCTGCATCATACGTGAACGATGATTAAAACTACGAAAATTACCTGCATTTAACCACTTATTACTCCGTAGAGTTTCTGCTGTTTTTACTCTTTTCCCCATCTCCTACTCACCTACTAAACTAATTATTTTTTTCAAGATTAAACCTAGTTGTTTCTTTCATTAATCTCTGTATACAATTGGTGTCTAGTTTCCATAATCTCATCTGTTTCTTGCGGACTCTTATATTCAGGCTCCATACCGTAATCTCTTGCTCTTTGTATATATTCCTCATTGTTAGTTGCTCTTTCAACAGCCTCTGTGAACGTCGTTACAATCTCGTCCGGAGTCTCTTGTGGAAATGCCATAAAGAAGAACTTTTCGAATGTAGAATCAATACCTAGCTCTTGAAAAGTTGGAACCTCTGCAAAATAATCTAATCTTTCTTCAGCTAACACACCTAAAGCTTTCATATCTCCTGATTCAAGATAATCATTTACTAGACCCAGTTGCGTAGGAATTACATCCAATTGACCTCCAAGTATTGCTGCATTTCTTTCTGCAAAATCACCAGCATCAACTAGATTGAATTGCGCTCCTGTTTTCTCTTGAATATCGAGAAGTTGGAAGTGAGTGAAGGCACCCACTGAAGTTCCAATATTAATTTCTCCTGGATTTTCAATCGCCGCTTCAATCAGCTCTTTGGCATTTTCATACGGAGCATCTCTACTAACTACTACACCGTTCCCATGGTCAATCGCACTAATTCCTGCCATTTTCAGGTCTGAATAGTTGTTTTCCGTTAAACCTAAAATATTATTAATTAAAATATTATTATGGAAAAATAAAACTCGATACCCATCTGGGTTTGAATCTATAAGTTCTTGCACTCCTACACTGCCACTTGCTCCTGTAACATTTTGTATTACAATTGATACATCTAATTCATCACTAAGATATTGTGCTAAGAGACGCGCGTTTCGATCCGTATCACCACCAGCAGATGCGGGCACTACCATTTCAATTGTTTTTGTTGGATATGATGAACTTTTATTTTCACTCTTATCACTTGAAGAAGTCGATTCTCCACTAGAAGAAGTAGAATCACCGCCGCAAGCTGCCAGAAGAGCAACTAGCGTACAAATTGTAATAAAAAGACCCATTTTCTTTTTAAATAGATTAATCATACAATACATCTCCCTTTTTTTTGTAATTTTTCCGAACTTTCAAAACAATCGCAATGACAGCAATGGACCAAAAAGCTAATGGAATAGGACTTGTTAAAAATGGTAGAAAGTCTCCTTGAGTAGCCATTAACCCCCTTCTTAAATTCAACTCAGCTATCGGTCCCAAAATGAACCCTAAAATAATCGGAGTAATCGGAAATTTCATTTTAATTAACAAATATCCTAATACTCCAAAGAAAAGTAACGCTCCCATATCAAAAACTCGATTATTCTCTGCAAAGGCACCTACAGCACAGAGCACAATGATAATTGGTAACAAAACATGCCTTGGGATACTTAAAATTTTTATAAAAAAGCGCATTCCAAAAAACAAGAAAATTATCATTGCGATATTCGCTATAATCAGCGCTGCAAATATTCCATATACGATATCCACATTTTGAGAGAAGAATAATGGTCCAGGTTGAATTCCATGGATAACTAATCCTCCAATCAACATTGCTGTTACAGTATCACCTGGTATACCAAGTGCCATCAAAGGAACAAGAGCTCCACCAACCGCTGCGTTGTTAGCGCTTTCAGATGCAACAACACCATCCGGGGTTCCTTTTCCGAACTTTTCAGGGTTCTTTGATTGATTTTTTGCTGTAGCATACGCAACAATATTAGCTGTACCTCCCCCTATTCCGGGAAGGATTCCGATTGAAATCCCTATGATACTTGATCTAAGAAAGTTCCAAGATTGCTTAAAGAACTCTTTTAGCGTAAATCCAAACCCTTTTATCTTATCAACAACAATTTTTTTAGAGAGAGGATTAATTTTATTCTCAGCTATGCGTATAATCTCGCTTACAGCAAAGAGACCAATTAAAGCAGGAAGTAAATTGAATCCGCCATTTAACTGATCCACCCCAAAGGTGAAGCGAGCATAAGCGTCTATCGGCGCAGAACCTACCATCGCTAATGACATCCCTAGTAATGCACTTAACATCCCTTTAATGATGGACCCTTCAGATAGACTAGAAATTAGCGTCAACGCAAACATTGTAATTGCAAAATATTCCATAGGTCCAAAACGCAATGCAATATTTGCAAGTGGAGGAGCTATAAGAATTAACGCAGCTATACTAAGCAATCCTCCTAAGAAAGAAAAGACTATGGCATAACCAAATGCTTTTCCTGCCTCTCCATTTTGAGCCATCGGGTAACCATCAAATGTAGTAGATATAGAAGAAGGAGTTCCCGGAAGCTTTAATAAAATAGCTGGTATCAAACCTCCTGACACGCCCCCAATGTACAGGCCCATTAACAAAGCCATTCCTGCACCTGGATCCATCGTGAATGTGATTGGCAAACATATGGCAATAGCCATTGTTGCTGTTAGGCCAGGCACAGATCCAAATACTAAACCCAACCCCACTCCTAATCCAATGAGAAGGATGTGATACGGGACTAGCATAGCGGAGAATCCTTGTAGTAAATCAGCACCCATTACTTCACCTCCTTGTTATCCAAATATCCCTACTGGAAGTCTAACTTCAAATACTAGTCTAAAGATATAATAGACAGAACAGGCTACGACAATTGAAAGTATTAAAAATACAGGAATATTCCAGTACTTTCTTTCTCCTAGCAAGAACATCTGTAAAAGCAAATAGATAATTGTACTTAAAAGAAATCCGAGTATTGGAACGGAAAAGAAATACAATGCAATCGCTAAAATGGTTAAGAAAGCATTTCTATACTTTTTCTTAATGTGAAATTTTTTATAATCTCGTTTTACTTGTTCTTCGCCAACTTCCTCTTTTTCGGCTATTGGTTTCTTCCAATCCTTTAATACCTTTATAAGGTGAATAGCACTCAAAATGAAGATACCAATAGCAACCAATTTTGGAGCAAAGTCAGGTCCTACTCCCATATCAGTCATACTTCTTATATTATTCGTAGATACGTACATAAAAATTGAAAATAGGAGAAAGGCTATTGCCGATATTAGTTCTCTCACTTTTGTATCAATAACTTCCACCTCCCCGTTACCCTCAACAAGAAATTAAACGCTTACATAATTAGGTACATATTATTCTTTATCTTTTGTTACCTGTGCATTATCAACCGGATAATCTGCATCATTTAAGACCCAGCCCGGTTGTTCAGAGAAATCCAATCTTGGTGGACAAAAGATATCAACTAATTCATTGGTTCGTTTTCCGACAGCCTCAGAAGTGTGTATCACACCAGGTGGAATATAGGTTGATGACGGACTGCTACAAAAATCATGTTGATCAACCTGCCATTTATCTTTATTAGGTGTCCAAGGCCATCGAAAGTGGTGAACAAAGTCGCCTTTTAGAGCCAATGTACATTGTTCGAAGTCAACATGCGAATGTGGTGATAATTTAGTCGTATCTCTTGGACCTTCCCAAGGATCTAAAAAGTTAATCATAAAAGTGGAACATCGAAAAATCTTTCCGAATCTCCCCTCTTCCTTTTCAATATCTAAGCTATAAACTCGGATCTTAGAGCCTTCTGGAGATTCATTCCAAGCCTTAAACGGCAAGACATTCGCATCGGCAATTGTATATTCTCTATTGATCGGTAAGTCCTTTAGATCACTATTTAGAACGGTAAATAGTCGAATAACCTTTCCGCTCGTTTCTACCTTTAATTGGCTCTGCCCTTTTGGCACAATAATGATTGAATTTCCTTTTACATTTAGTTCTTGATCTTCCCATTTAATCATCGCTTCTGTTTTGAATTCTGGTAAGATTATTACGTACTCATCAACTTGGTTTGTTCTGTCAAAAACTTCCCCCTCAACCGCTTCTGAGTAATGTAAATAGAAGTTTTGTCCCCTTGACCACCAAGATTCTGTTCCTAGGCTAGTTTTGATTGACTCTTCTTCATAAAATTTCACATGTTTTACATTCGAGATATCATTTGGCGGAATGTTTACATCAGTCTTGCTCAACAATTTCGAACGTGGATCTGTTTTATCAAACATACTTGCCTCCTATGAGTTTAATCTTGATTTGTAAGAAGTTGCTCTTTCATATATAAATACATTGCAGACATATCACTATTTGCATGGTCCGTTTCTTTAGCCTTTCTAAACCACTCTGTTACTTGTTCACCAATAGGCAATGTGATATTGTTATCACCTGTCATTTTTTCTACTAAATTCAAATCCTTGTGCAGCAATTTCAAAGCAAATCCAGCTTCAAACTGCTCCTTTTCAATGAATTGTTTAAAATGTCGTTGAAATATTCTGCTCTGAGCAAAACTAGCATCCAAAATATCAAATAATTGTTTGGAATCAATTTCTAACTTCTCAGCGAGCAACAACGCTTCACTTACCGCTTGAGTATGGACTCCAACCATATACTGGTTAATTAATTTGATTGCCGTTCCACTACCAACTTTACCAGTATAGTAGACATTCTCCCCTACTACATGAAGGATTGGTTTCACTTTTTCATAGATATCCTTATTTCCACCAACCATTATGCTTAATGTACCAGCCTTTGCCCCAACAGTTCCTCCACTTACAGGTGAATCTAAAAAGTCAATTCCCTTTTCTCCAGCTGTTTCATAAATCTTTTCATTTAAATCAGGAGACACTGTACTAAAATCCAAAGCTATTAAGCCTGAATGACCATTTTTGACTATTCCATCTTCTCCTAGGTATACTTCCTCTACATCTTTGGGCAAAGGTAAACAAGTCATAATAATGTCTACCTCAGATGCCATTTGAGCTATTGTTAAGTCTGTTTTCCCTCCTTCTTCTAACAAAATATATTCGGAGCCTTTGCTTCGGTTTTTTCCGTAAACTTCGAAATTGGCTTTAAGTAGATTTATTGCCATCGGCAAGCCCATATTTCCTAAACCAATAAAACCTAACCTCATATCACGTACAACCTCCTCTAAGCTTTAGATGATACTGTTTTCCAAGGATCACCTGTATTTGACATCGTGTATACTTGTTTCTCACTTCCATTAATATCAGTCGTATCAGTAACTCTTATAGATATATCGCTTCTATTAAAGATTTCTGAACGTAATTCAACCCCTAATCCTGGCAAATCATTCGGCGTTAAAAAGCCATTTGATACAGCTGGGACATTCGTTGCAATCTCATCAAAATGCGTATCAGTAAAGGCACGGACTGTTTCCATCATCCATAAGTTAGGTATGTTGTAACATAAGTGAGCCGTTGCTGCATGAAGTACAGGACCACCACAATTGTGTGGGGCAAATGGTAACTGGTAAGTATCTGCAAGTTGAGCTATCTTTTTCGCTTCCGTAATACCACCCGTCCAAGCAATATCGGCTATGACAATATCAGCCGCTCGCTTTTCCACTAAATGTCTGTATTGGTAACGAGTAAATAGTCTTTCACTAGCTGCGAGAGGAATCTTAGAAGATTGTTTAAGTTCTAGTAGCCCTTCAACATTATCAGGTCGTATTAAATCTTCAGACCAAAGTAACCCATACTCTTCTAATTCCTGAACAATTCTTACAGCACTCGTTACATTCCAACGACCGTGTCCTTCTAAAGCAAGCTCCATTTGATTTCCAAAAGCTTTTCTAATTCGACGAAAAGGTTCTACCCCTTTTTTGATAAGGTCAGGTGAAATATAGTTTCCTTGAAAATCCCTACTTAACTCATCAAACGGCCAAACCTTCATCGTAAAAATTCCTTGTTTCATTAACTCTTCAGCAAGCTTCTCTGGTTCCGTTAAAAATCGATCTCGATCATTGTTACTAAGATAGCCTACGCAAGTGTTATACACATTTATCTTTTCTCTACTAGCTCCTCCCAATAAACGATAAATAGGTTGACCTACAGACTTACCTAAAATATCCCAAAGAGCAATGTCGATTCCACTTAACGCTCGCATTTCAGTACCTGAGTACCCATGATGATTAAAAGCTTGATAAAAGAGTGACCAAATCTGTTCAATATTACGTGGATCTTTTCCTATTAATATCTCTGAACAAACATCATGAATCATAGATTCAACTGGTTTTACTTTAGGGTTCGTTTCACCAAGTCCGATAATGCCTTCATCTGTATGAATTCGTATCCATAAATTCCGCGGATGTTGCTCAAGCTTTATCGTTTCAATTTTGATGATTTTCAAATTACTAATCTCCTTTTCTAAGCTTATTTAAATTAAACACTTGCAAAATTTTGATATTATTTACTAAGATTAGTTTCTCTTACGTCTCCTACTACTTTGGAAAACGAGTTAGATATAACCGCTGTCGCAACCACCCCAATATAGTTAGCTCCCTTATTGAATTCATTGCGAGCAACATCCGCATTGGGAGCGATCGTTCCTATTGGAATCCCCATGTTTTTACCTTTTTGGTATAAATCATTAGCTATTCTTTGAATCTCTGGGTGATTGGCCCCTTCATTAGGAAATCCTAAATTTACTGATAAATCAGTTGGACCTAAAAATGCAACATCTATACCTTCAACACTCATAATATCTTCAAAATTATCAACGGCTTCTTGTGTTTCTATGTGAACGACAATAAGTGTATCTCTATCTGAATCATTTAGGTATTTCTCACCTGTTTCTTTCCCAAACCTAGCTGCCCTGGTTGAAAACGCAGCTCCCCTTTGACCTACAGGAGGAAATTTAGCTTTTCTTATAATTTGCTCCGCATCTTCTTTTGTATTAACCATTGGAACATGAATTCCTTTTGCTCCACGATCTAATGCTTTTTGTATACTAGATGAGTCATAGGAAACCCTTACAAATGGAACCATCCCAACACATTCTGCTGCCCTAATCATATTCTCAAGCTCAGAATGATTGAAGGTACCGTGTTCATCATCTATAACAATAAATTCAAACCCAGCATATCCTAACATTTCAACAATCGAAGGAGAGTAGATTCCTATAAAAGCTCCAAGAGTCTGTTCTCCATTTATCAATTTTTGTTTAATTGGATTATTCATTTTTGCCTCCAATATAACTTGAATTTTTAAGGTTAGTGCTCTACTTGTTATCAGTCCTTATCATCTCCCATTCATGAATCTCATAATCTCTAGCTTTATGAAAAACATAAGGATCTCGTTGGACATATGTTTCAACAGTTTCATAAGAACTTTCATAGTAAATAACTAAGTCGCCAGCCCCATCATTGAAGTGCCCATTGGCATAAATTTTCCCTTCATCTCTTAGTTTTCCTACATAATTTACATGTTGATTTTTAAGTCGCTTACTTTTTTCTGGATTTATTAAAGGTAGAAAAACAGAATAGTACTTCATAATCACTCACCTCCAAGCATTGGAACTTCACTTTTAACAATGCAAAAGTTATGCCAACTTATTATTCGGCTTAAATCAAGGCTATTTTAAATTATCTCGATTGAAACTTGTAACATTTGTTTCATCCTTGAAACAAAATGTTTAACATTGTTTCAATTTGTTTCAAGATTATATTCTTTTAGCTTCCTCCAGAGAGTTGTCCTGCTAATTCCTAGTTTAAGAGCCGCTTTTCCTTTGTTATAATTTACATGTTTTAAAATATTCAATATTTTTTCACGCTCAGAAAGTTCTGCATTTGGAAAACGGGTTTGGGACTGTTCTTCTTCCCTTTCGTTCATCTCCAAACTACTTCCTTCTAGCCAATTTTTCACATCCTTAGTATCTATGACTTTGTCTTTACTAAGGACTATTAGCCTTTCACAAAAGTTCTTTAATTGCCTTATGTTCCCTTCCCATCTCCACTCACTTAGCCATTTAATTGCTTCATCAGTGATAATGGATCGTTCAGCTGGGGAAAACCCTTCGTGAATAAAAGCATTGATTAATAGAGGAACGTCTTCCTTTCTTTGACGTAACGGGGGCAAGGTAATTTTCAGGACATCCAAGCGATAATATAAATCTTCCCTAAACTCCGCAGCTTTGACCAAATGCAATAAATTTTTGTTCGTTGCAGATAAGACTCTTACATCAGTTGGTATAACCTTATCATCTCCGATACGCATAATTTCTCTCTCTTGTAAAACTCGAAGCAATCTACTTTGGAGTTGCGGAGAAATCTCACCTATCTCATCTAAAAAAATCGTTCCTCCGTGGGCAAGTTCAAAAAAGCCTGGTTTACCACCTTTCATCGCACCAGTAAACGCACCTTCAACATAGCCAAATAATTCACTTTCTAATAAATTATCCGGAAGTGCAGCACAATTTATTGCAACGAATGGGCCATGTTTTCTATTACTATGATTATGTATACTCTGAGCGAAGACCTCCTTGCCCGTCCCTGTTTCACCTACAATTAAAATATTTGATTCAACTTCACTAAAACTTTTAGCCGTTTCTATTACTTCCTTAACCAAACTGCTTCTGTGTAGAATGTCATCAAATGTGTGCTTTGCGATATGTCCTCTCAAATGCATCTTCTTACGAATTTTTCTTTCCATTGCTTGAATACCTGTTACGTCTTGAAACGCAACCATGTTTCCGACCCTTTCCCCCTTTAAGAATATTCCGATTTTTTTAACTGCTAATTGAATGGATTGATAAATAACAATATCTTCTGTGTATTCTTCTGTATTGAGAAGTAAGGCACGTAATTTTCCTTGCCCAACAACATCATAGACTGAGCTACCTATTAGTTTCTTGTTAGTAATTGATAATGTTTCCTTTGCCGCTGTATTAAAAGCTGTAATTTTGTCTTTTTTATCAATTGCAATAACACCTTCGTAGGCATAGTTAAGAATGGTTTGATATAGCTGTGTTTTCTCCTGTTCACGTCTACTTACTAGCGCTAATCGCTTTGCTTCACTTAATGATTGTCTAAAAGATTCTTTCCCTGTTCGAATAATACTTGCATGTAATCCTTTTTTATTAGCATAATCACAAGTTACTATTCCAGCTAGAATAATTTCGCAACCTTCACTGGCTGCTTTGTCGACCAAACTAGGAGATTCAGAAATATTATTCATAATAAAGGATTTAATGGAAAGTCCTACAATATCAGTTAGTTCTTCAACTCCATAAATCATATTGGTTGAACCAATTACACCAACCTTCTTATTACCAAATCTTGATTTACAATCATACAAACAACGAATAAGATCAAGTCCTTGTACAGGAATATCCACAATCGGTATTTTCTGATTGCTTTCTTTTAATATCTGACAAGTAATACCTCGAGACATGATCACATCCGCATCTAATTTTAAGGTTCTCAAATCTTCACCATTTGCAATAATTTCTTCTAACTCATATTGAATAACCTCATCATTAATCCTATCCGTCGTCTCCGATTGATTATGTTCTTTAAACGTCTCAAAAGCATGCTCTATAAAGTTATTACAAGGAACGACCATATTAATTTTAATATTAATCATGATATATACACCTCCTGAAGTTACTAATTTATCCTTCGTTAATTAATAGTTAAAACCTCTAATTAAATCTCTAAATAATCCTAAAACCGCAAAATGGTCAAAATTTTCTATATCTTATATAAACTGCAAATAAAAAGAGGCTGGGACAAAACTCAGTAAATTGAAATAAAAGAGGCCCGAGAACATTTTTGTTCTTGGGGCCTCTTTCCTATGTATGTTTTTCATTTTATAAAACAAAAAAAGGACAATCTCTGATAAA
>NZ_JAOANA010000021.1:0-83513 GCF_032335535.1 Alkalihalobacillus sp. MEB130
TGTGGACGGGATAAGTGCTGAAAGCATCTAAGCATGAAGCCCCCCTCAAGATGAGATTTCCCATGGAGTTAATCCAGTAAGACCCCTTAGAGATGATGAGGTTGATAGGTCTGGTGTGGAAGCGTGGCGACACGTGGAGCTGACAGATACTAATCGGTCGAGGACTTATCCAATATATTCTTGAAACGTTTCTATTACGCATTATCTAGTTTTGAGAGAGCTATCTCAAATGTGAACTACGATAACCTTTTGGTAATCCGATGTTCAATATATAGTCTGGTGGCGATAGCGAAGAGGTCACACTCGTTCCCATGCCGAACACGATCGTTAAGCTCTTTTGCGCCGATGGTAGTTGGGGGCTTCCCCCTGTGAGAGTAGGACGTTGCCAGGCAGATAAAAGACAATCCATTGGATTGTCTTTTTTTGTGCGCATAAACTAAATGTTCAGGCGCTGAAGAGCACTGTTCCGGAGGAACAGCACCTTCTTCAAATAAGCCGATGATTACATCGTGAGTAAACTTCTCCCGAAACAACATCATGTCCCCCTGTGAGACGAACCCTTTCTCTTCGTAACACGACGTGGGACACTTCCGAGAAATCACTTCATGGAAATCATCCTCGTAGAAGAGAAAGGGTGAGTCCGAGCTGTTTCTCTTCGTAATACAACGTGAGATCGACCTAAGAGACACTTCATGCCCATCTTCCCCGTAGAAGAGAAATAGCGAGCCAGGACGTTGCCAGGCAGAAAAAAACCAATTCAATGGTGAAGTGTTTTTTTATGCATGAACAAAATGTTCAAGGCACTGAAGAGCGCTGTTCCTGAGAAACAGCATCTTCTACACTAAGCCGACGGTTACATCGTGATTATACTACTTGGAATACATCATGTTCCCCTGTGAGACGAACCCTTATCCCTTCGTAACACGACATGAGATACTTGCAGCTAGAGAAATAAGAAACATTAAAAAAAGCGAATCACATTATAGTAATTCGCTTTGAGCCGAAGTGTTTGGAACATGGGAGATTAATACTGCATGGCTTCTGCGATTGTTTCGTACGTTAAGCCTAAACCGTCTTCGACGATCACTCGAAGTTCAACCTCATTCAAATCCTGAACTTCGCCTTCCAAATCTACATAATTATGATAATTCAGGTACTCGCTGTATTCGTCGCTATGAAAATCTTGAGATCCAGCCAATAAATCAAACTCTCTGTTCACAGTACCATTAACATATAAAAAGGCTTTGGCTGTTTTTATTTTAAAGGACTCTTTGGAACCCGTCAGATTTAATTCTGCTTCGATTAAATTGTGAATATTCACGTTAAAATCGACATGCCCATTCTCGCTATAATGCAAATAAGCATCTGTCATAATTCGCGTATCAAGTAGTTGCTTGAATTCTAAATTTAATAAGGTCTCGCTTCGCTTACCTTCTGTTGAGCTGGCAAGTATTTGAGTTTCATAGTTGCCTCTCAGAGGAAATGTGTATTCAAGGGAGTAATTTAACCCGTTCCGATTCGTAACTTCCAGTTCAGTCCAATCCTTGGAATCGACCTCTCGGTACATAAATGATAGTTGCTCTTGTTCTGAAAGCTCGCGCACTCCCCATTCCAATAGTACTTTGATAGTGTTTTTCTCAAAATCAACATTCAGTATTTTATATTCTTTTTTCATGACCCATAATTGTTCTTGTAAAAATTCATCCATTTTCATTTCCACTTGAGAAGAAACAGTATGTACGGAATTGGAAATTTCTCGAACATCATCTTGCAAACTATTAAGTGTATGAAGCTGTTGATCAATGCGGGTAACCTGATTATAGTTCACTGCAGATAGGATAATGAGAATGGCAATAGCTGCACTAACAAGTATGAAATACGGTTTAATAATGCATCCCCCCTAGGTTTATAGATTTACAATCTCTGCTAAAGTTCCGCTTTTGTTAGAGTGTTCAAGTCAACTAAAGGAAAAAAGGTTTGGTACCCAATTATACCCTCCTTATTTTACCATTTTATAATGAAGGATTATATAAAAACTAACAAACACAAAGCCAATAATCCATCTGATCACTTAAAGAGAATGTGTCTTACTTTATGAAGCGTTAAGCTATGGAATTGGAAAAGCAGCCATTAGTATTAACCTTGTAACTGATACAAACGATGCTTACTCAAATGATCAAGCAACAAACGAGTGGAGTGGAGCTTGTTATTTCATTTATACATGGAACGATGCTGTAATTTCCATTACTAAGTAGAGAAAAAGAGTTAAGAAAAGAAGCATAGGCGGTTGCTTATGCTTCTTTAAGATACTGGCCGTTTGAATCCTATCTTGTTGTAGGATCTTTGTACGTGTCGATAATTGATTTTAATCGTTCTAATTCCTTGTTGTTCATAGAATGGATTCGACTAACCTCGTTTTTTAAGTACGTGATCGTATGGTCTTGCTCTTCTTCCTTTTCTCTATTTTCTTGCATGAAGTAAGAAGCAATCGAACTAGTGACCATCCCAAGTAGGCCAATTCCAAAGAGCATTAAAACGATAGCAATCAATCGCCCGACAATTGTAACGGGGGAAATGTCACCATAACCGACAGTCGTAGCAGTTACTATGGCCCACCAAACGGCATCCGTATAAGTTGGAATGGATGGTTCAAGCAATTGAATCGGAATGGCAGCAACAAAAATAAGAATAAAAAGTGTAGCAAGCACTCTGTCTAGATGATTGGTTCGTATTACTTGGTAGAAAGGCTTTAAATAATGGCTGATGATTGCAAAGGCTCTCAATAAACGAACTAGACGAGCTAATCGGGCCAGTCGAAAAATATTATCTAATGGAATAATCGCAATAATATCAAATGGGTTACGTTTAACATACTCCCACTTATTTTCACTGACGATAAAGCGTACACTAACATCCACAACAAAGATCATCCAAATATAATAATCTAGATTTTGAATGAATGGATTTTCGCTCATCATAAAAATGACAGAAGTTAAAGCTAACAGTGCCATAGCTATTTCATATGTAAACAAAATTTTCGGATGGATGGTTGCTTTTTTCATGCGAGATCATCCTTTTCTTCATGAATTAAACCTTATTCATTCCGGTGTATGTATTACTTTTACCAATTGAACAGTTTTGCATGTATGAATAAAATGATTGAGACAAAGAGGGGGGCTCTTCCCAATTTAATCGCACCTAATATGAATGGAAAGACAAGTTCAAGGTCGAAGCACTTTCTACTTTTTATATAACCTTTACTAAACGTAAAACAAGGGCAGTTGCTCGAGTCTTGCGTTATTTTCATTTGACCAACATTATAGCTTGCATGTTTTATGCTTGTTACAAATAAACTGGTTGAAAATTCCAATTATTCAACCCAACCTTTATTGATAATGGTAAAATTAAGAAAAGGTGTTGTGGAGGAGAGGGAATGACAAATGAACAAAAAGTTCAAGAGCTAGAAGAACGAATACAGAAATTGGAGAGTGAAGTCGGACGATTGACTGAGCTGGTGAAGGAAACGAAAGACTCTAAGGCAAAAGAAAGAGAGAAAGCTCCTATTCAGCCTAGAATAGCACCGAATAGACCCATTCAACACCCACGACCTAAAAAGGACATCGACTATGAAAGATTAATTGGGCAAGTATGGTTGCCAAGAATTTTTATTATTGTGCTGTTACTTGGGGTTTTATGGGGGTTCAAAGCGTTAATTGATGTTGGTGTGATTAATGAAATAGTCCGGGTTCTATTAGGATACGTAGCATCTGCTTTGTTGCTTTGGTTTGGGTATCATCAGTTTAGGCATAAGCGAAACACTCTTGGGCAAGTGTTGTATGGCGGAGCGATTGTGGTTTTGATCTTAAGTACGTTTGCTGGGAATGCTTTATATGGATTGATTCCTGGGTTTATAGCGTTTGTACTTAATGTGTTGTGGGTAGGAGCAGGAATCTATTTCGCTCATACACATAAATCTCAATCAATAGCAGTATTGTCATCCATTGCTGGTTTCTTCGTTCCTTTTTTAGTGCAAGGTACATCAACAAATGTGTATTTGTTTGTTGGCTATGAAATTTTATTTTTCCTTGGACTGCTTTATTTTGCTTTGCTAAAAGCTTATGTCACTCTTTACTATGTATCTACAATATTCCTGCATGTATCCCTACTAGCTTATTTAATGTTCACGGGTGATGGCAGTACATTTATTTTAGCTGGGGTCATTATTCAACACATCTTCTTACTAGGTGCTTTCTTCTTACGAAACGTGTTTGTCAACAAGCAAAAGGCTATGTTAGTAAGTAGTTTCGTTTTGACACATATTTGGGTAGCCTCAACTAGCCATTTTGATCAAGCGATCTTTCTTGTTGTTGCCTTTTTGATGTATGTTGGTTTCTCTTACGTACAAAGGAAAACAGATAACCTTCATGTGTTTATGCCGATTGCAACGTATGCGCTCGCGATGTTACTGGCTGATGTGTTCCGTTTTGAGTATATGAGTGTGTTCTTGCTTATTCAAGGTATGGTGGCGTTATATGTTGGATTCTTTACAAGAGCGAAATTGCAAATTGTATTTGCCTGCATTGTATACGCATTTGGTGCTATGATAACCATTTTTACACCCATTTCTAGCGTGGCTTCATATGAGACTATTGCTTGGATTATTCTAATTGGAAGCATGATTGCTTTAAGAGAGTTGATTTCTTTCTTTCAGGCAACTTTTAAAAAGTCATACGACTATAAAGCAATGCTGAATTTTTTATTTGGTAGTACGGCTTTGTTGATTTTAGCTTTTATTACACAGATAGGGAATGTGGCCACTGCCGATTACGCACAAACGGTTCAGAACGTTACGGTCTCAGTACTCTGGGCTAGTTATGCGATTGTAGGGGTAGTTTTAGGGGTACTGAAAGACAGTAAGTATGTCCGCCTGCTTGGTGTTGCTTTGCTGTTCTTAACGTTATTAAAAGTCATCTTTATCGACATTGAAGCAATCTCCATTTTTGTTCGAGCGATCTTATTTATTGGATTGGGCGCCGTTGGTGTAGCACTTTCTAGGTTGTTTTATAAAAAGTAACGGTTGACCAACGTTTCGTATAACAAGGAAAAAATACTCGGAAAGTAACATGGTAACTCCGTAATGGGGGCGGGATGTTACTTTTCTTTGTGTTCATTCATACTAAAGTCAGATATACTAGTAATCTACTAAATGTTTTTAGACTCCTAGAAAAACAAGAAAGGTGTTATATGATGTATGTTACATAATCCAACTGGAAAAGAACGGTTAGCTTTAGCTTTTCTGCTCGGGATGCTTGCTGTATTAGGACCGCTTAATATAGATATGTATTTACCGAGTTTTCCTGAAATAGCTGATGATTTAGGAGCTCGTGCTTCTCTTGTACAACTAAGTTTAACTGCTTGTTTGATTGGACTTGCCGTTGGTCAGGTCGTTGTAGGGCCCATTAGTGATGCGCAGGGTAGAAAGAAACCGTTATTAATTTCGCTCTTTTTATTTGCGCTCGCTTCTCTTCTTTGTGCTTTGGCTTCGAATATTTTTGTGTTGGTTATCGCGCGCTTTTTGCAAGGTTTTACAGCGGCAGCGGGAGTTGTGATTTCACGTGCGGTTGTCCGTGATGTGTTTAGTGGGCGTGAATTGACAAAGTTCTTTGCACTATTAATGGTCATTAATGCAGTTGCGCCAATGGCTGCACCCATTGCTGGAGGAGCTATTTTGCTTTTGCCTTTTGCAAGCTGGAATACGATTTTTTATTTTTTAAGTTTGATTGGTCTTTTGATTGTGTTGGTCGTTGCCATGAAATTAAAGGAGACTTTACCCGCGGAAAAACGAATTCCTAGTACAGTAGGGCATTCTGTAAGGACGATGGGGAGCTTGTGTAAAGATCGATCGTTTATTGGATATGCATTAACGGTTGGATTCATTCATGGTGGAAGTTTTGCGTATGTAGCCGGAACGCCTTTTGTGTATCAGGGAATATACGAAGTGTCGCCTCAAGTATTTAGTGTGTTATTTGGAATCAATGGCTTAGCCATTATTTTGGGAAGCTTTATCATTGGACGCTTCGGGGGAATCGTGCATGAAAGAACGTTGCTGCAAATCGGCGTTTTAGTTGCGGTAAGTGCAACCTTATTCTTGCTCATGATGACGGTAATCCAAGGCCCATTGGCGACTCTTGTCATTCCGATCTTTATATACATGACGTCCATGGGGATGATTACAACCAGTACATTTACACTGGCGATGGAACACCAAGGACATCGTGCAGGAAGTGCTAGTGCGTTGTTAGGAACGTTCTCATTAGTGATTGGATCCATGGTCTCGCCGCTTGTTGGAATGAATGAATCAACGGCTATACCAATGGGGTTCATTTTATTTGTTACTTCGTTAATTGGCTCTGCTGCGTTTTTTCTATTGACAAAGAAACAACAGGACGTAATGAGGATGGAAAGGAAAGTCGAAGGAAGATAGAGGCAAGATTCCGCACTCACTTGAACTTTTATACATTCTTACCAAGTAGGCGGATAAACTATTATCGATATTAATTTGGAGGGGAACTCATATGAGACTTATGTTTTCGATTTTGTTTGCAGTATTGTTAACCATTACCGGTTGTGGAGCGAATAATGAGGCGGTGGAAGATCCGGTTCAAGACCCAGCCCAAGAGGAGACGCCTGCTGATACACAAGATGATGTAGAAGAAGGTGTTGAAGAACCATATGTCACCATTGTACTAAGTCAAGATGATCAAGAAAATGTAGTAAGTGAGAATACGGTATCGTTTGAAGAAGGCCAAACACTTATGGATGTGATGCAGGAACATTATGAAATTACAACTGCGTATGAAGGAGCTTTTATATCTGGTATAAACGGAATAGAATCAGACGATGAAACATCTAGTTATTGGCTCTATACGATAAACGGGGAAGAGGCGTTAGTAGGTGCTAATGAGTATGAACTTGAGCATGAGGACATGATCCATTTTCATTACGCGTCACTTGAATAAAAGAAATGCCGATTCGTCGAATCACGTTGCTCGCCATGTTAAGTGCGCTTTGTGTAGTTGGGCGTATGGCATTTGTCCATATTCCTAATGTACAGCCAGTCACGTCTATTATTATTATAACAGCCATGTTCCTTGGACCTAGTAATGGCCTCATTTTAGGGTTCATTAGTACAGTGTTGACGAATATGGCTTTAGGAACAGGAATTTGGACCGTTTGGCAAATTGTTTCTTGGTCTCTGATCGGTCTCGTATCAGGTTGGCTTGGACGTGCTCATTCTAAATGGGGTATTCCATTTATTTTGCTCATCATGTACGCTGGTTTTTGTGGCTATTTATATGGCTTTGTTATCTCGTTAAATATGTTGGTGATTACTGAACGTTTTTTAGCTTACTATTTAGCAGGATTGCCATTTGATACAAATCATGCGATTGGGAATATGGTTTTCTTCGCTCTTTTGTATCCTATTTTAAGTAAGATTTTAATGCATTATTTGAACAAAGGTTCATTTACTTCGGTATAATGTTGAGCATAAAAGAGGGACTTCTTTTAAGAAGTCCTCTTTCTTTTCTGGGAATGAAAAGAACTGAAATATTGCAGGAAAAGTGGCTGGAGCGCAATGGAACGAACATATGGAGAACAGTACTTCATCATTACAAAGAATGCGAAGAACAGCCGTTTGACTAAAAGGGAGGATGACGTGATGAAGTTTTCAGAACACCTGCGTAAAAATGTAGAGTCGATTTGGGAGGCAAGCTTTGACCACCCATTTGTTCGAGGAGTAGCAGATGGTTCATTGCCACTAGAGTGTTTTACATATTATGTGCAACAAGATTCTTTTTACCTTTCTCGATTTGCCCAAGTACAAGCCATTGGGGCGGCGAAAGCACTGGATTTTCATACAACATCACAAATGGCCTTTCATGCTAAATCCACGTTTGATGCAGAGCATATGTTACATGAAGATTTTGCAAAAGATTTAGGACTAGAAAAAAATAACGAAGGTCATATGGCAGAAGAGCCTGCACCAACCGCTGTCGCTTACACAAATCATCTATTCTCTGTCGCGTATAAGGGGTCTTTAGGAGAGGTCCTTGCAGCGATTCTTCCATGCTACTGGTTGTACTGGGAAATTGGAGAGAGATATAAAGGATCGACACCAGGACATCCTGTTTACCAAAAGTGGATTGATACGTACGGAGATGAATGGTTTGGAACATTGGTGAAAGAACAAATTACTCGTTTGGATGATTGGGCTGAACATGCTTCGGATGAGGAGAAGCAACGAATGGAAACTATTTTTATGAGAAGCAGCCAGTATGAGTATCTGTTTTGGGAAATGGCTTATTCACAGGAAAAGTGGCCGGTGTGATGAGGTTGAATCGGTTATTGCGATAAAAAAGAGCGACATCTGTGTGTAGGTAAGAGCAATCCGCAGAAAATGAGGGGAAGTTGTCCTCATAATTTTAGAAAAATTAATAATAATAACTGTAACGAAAAGGGGGAAAGTGAAATGATGAGTTCAATGATCAACCATATTTTCTGGATTGCTTCTGTATTTAATTGGGGAAGAAGAGTGCAACAGCTAGTTGGATCGAGAAATAATCGTGGTGGAATGTCATTTTTATTACTGGGTTTAGTGGTTGGAGTGACTGCTTCCCTATTGCTTGATAGTCGAGAAAGTAACTTTTAACAAATAAGTTGTTAGGAAAGGGAGAAGTAACGTTGTCGAGAAGAGAGAAAGAGCGAACGGCAGCGTCAAAAGGAGAAAGTAGCGTCGTCGGAAGAGGAAAAGGTGAACCGCCTGACAAAAGGATCTGGAATAAGCATGTAATCGGACTTCATTCAAAAAAGAAGGGGAAATGAATGCCTCTGTCGAATATGGGACATCATAATCGACTAATTGGATAAGAGAGATTTGAAGGGGCGATTCGATATGAGTGAAAAGGGTTTTTTTGGTGAATACGGAGGAAGTTATTTGCCAGAGGATTTGGCAAAAGTATTAGAAATTCTTGATGAACAATTTGAGCAGTATCGAGATGATCCGGACTTTATAAGCGAGTTTCACTATTATTTACGAGAGTTTGTTGGGCGCGAAAATCCGTTAACATTTGCTAAAAATTTAACAGAGCAAGTGGGTGGTGCAAAAATTTACTTAAAACGAGAAGATTTAAATCATACGGGAGCGCATAAAATCAACAATGCGATCGGACAAATTTTATTAGCGAAACGTATGGGCGCTACAAGAATTATTGCTGAAACAGGAGCTGGGCAACATGGTGTCGCTACGGCAACAGCCTGCTCCATCTTTGGCATTGATTGCACGATCTATATGGGAAAACTTGATACAGAACGCCAAGCATTAAATGTATTTCGAATGGAATTGCTTGGAGCAAAAGTCGTTCCGGTTGATCAGGGACAAGGCAGGTTAAAAGATGCCGTTGATGCGGCGTTAGCCGATTTAGTTGAAAACTATCAAAATACGTTTTACTTACTTGGATCAGCAGTAGGACCGCATCCGTTTCCAACAATGGTCAAATATTTTCAATCGGTTATTAGTGAAGAAGCGAAGCGACAAATTCTTGAGAAAGAAGGAAAGCTACCAACGGCTGTTGTTGCTGTGGCAGGCGGTGGAAGCAATGCAATTGGGGCATTTGCTCACTTTATTGACGAAAAAAGTGTTCGCTTAGTAGGGGTTGAGCCAGCCGAGGCACCAACGTTAACAGAAGGAGTTCCTGCGGTAATTCATGGATTTAAATGTCTCACTTTATTAGATGAAAACGGCGAGCCAAAGCCTACGTATTCCATTGCAGCAGGTCTTGACTATCCAGGAATTGGTCCGGAACACAGTTATTTAAAAGAAACAGGTCGGGCTGAATACGCAACGGTTACGGGAGAAGAAGCATTAGAGTGGTTCCAAAAGCTTTCTAAAATGGAGGGAATTATCCCTGCTTTAGAGAGCGCGCATGCCGTGGCTCATGCCGTTAAACTAGCGAAAGAGCTAACAAAGGATGATGTAATGATTGTAAACTTGTCAGGTAGAGGCGATAAAGACGTTCAGCAAGTTTATAACATGCTTCATCAATCATGATTCGTTCCACCCTGATATTTAGGTAGAGGCTTGTATATAAGATTTTCTTATTGATGCAATCTGAAGCTATTTTCCCCTCTTTATAACTAAAAAAAGGAATAATCTTACTATTTGTCTCATTATATAGAAGGAAGAAAGAAGTTTAAGTTAGTTTAAGTTAGTTTAATAGTGGGAATATTCAAAATAATACCTTGTGGAATATGTGAAAATATGGTATGTTTTAAAAACAAACTAAATAAAAAGTAATGGACAGAGTATATAAGAGATCATCCATTCTAAATTTATTTCTAACCCTTCTTTGGGGTGGGTTAGGGGTTTTTTTAGAATTGGTGATCTCTTTTTATTTTGCTTAGGGGAGGAAAAAAATTGGTCACGAAGCCATTAATAATCGCGCATCGAGGGGCATCGGGTGTATCTCCTGAGAACACAATTGCTTCGTTTTTGTTAGGAGTAAAACAAGGATGTGAGGGAATTGAATTAGACGTTCAGCTATCAAAAGATGGAGAATTTGTTGTCATTCATGATTACTCTCTTTATCGGACGACGAATGGTACAGGGTATGTCAACGAGAACAACGTGAGTGACTTGAAGAAGTTAGATGCAGGAAGTTGGTTTCACAAGAAGTATGCAGGGGAAAGAATCCCGTTACTTGAAGAGGTGTTTCTGCATGTCCCGACGAATATAATACTAAATTTGGAAATTAAGTATAGATCAGACAGAAAAGGAGGAGATGAAGAAAAACTGCTAAAGCTAGTTGAAAGGTATGGAAGGTTAGACCAAGTTGTATTTTCTTCTTTTAACCATAAAGCTCTTTACCGTTTGAAACAATTAAACAGTCATGCCAAAATTGGGTTGCTTTATGCTTCTAATTTAGTGAATCATGTGAAGTTAATAAAGACGTTTGGACTTCCATGTTATTCTTTACATCCACACTATCAAACAATTGATTTAGAAGACCTAATTGAAGCCAAACAAGCAGGTATGAATGTGTTTATTTGGACCGTTAACGAAGAAGAAGACGTAAAAAAACTCATCCATCCAAGCGTGACAGGAATTATCACGGACTATCCAGGTAAAGTGAAACAGCAGATAGAGAACTTTATAACGTAACCTTTAATTGAAAGCGCATACAAATATCGTGCCGTTACATGCTATTTTTTTTTAAAAGGAGGGGTCCAGTGAGTATGAATCCAAATTTGCAACAGCCAGACGTTTCCACCAATTCTAACAAACCATTAGATAAGAAACGAAAAAAGCGAGTGAAAGAGTGGAAGCTTTTTGGGGAAGGAATGGTTTATTTATTTCCTGCACTATTAATTTTAGGAGTTTTCCTTTTTTATCCGATGGTCAAAACCCTCTACTATAGTTTCTTCATTACGAATCCAAGAGGAGATACGGTTGTGTTTGTTGGTCTTGAACATTATATCGAACTCTTTAAATCTTCCAACTTTCAAAATAGCTTGATACAAACATTGAAATTCGTCCTTTATACTGTGCCAACAGGTGTGATCATTGCTTTATTTTTGGCTGTTATTGCAAATGAGAAAGTAAAGGGGATTGAATTTTTCCGTGTTATTTTCTCTTCTACGCTAGGTGTGTCGGTCGCAGCCGGAGCGAGTATTTGGTTATTTATGTTTCATCCGAGTATTGGAGTATTTAATAATATCGTTCAAACCTTAGGATTGGAGGCTATTCCTTGGTTAACTTCTAGGCAATGGGCTTTAATTTCTGTATCAGTGACAACCATTTGGATGGGGATTGGTTTTAATTTTATTATTCTTTTAGGTGGCTTGCAAAATATATCTCAAGATTTGTATGAAAGTGCTTTGATAGATGGGGCGGGGTATTTTGCAAGGTTATTTAAAATAACGATCCCAATGTTGTCACCAACCTTGTTTTTTGTTGTGACGGTTACGTTAATTAACTCATTTCAATCATTTGGACAGATTCATATTTTAACTGGTGGGGGACCGAACGAGGCGACGAATATTATTGTTTACTCTATATACAAAGAAGCATTTGAATTCTCAAGGTTTGGAACAGCAAGTGCTCAAGCCATCGTTCTATTTTTCTTCATTTTAGTATTTACTGTATTGCAATTTAAAGTTGGTGAAAAGAAGGTGCATTACCAATGATGAAAAAGATCATCACATACACCCTGTTACTAGTATCTGCTTTCGTTATCTTTTTTCCTATACTTTTTGCGTTAGTGGCGAGTTTTCTAACACCTTCACAACTAAATAGTGGTAACTATATTCCAACATCGATAAGTTTTGCCAACTATCTAAAAGTTTTTCAGGATGTTCCGCTTTTGCAATTTTTAATTAACAGTTTTATCGTGTCTTCAGCTGTTACTGTTGGTCAGTTGCTGTTATGTAGTTTAGCTGCGTATGCGATTGTTTTTATTCCGTTTAAAGGGCGTAATTTGGTTTTCTTTCTATTTCTATCAACGTTGTTAATTCCTTGGGAGGCAGCGATGATTCCCAACTTTGTTACGATTTTAAACTTAGGGTGGCTTAATAGTTACTTAGCTTTAACGGTTCCATTTATTACAACGGCTTTTGGTATTTTCTTGTTGCGTCAACATTTCAAGACGATTCCGCGTGAATTGTATGAATCGGCTCAGATTGATGGTTGCTCACGTTTACGTTTTTATTGGTCGTTTGCTTTGCCTTTATCAGGGCCGATGCTAAGTGCTTTAGGTATTTATGCTTTTTTAACAACATGGAATATGTATTTATGGCCGTTGCTTGTGACAAGTAACAATGATGCGAGAACGGTACAAATAGGGATTCGAATGATGATTTCTCAGGAGTCTGCTACTTCATGGAATACGATTATGGCTGGGGTCATTATTATTTTAATTCCGACTTTGCTTTTACTGTTCCTAGGAATCAAACAAATTCGTCGAGGTTTGATGTCAGGAGCATTGAAAGGATAAATAACAAATAGGGGGAAAAAAGATGGGGAAAAGGTGGTTTCATCATTCGTTATTCGTTGTTTTTGCCTTTGTGTTGCTAACGGTGGTCACAGCTTGTGGCAATAGTTCAAATGAAGCTCAGACTACAGAAGACGGAAAGATTATTGTTGACTTTTGGTATGCATTAGGTGGAAATCTAGGTCAATCCGTTGAGGAGATGGTAGATAACTTTAACAATAGTCAAGACGATATTCAAGTCAATGCCGTGTTTCAAGGAAGCTATGAAGAGTCGTTAACACAAGTGAGACAACTAGCTGGGACGAGTGAGGCCCCTGCTCTAGTCCAAGTGTTTGAAGTAGGAACGAAATATATGATTGAAAGTGGCTACACAGAGCCAATGCAAACATTCATTGATAAAGATAATTTTGATCTGTCTCTGCTTGAAGACAACATATTATCTTATTATCAAGTTGATGGAGATTTACACTCTATGCCATTTAATACATCGAACTCGATTATGGTTTATAACAAAGACATGTTTAAAGAAGCAGGGTTAGACCCTGAAAGTCCTCCAAGAACGTTCTCGGAAGTAAGAGAAGCGGCTAAAGTGCTAAATGATCACTATAATGGGCAAGTGGATGGCTTTTCGGTAATCACACATGGTTGGTTTACAGAGCAAATGATTGCCAATCAAGGTGGATTATTTGTTGATGCAGATAACGGGCGAGCAGGAGAACCAACACAAGCTCTCATAAATGAAGAGCCAGGTCAACGCTGGTTCGAGTGGTTAGCAGACATGAAACAAGATGGCACATTAGGTGATTATGGCCGTGAATGGGATGATCATCGTGCTGCGTTTTTAGCTGGAACGGTTGCTATGTATCTCGATTCAACAGCTTCATTAGCTGGAACAGTTAACAATGCTGAATTTGAAGTGGGAACAGCTTTTATGCCAACGGCTGATGGCATGGATCCTCATGGAGTCATTGTTGGGGGAGCTTCCATTTGGATGATTAGTGATATCCCTGAAGAAGTTCAACAAGCTGCATGGGAATTTGTGAAATATACAGCACAACCAGAAGTTCAAGCTAAATGGGCGGCGGACACAGGTTACTTCCCAATTACGAAAGCTGCGTATGATGAAGACGTGTTGCAACAAAGATATGCCGAGTATCCTCAATTCTTAACAGCTGTTGAACAACTTCAAAATACAACGTTAACACCTGCCACACAAGGGGCGTTAATTGGGGTATTCCCGGAAGCTCGTGAGCGTGTCGTTAATGCCGTAGAAAGCTTACATGATGGAGCAGACCCAATAGAGGCAATCAACCTAGCAAACGATGAGATTAATAGGGAATTGGAAAATTATCGCAGAGCTAATCAGTAATTAGGTAGTTGATGGAATAAGGCTGGACAAAACTAAGGTGTTTAACTGAGAATACGAACGGTTCACAATTTTAGCGGAAGAAATATACGTAGACTCCTGTGGGATCGAAGGCAAGGGTGAGACCCCACAGTGCGTAAGCACGAGGAGGCTCACCAGCCACCCACGGAAAGCGAAGTATATTTCTGGAGCGATTACTTGTATTAACTATCGTAGCGTTCGGATTTCTCATCACCCAAAACTCTTTTGTCCCAGCCTCTTTTCCTCTTTTTTAATCAATCTATTAGACGGAAAAAAGGACTGGTACGATGAGTAGATCCATTGTTGATTTAGTAGAGTCTCAAGTGATTGCTTCGATTGGAAATTCGAATTCAGAAAGTTATTCGAATTTAATTGAGACCGCAGTGAAAAGTCAATCCAATATCGTTTTTATTATGAAAGGCGATCTGTTATCAACAGGAGAACACATTCGGCAATTTAAAGAGGCAGGGAAGTCTGTCTTTATTCATATGGATTTTATTGAAGGTCTATCGAACAATAAAGGTGGGGTCCGGTTCGTCTCAAAGGAATGGGAGCCCGATGGCATCATAACAACGAAAAATCAAGTAATTCCGATTGCCAAACAAGCAGGTTTGCTAACGATTCAGCGTTCTTTTATGATCGATTATAATGCATTTGATCGGACGGTAGCGATGCATCATTCATTGCGACCAGATGCTATTGAAGTGCTTCCTGGGATTATTCCAAGGGTGATTCATGAATTAACGGAAAAAATAGAACTGCCAATTATTGCAGGTGGGCTTATCAAAGAAAAGGAAGAAATTATGGAGGCACTCTCTGCGGGTGCTTTAGCAACTTCAGTAGGAGATCCATCTCTTTGGAATATAGGAATTTAATTATCATGCAAGGGAGATTATAGAGAATCCCACAGAGCCAAAACGGTAGTCTCTGCGTCTGTGGGGTTCTTTTCTATATCTTAGATTTCTAAGAAAGGTGGGGAATGATATGCGAAGTAGTTTGAGATCTTTTACGGATGCCATAACGGACATTCAAAAACAAATCGCTGAAATGGGAAAACTAACAAAACAAGAGTTATTTTTAGCCGTTGGTTCGTTAGTTGTGGAGAATGAAGAGAATAGAAAAGAAGTATATCAATTAGATAAACTCGTTGATCATTACGATGAAAGCATTCATTCATCCATTTTGCAGTTAATAACAATTCAGCCTCCTTTGCCACAGGAATTAAAGATGTTATCTACGATGATACGTATCTCTAGAGAATATGAAAGAATAGGAGATCAAGCAGTCAATATTGCTGACATTGCTCAGTTTTCAAAAATGAAGGTTCGCTCTAAAACATTTGCGATGATTCGTGACATGTCAGCGATTACGACTATGATGGTAGCTGCGAGCATAGAATTATTGATAACAAAGAATGGTGAAATAATTGAGACGATTGTCAGACAAGAGGAGGAGGTGGATCAGTTTTTTCGCGAAATTCAACATCACATCGTTTCAGAGATGCAGCGAGATTCTGCACAAATTGACACGCTTGCTAATCTATTGTTAGTCAATCGCTTTCTTGAACGGACTGCCGATCATGTTGTAAATGTGACACGGCAAGTGGAAAGAAATAACGTCTGGGGGGGTTAGAATGGGGTGGATCACCGAATTAGTTATGGGGGTGTTAGGTGGCATAGGTGTTTTTTTATATGGAATGTATGTTGCGAGTGAAGGATTAAAAAAATCAGCATCACAAAGGTTGAAGTTCTTTTTGAGCAAAGTGACGAAAAACCAATTGTACGGCTCATTTGCAGGAATTGTGCTTGCTGCTGTTCTTCAATCTTCTAGTGCAGCAACTGTGATGATTGTTGGGTTTGTGAATGCGGGACTCATTACATTGCGGCGGGCGATGGGCATTATGCTCGGTTCCGCTATTGGTACGACGATCACGGTTCAACTCATTGCCTTTAAAATTACCGATTATGCTCTAGTATTTATCGCTTTTGGAGTATTTCTCTTTTTTATTTCCTCGCACAATGTAAAGGTAATAGGAAGTATTATATTAGGATTTGGCTTTGTGTTTTTTGGTATGGGGATGATTACGGATGCAATGCAGCCAATTCAAGAGAATCCTGAATTTGCTCATCTTTTCTTCTATTTAACAGATAACCTCGTTGTGACGGTTTTTGTTGCTTTGATTTTTACAGCCATCATTCAAAATAGTGCAGCAACGATTGCCATTGCAATGACATTAGCAGCCTCTGGTTCACTTACCATTGAAGCAGCAATTGCGATTGTTTATGGAGCCAATATAGGAACCGTTGTGACAGCTCTTATTTCAAGCATTAATGCCTCAAAAGATGCGCAACGTACTGCAGTTGCTCATGCCATTTTTAAGATAATTGGAGTTTTGTTTTTTCTACCATTTACCCAGTTGTTTGTTTATTTATTAGAACTTTCAGGTGGAGATATCGAAAGGCAAATTGCGAATGCGCATACGATTTTTAACATCGTGAATTTGGTTTTGTTGTTGCCATTTTGTAATAAATTTGCTGATTGGATGGTTTTACTTCTTCCTGAAAAGAAAAAAGCGCCGAAATTTGTGAAATATATAGAGAAAGACAGTCTTGAAAATCCGACCGTGGCCCTTGTCCAAACCAAAAAAGAACTAGGCCATATGGCTAGATTAATAGATGTACAAATGCTTAAAAATCTAGAATTTTTGATAAAAGAGGCTAATTCAGCTAGTCGCCAAGCTGTCATTACTTGTGAAAAGGCCATAGATGATTTATATAGACATGTGTACCATCACCTTCAAAACATTACGAAAAAAGACCTTTCAGACGACGAGTCGACGGAGAGTTTGAAATATCTTTATATTAATAACGATTTAGAAGGAATTTCTGATTCGTTTCAGCAAATTGCGATAACGACTACGAAATTAGACGAAGTTAGCTTGACGGACTGGGAAATTGACGGAATTTCTCAGTTATACAATGAAGTAGTAGAGAGTTATCAGACAGTTATGGAAGCATTTGATGAGAATGATGAGAAAAAGGCTATGGAAGTTATGAATCGAAATCCTATGATTCAAAGGCTCGAAAAAAATCTACGGTTTGATCATTTTCAACATAGTCAAAATGAAAGCAGCCGGGTTAGTTCCATTTATGTTGATATTATGAATGAATTGCTACGTGTAAATCACCATATCGCGAATATTTCATATACCATAATTGGTATGGTGTAGATGTCTAGAAACCAGCCGCGATTTCAGGTGTGGCTGTGCCAGTATCTAGTAGCAGTCGTTCTTAGATAGAAAAGAGATAGGCCTTTGGTAAAGTCCTATCTCTTTCTATTGAGTATTCTTTTGTTTAATACACTTTGTCTTCGATCTCAATTCCGCTCGGTTTATAATGAAGTTTAATATTGGTTATACACTCTGAAGCACCAGCCTCTGTTCCGACATGTTGTGCTTTTTTTATAATCTCCAATACTTCATTAAGGTCTCCCTCGATCACCGTCTCCATTGGTCCAATATAAAATTCAAGACCAGATTCTTTCACTAAATTAAGGACTTCGGGAATGACACCATCGGTATGCATATCTTTTCCGTTCGGCAAAATTTGAAACCCAGCTGTAACTGTAGACATAGTAGAACCAGTCCTTTCTAAAATTGTTTTGGATTAGTTGCTTCGCAGTCTTTAGAGAATAGTAATGTTATCGCGAAAAGGTTCCATGGACCTATGTGTAGTTAGTAAGCCAACTGTAGCACCAACTACTACTTCGGTAACTGTACGAAGAACACACTTTTATGACGGTTCAAATGAATCAACTCTTTTGTGTGTCTATTCATTGGATACCCAGATTGAAAGTGAGTAAACATAATTTAATAGGGAGAGGGAACGCGGAAGGGAGAATGCTGATGTGGCACTTGCAATACATCTCCAACCTTACCCGTTTTACATACGTTATGTTATGCTAGTGTAAAGTAAAATAAATGAACGTTGGGAGTGTGAGAATTGAAGTATTTAAATCCTGTTATACCGGGCTTTTATCCAGATCCAAGTGTGGTAAAAGTGGGTGAAAGCGATTTTTACTTAGTAACGAGCTCATTTGAATATTTTCCCGGAATCCCCATTTTTCATAGTAAAGACCTGTTGCATTGGGAACAAATTGGTAGTGTGTTAACGAGAGAAAGTCAATTTAATTTAGAAGTTTCTAGAAGTTCAGGTGGTGTATTTGCCCCGACGATCCGCTATCAAGATGGACTTTTTTATGTCATTGTCACAGATGTTACAGGGATAGGGAATTTCTTTGTGACAGCAGAAGAACCAACCGGACCCTGGTCGGACCCTATTAGTATTCCTTATGGAAACATTGACCCTTCTTTAATGTTTGATGAGGATGGAACCGTTTACGTCAGCATTCAGAATGGCGAGGGGAAAGAATCTCATATTATTCAATACGAGATAGATTGTAAGACAGGAGAGGCTTTAACTGATCCGGTTGTGATCTTTGAAGGGGACGGTGGGCAGTGGACAGAAGCACCTCATTTATACAAAATAAATGGAATGTACTATCTCCTTTGTGCTTGTGGAGGGACGGGGGAGGATCATCGAGCCATTATAGCTAGAAGTGCCAAACCTTACGGACCTTATGAACTCTTAGAATGCCCAATCTTAACACATAACAAGTTGCCTGAACATCCGATTCAAAATATTGGACATGCGGATTTTGTTGAGGATGTAAACAATCAGTGGTGGGCGGTCTTTTTAGGGACAAGACCCGTTCATCAAAGGTATACAATATTAGGAAGAGAGACATTCTTAGCTCCTGTCAACTGGACAGAAGATGGATGGCCTGTTATTGATCAAAATGAAGGTCATGTCAGCGAGATTATGAATTCAAAGCGTTTACTTGAAGGTTCGAATATGAAAGAACACGTTGTAAACTTCGATGATTTTAATGAAGATATGTTGGCGAAATCATGGTTCCATTTACGAAAGAAGAAGGATGAAAGCTATTCATTGATCGAGCGAAAAGGGTGGCTCCGGTTATTTGGAACGGCTGATCATTTACATACTGAAAATGGTGTTCCGACGTTACTGTGTAAGCCACAACAGCATGTGAGAATGGAATTTAGTAGCATGCTAGGTTTTAGCCCTGCTCAGGATGGCGAAGAAGCCGGTTTGGTAGCTAGGTTGCATGAAGATGCCCATTATGAAATCGGTGTGAAACGAATCAATGGGGAAACAATCATATTTGCTTCTGTAACCATTCAAGGAGAGACAAAAGAAATAGGCAGAAACTCTTTCCATTCTTCCAATATCCATTTACGTATTCGCTCAGATGAGGAACAATACTATTTTGATTTTGCTCAAACAGAGGATGAATGGAAAACTCTTGGAACTTCACCAATTAAGTATTTATCCAAAGAAGAAAATGGCGGTTACGGAAAAGTGTTTACAGGTGTTTGCTTAGGTTTATATGCAACGGGAAATGGGAAAGAGAGCCTAAGTCCTGCATACTTTGATTGGGTGAATTATACTGGGATCACCTCATTAATCAACTAGCTGTTTTTAGGGCATGGACTCCCAATGTCGGTGAGATGGCAGAAAGGAAATGAAGTATCCGATATGTATTATTAAACGGGGAGATTTCTCGGCAATTTAGATATTGTCCATATTAAAAACGAACTAGACTTAAAAGAGTTTAGTTCGTTTTTAGTTAAAACATTCTTATATAAAAAAAAGAGCTTTTAATCGAGTTTTTTGAGAGTTTTATTATTTTGTACGTTGTTTAAGCAATGAGTACAACAGCCCATTTCTCCGTCAAACTTAAACCAAATTTTGCAGGATATACAACGTTTATGAAGCACATTGTTAATAAGAAGATCATATCCGTATGGTGTGATTTTCTTTACAATTTTCATAACTGCCTCCTACTAATAAGGTACATGATATGGGCAATATATGAAAGGACGACCCTTTTAGTGCATGGTTTTAATGATATACTTTAAAAAAAATTAAGAACAGGATAATTGAGCTAAAAATGTTGAGAACTTTTTTTCACTGTTTCATGATATTGATCAAACATAAGGCTTTGATAATGTTTGATGAGATCTCGAAATTCTCTATCAGTTAAAATGGATCCGTTTTTTTCGTTTCCAACAAATATTTCCGGTACAATAACGATACTGGGCTTCAACTGGTTTTTCCTTTCCTGAGTTAAGGTATTTTCCATTCTTTCCACCACCGTAATTTTTTCTTTGGTAAACACTTTTTCGTGTATACTAAAGTCTATTCAGACATTAACCTAAGTGTAAGGGGCAAATGTCCCGTTCCGAATTTTTTTCATTAAATTTTCTTTACAGAAGTTCCTATGATTTTTATGGTGTTCGAATCAATCTAATTCCTCCATCTCTATAAAACAATGAATCATATAGAATAGTAATAAAAAAGATAAAAAACGAAGCGAAGAGGTTTTCTCATCGCTTCGTTTTTTTATAGAGAAGGTGTCTTGGTGTCCATGTCAACTTTTGTCCTTTTACTATCAATCCATCCCCAGAAGGTAACGAGAAGCGGTCCTGAAATATTGTGCCAAACTGAGAAAAGCGCACTTGGTAACGCAGCTAAAGGTGAGAAATGCACAGTTGCAAGAGACGCACCAAGCCCCGAGTTCTGCATACCAACTTCAATGGAGATCGCTCTTCGTTTCGCTTCATCTAACCCAACAAGTTTTGCCGTAATATATCCTAGAGCTAACCCAACTGAGTTATGAAGCATGACGGCAGCAAAAAGCAATAACCCAGTCGTAGCAATGTTCTCCTTATTTCCGCCAACTACAGCTGAAACAATAGCTAGAATCGCAACGATTGAGATTAAAGGAAGAACAGTCACACTTTTATCAACAAAATTAGGTAATAATCTTCTTAAAATAATGCCTAATGCAATAGGTATGATAATCACTTTCACAATCGAAACAAACATGGCGCCCGCATCAACAGGTAACCATTGGTCAGCTAAAATAAACAAAATAAATGGAGTAAGGATAGGTGCTAGTAATGTTGAAATAGAAGTCATCGCGACTGAAACGGGCACATCTCCTTTAGCCAAATATACCATCACGTTGGATGCTGTTCCGCCTGGACAAGCACCTACTAACACAAGACCAGCTGCGAGTTCAGGAGGTAAATTTAAAGCGATGGCTATACCGAACGCAACAAGTGGCATAATCACAAATTGTGCTATAACCCCAATCACTACCGGAACAGGCTTCTTAAGAACAACTCCAAAATCAGATAATTTTAATGTTAGGCCCATACCAAACATGATGATCCCTAGTAATAACGTAATATGTGGTGCAATCCATGTGAAGGTAGTTGGTGACACAAAAGCAATCATACTGATAAAAATAACAATTACCGCAAAGTATTTACTTGCAAACTTGCTAAATAGATGCAGAACATTCAAATCTCATTCCCCCATACATTCTTTTTTAAAGAAAATTGTAACACTTTAAAGGAGAGAAATATAGGGAAAAATGGTAGAAAATTAGAAAAAACAAAAAGGGTACTGTTGTGAAGAAGTCTAACACTAGACAGATCTTTCCAACACGATGTGATAAGGTTTACACAAGATAGCACGCTCCTATGTTAATCGATTAAATTTCACATACCAAAATAAGTAGTTGTTTTAAATGAATTATTTTCGAGTAGCCGTCTCGATATTTGTACACACTAATATAACATAAACCTATCAAACGACTATTTATCGAGGGTAAAAATTTATGAACAAAACGTTAAGTGATTTACTGAAATCCTTAGACATACAAGGTGACAAGAACGTTGAAATTACGGGAATTCAACTTGATTCAAGAAAAGTAAAAGATGGAAACCTATTTGTTGCGGTTTCTGGATATGAATCAGATGGTCATACATTTATCCAATCAGCCATTGATAATGGAGCTGTTGCTATTATAGGGGAGAAGAATCTCAAGGAGAGGTTGTCGGTTCCCTATTTCCAAGTACATGATTCAAGAGAAGCATTATCAGTATTGGCCAATTTCTTCTACGACATGCCTCATACCAAACATAAAATGATCGGCATTACAGGGACAAACGGAAAAACGACAACCTCGTATATGTTACACCATATATTGAAACATAATGGTAAAACGGCTGCTAGGTTAGGAACGGTAGAATATGTGATAAATGGAGACATGAGAGAATCAAACTTAACTACCCCAGATACTGTTTTATTACAAGAAATGCTTCATGAAAGTGAAGATGAATATGTGGTTATGGAAGTTTCATCACACGGTTTAGACCAGTATCGCGTGCACGGTCCAATGTTTGATTATGCGCTTTTTACGAATTTGAGTCACGAACATCTAGATTATCACAAAGACCTAGAAAATTATTATGGAACGAAGAAAAGGTTATTTCAATGTTTAAAGAATGAAGGCAAAGGAATTGTTGGGACATATGGTTCATGGGGAGAGAGATTATATGAAGAATTAGCGGAAGAATTCATTCCTTCCATTTCCTTTGGTCAGTCAAAAGAGGTAGAATCGATTTTTTTAAAATCATTTCAAACTCTACCTAATGTAACGGTTGTCATTGATGACAATGGAGATGAATATGTGATCAAAATGAAAATTCAAGGTGAACACAATGTTTATAATGCGATAGGAAGTTATATATGTGCAAGAGAGATAGGACTTTCTCCTACAGATGTAGTAGAGGCATTAGAAACATTTGAGGGTGTGCCAGGGCGATTTGAAACAGTAAAGTTACTAAATGGCTCTAAGGCGTTCATTGATTATGCTCACACACCAGATGGACTTCAGTACGCATTAAAAACGGCGAAAGAATGCACAGATCGATATCTTTATCATATCTTTGGTTTTAGAGCGAAAAGAGATGGTTCTAAAAGAGAAACAATGGTTGAAATCAGTCAAAGCCATAGTGACTATGTATTCCTAACATTAGATGACTTGAATGGAACGGAAAAAGAAGATATGGTGGCAGAGTTAAGAGAACTAAGCAAGCCATATCCAAATATCGTTGTGATAGATGATAGAACTGAGGCCATTGCTCATGTTTTATCTCTATTGAAAAAAGGGGATGGCTTAATTATTACAGGAAAAGGGCCGGAGAATTATAGGGAAGAGTACCGTTATCAAACACGTAACGATCGAGAAACAATCTTGAAATGTATGGAAGGGAATGCGAGATAGGGTTTTTAGTCAAAGGGCGTAACTCGTGTTTATAGATTTACTATATCTCTACTCAAAAAACAACCATTTTCTTACGAGGTCACGGAGCTTTTTTCTGTGGCCTTTTTCTTACCTGGTTTTTTTTTGAGTAGTTTCTTTTCCGACATTATGCAGGAAAAAAACATCTTTTATCCTGCATGCTATATGTTTTTTTATTCAGATGTAAAAACTATAATGGTACCATAAAAGGATTTTGAAAGCGTTTTACAAAGATGGAGTTTTAATGGCTAGAGTAATTGGGTTATTTATTCTTATCAGAAGCTTATAGGAGGTACTTATGTCATCCAACGACAATAAAGATCGTAATGAATTACCATATTGGCCAATGGGTCCTTTTAAATTACGACTACCTTTTTTTCATTATCGACTTGAAAAACCAGAAATTATCCAAGGGTTTGTTTTATTTTCGATCGGTTTAAGCATTATCCCACTTTTACAAAATCAGGTTGGCATGTCTTATGAAGCAGCACTAGCTATTGTCATTGTTATGCACATCACGATGATTATGCAAACAGCTCTAGGCTCGCCTTTTGTTCCAGGACTAATCACGCCATTAATTCCACTAATTGTGTTATTTCTTGCTGATTTCGAGCCAGGGCCAGAAGCAATACAAGCTTTAGTTGCCGTGCAACTCTTAGTAGCATTTATTTTTTTATTGCTGGGCATTACGGGCTTAGGCAAAATATTAGTAAAGAAACTATCACAATCATTAAAGGCAGGTATTTTAATTGGTGCTGGTTTAGCAGCATTTATTGGGGAATTTGAGCCTGGTGGTAGAGTGGCCGAAACACCCATTTCTTTAATAATCGGTGGAGCGATCTGTTTATTCATTATGTTTTCTCCCACTTTTAAAACACTTTATCAAAAGAGTTCTATTGCAAGGTTTATTGCGAACTTTGGAATTATGCCTGCTATATTGGTAGCCATTGCTATAGGCTGGTTAGTAAAGGAATATCCTACCCCTTCGGTGGAATGGGGGATTACGACTCCAAACTTTGTTGAGTTGTGGAATTATACTCCTTTTGTTATTGGCTTTCCTAGTTTAGATGTGTTTGTACTTGCACTCCCCATTGCGATTTTGGGTTACATTATTGCCTACGGAGATATTATCGTTGGAACAACTTTAATCGAGCGAGCAGAAAAGTATAGAAAAGATGAAGTTATTGATAATAATGTTACGACGCTTCATTTTATTACGTTTATCAGAAATTTAATGCATGCACTTATTGCCCCACACCCTGGTTTAGCTGGACCAATTTTTACGGCAGGAACAGCTTCTATTGTTGAACGGTATACGTATGGTAAGAAGGCAATGCAATCCATCTTTTCTGGTACGAATACGTTAGTTCTTTCATTATTTGTTTCTTGCTTTGTACTGCCTCTTGTCTCGTTCTTTCAACCGTTTTTACCTATCGCTCTATCCATTACATTAATTTTAACAGGGTATTTATGTATAACATTAGGAATGGAGCAGGTGACGACGAATGTGGCCCGTGGGGTTGCGATTATCATGGCAGTTGTCTTAGCTGTATACGGAGCAGCTCATGCGCTGGTTGTCGGACTAGTTCTCTACTTTGTTATTGAAAAAGGTTGGTTTGCAACGACAAAAGAGCACGAGAAAGATGAAAAGAAAGCTAGTTAACACATTAGCTGTAGTACTATTATATTTGCCTTTTGGGAACGATAGTGAAATGCTTATTTACGAAAATGGTCTTCATGGAATATAGTAAGAGCCTGTTTTGATGAATTTATTTCTCAGAACAGGCTCTTTCCAGTTTAAAGGGACTATTCCAACAAATCAAATTATTTGAAAGAATTTCAGCGGAAGCAGCAGTAACAGGTGACTACAGTAGAACCTTTTTTATAGTAATGGAGGAGACATCTAAACGAACAAAGTTGCTGTTGTAAGAGCCAATAGGTGCTGTGGTAAAAAATGTATGAACAACCTAAACTCCCTTTCAAAAAATAAGCTTGACTATATACCCTTGTGGGTATATAGTGTGAATAGAAACATCATCTATTTCATTGGTTTAGGATGTAGCAAAAGGAGGGAGATTCATGGAGTACAATGACAAAATGAAAAATAGAGTGAAACGTGTAGAAGGACAAGTTAAAGCCATTCTTAGAATGATGGAAGAGGGGAAGGACTGCAGGGATCTTGTTGTTCAAATGTCAGCTGCACGAAATGCATTGGACCGAACAATTGGTCTAGTCGTAAGTACTAACTTAGAGCATTGTGTCCGCGAACAAATAGAAAAAGGTGAAAACACAGAAGCGCTTATTCAGGAAGCTGTAAATTTATTAGTGAAAAGCAGATAAAAAACATTGATTGACAGAGGTGAATGATGTCAATTACAATACCCCTATAGGTTTATGGGGGTGTGAGAAAACGAATTAGAATGCTATTGACAAATTTTTTTACTCTTTTATAATACCTTTAGAGGTATATGTATAAAAAATTTAGATTAGAAAAGGGTAAGTTATTTATTTTTTTTGGAGAAACAATACCTATACAGGTATATGTAAAAACAAAGGAGTGGACAAAACATGACAGCAAAGAAAAAAACGACAATTATTTTATTTAGTGGGGATTATGACAAAGCGATGGCTGCTTTTATTATCGCAAATGGAGCTGCCGCCTATGATCATGAAGTAACGATCTTCTCAACATTTTGGGGACTAAACGCCTTCAGAAAAGATCAACATGTATCAGTTAAAAAAGGATTCTTAGAAAAAATGTTTGCGAAAATGATGCCACGAGGCGTTGATAATATGGGGCTTTCCAATATGAATTTTGCAGGAATGGGACCGAAAATGATTAAGCATGTTATGAAAAAACACAATGCCATGCCATTACCTGATCTAGTTGAAATGGCGCAAGAGCAAGGCGTGAAACTAGTTGCTTGTACAATGACAATGGATCTATTAGGACTACAAAAAGAAGAGTTGATTGATGGCTTAGAGTACGCTGGTGTAGCTGCATATTTAGCTGATGCAGAAGAAGGAAATGTAAACTTATTTATTTAACCCAAGGGGGTATTTGGATTGGATTTAGTCATAAATATCTTATTTGTTCTTATAGTAGCATTCTTTTTAATCAATAAGTTATTGCCTGTTAAAGGTGTAAGACAAATTTCAACGAGTGATCTAAAAAAAGAATTAAAGAGAAAAGATGTTCAATTTATTGATGTTAGAACACCAGGTGAATTTTCTAGAAACAACATTAACACGTTCAAAAATATCCCACTCCATGACCTTTCTCAAAAAGCAAGCCAGTTATCAAAAGAAAAAGAGGTTGTTGTTATTTGCCAGAGTGGAATACGCAGTAATAAGACAACAAAATTATTAAGAAAAATGGGTTTTCAAAAAATCACAAACGTAAAAGGCGGTATGAGCGCTTGGAACTAACGTTAGGAGGAGATTCGTTATGAAAGAAATCACACCAAAAGAAGTAGAACGTCACGTTAATCCAAACATTATCGATGTTCGTGAAACGGATGAGGTAGCAGCGGGGCACATACCTGGGAGTGTAAATATTCCACTTGGATTACTAGAGTTTCGTCTACATGAACTAGACAAAACGAAAGAATATATTATGGTTTGTCGCTCTGGTGCTAGAAGTGGAAGAGCCACTGAGTTTTTGTCAGATCATGGGTTTCATGCTACTAATATGGTTGGAGGCATTATGAACTGGGAAGGGAACGTTCAGTAAATTTTTTTGAAGTTCATTATACCTGTATGGGTATCTATTTTGAGGAGGATTATTAATGGAAACGATAAAATTTGATCAACAAGTAGATGCAAAAGGATTAGCATGTCCGATGCCAATCGTTCGTACAAAAAAAGCGATGAATGATCTTGAACCAGGAAAAGTATTAGAAGTTCAAGCAACAGATAAAGGGTCAACTGCTGATATGAAAGCATGGGCACAGAGTACTGGACATCAATATCTAGGAACGGTTGAAGAGGGAGAAGTGCTAAAACATTATCTTCGTAAGGCGACTGGCGAAGAGAAAGAAGAGAAGAAACACCCACATGTTGTAAACAACGAGGAACTTCAAGCGAAATTAGTTAACAATGAAGATATCTTAGTGTTAGATGTACGTGAATCAGCTGAATATGCTTTCCAACATATTCCTGGTTCGAAATCGATCCCACTTGATGAACTTGAGAATCGTTTAAGTGAGGTAAGCACAGATCAGAAAATCTATGTTGTATGTCGTACTGGAAGCCGTAGTGATCTAGCCGCACAAAAGTTAACAAAAGCAGGATTTAAAAAAGTGATGAATGTCGTACCTGGCATGAGTGAATGGGGTCATCCTACAGATAGTGTGAATTAAAACTCGCTAAGAATGCGGATCTAACGTTAACCTGTTTATAAAATTTTTTAAACACTACTATACTATTGGGGGTATAAAGATGTCAGTAAAAGCAATGAACTCAAAAGAAGTAGCGAGAAAAGTAATCGAAAAGAAAGAGCTATTTATTCTAGATGTTCGTAATGAAGGGGATTTCGCTGATTGGAAAATTGAAGGAGAAAACTTTGATTACTTTAATATTCCTTACTTTGAACTATTAGATGGCGTAGAAGAAATCATGGATAAAATTCCAGCAGATAAAGAAGTAATCGTTGTGTGTGCGAAAGAAGGTTCTTCCATCATGGTAGCTGAAATGATATCAGATGAAGGAGTAGACGTTTCTTACCTTGAAGGTGGAATGAAGGCTTGGAGTGAGTATCTAGAACCAGTAAAAGTAGGCGACTTGAAAGATGGCGGTCAGTTGTATCAATTTGTCCGTCTAGGTAAAGGATGCCTGTCCTATATGGTTGTCTCAAATGGGGAAGCTGCCATTATCGATGCAACACGTATGGCCGATGTGTATGTAAATTTTGCGAATGATATCGGAGCGAACATTACACATGTATTTGATACACATTTGCACGCTGACCATATCTCAGGTGGAAGAAAAATTGCGGAAGCAACAGGTGCAACGTACTGGTTGCCTCCCAAGGATGCGGGTGAAGTGTTGTTTGAATATGCAGCACTTGAAGGCGGAAATAACGTAGTGATTGGAAATTCAACGATTAACATTCATGCATTATACTCACCTGGGCACACAATTGGGTCAACTTCCTTTGTGATCGATGAAAAATATCTATTATCTGGAGATATTTTATTCATCGATTCAATTGGAAGACCCGACCTAGCAGGTCTTGCAGAAGATTGGGTAGGAGATTTACGAGAGTCACTTTATAAGCGTTATAGAGAACTATCCGAAGAGTTAGTGGTTTTGCCAGCACACTTTATGATCATTGATGAGTTAAATGTAGATGGAAGTGTTGCCGAGAAGCTAGGCACACTATTCGCCGAAAATCATGGACTAAATATTGAAGATGAAAATGAGTTTCGATCACTTGTAACAGAAAACTTACCGCCACAACCAAACTCATACCAAGAAATTCGTGAAACCAATATGGGGAAAATCATGCCAGATGAAGATAAGCAACGTGAAATGGAAATTGGGCCAAACCGTTGTGCGGTTAGATAACCAGTATTAAAAAAACAAAAAATTAATGGAGGTATTATGATGAATTCAGATAAAGTATTAGACGCAAAAGGATTAGCTTGTCCAATGCCAATTGTAAGAACAAAGAAAGCGATGATGGAACTCGAGTCAGGTCAAGTGCTAGAAATCCATGCAACGGATAAAGGAGCAAAAAATGACCTAGCAGCATGGGCAAAGTCTAGTGGTCATGAGTTAGTATCTGATATAGAAGCAGATGGTGTATTTACATTCTGGATTAAAAAAGGCTATTAGATACGGAACTGGTTTGGGAGAGGACATTGAAAAGGTTGGTTTTTACCTTTTTAATGTCCTTAAGCAATGTGCGAAGCTATTGCCGTGTTTATAGCCATCTATGAGTGGATTTCTCATACCACATGCTCAACATGTTGAGCCATTGTTACTCAATCAGAGCTTCAAAAAGGTTGGTTTTTACCTTTTTGAAGGCAACGTTCTTTTCCTTTAAAAGGAGGTAGTTGTTAATGGATTTTGCTTTTATTATTACAATCTTTTTAATCGGTTTCATAGGGTCCTATATTTCAGGAATGTTAGGAATTGGCGGATCAATTATTAAATATCCGATGTTGTTATATATTCCGCCATTGGTTGGCTTAGCTGCTTTTAGTGCTCATGAGGTTTCAGGTATTAGTGCCATTCAAGTGTTCTTTGCGACAATGGGGGGAGTCTGGGCTTATCGCAAAGGTGGATACTTAAATAAAACCTTAATTATTTATATGGGTTCAGCTATTCTCATTGGTAGCTTTGTTGGTGGGTATGGATCAAAACTCATGTCAGAGGATGGAATGAACCTCGTTTACGGTATATTAGCGTTACTAGCAGCCGTGATGATGTTTATTCCAAAAAGGGGACTGGATGATGTTCCACTTGATCAAGTAACTTTTAATAAATGGGTAGCGACTTCCTTTGCATTCATTGTAGGAGTGGGGTCTGGAATTGTCGGTGCAGCAGGGGCATTTTTATTAGTCCCCATCATGCTTGTGATATTGAAAATTCCAACACGTATGACCATTGCTACTTCCTTAGCTGTTACGTTCATTTCATCTATTGGAGCAGCTGTTGGAAAAATCACAACAGGACAAATTGATTATTTTCCAGCCTTTATAATGATTGTGGCGAGTTTACTAGCCTCTCCACTAGGTGCAATAGCAGGGAAGAAGATGAATGCAAAGATTTTGCAAGTGGTATTAGCTGTATTGATTGCTGCAACAGCAGTGAAAATCTGGATAGACATCTTATAATACCAAGCCACTGAAAAGGTAAATAATTAAACACCTTATAACGATAAAGGTTAGGTAAATACACATTTTTACCGTACAAGTTGATGTCCAGTGATGAATGCATATGATGGTGTATGCCTAAAAGAAAAGGAGTGTTACCTGTGTACTTCAATCATCATATGCAAATGTTGGCTCACCATCCATATGATATGAATGTGTTTTATCCAATCCAAAATCAACAACTAGATTATGATGAAAGATTTTTCGGTCCAATGTTTCCACCTTTAGGAGGGGGACCTGGTTTCCCGGTTCCACCATCACCACCACCTACTGGTCAAGGGCAAGAGGCTGGACCACCGACTACACCACCACCAGCTTTTGTTCCCGCTCAAACACAACAAGTAGAAGCATTTGCTGTCGATCCAGGTAGTATTAGAAGATGCTTATTTAGATTTACGTACGTGTGGTTAAGAAATCGTCAGCAATTTTGGTTCTATCCAACATTTATTGGTAGAAGGTCTATTTCGGGATTTAGGTGGACTGGGTCTAGATGGGTCTATTTCGGAATTAGTCTACAAGAAATTCAATCGTTTACTTGTGTATAATGATAGATTCTTACAATATTTCTATTCAATTTTAAATGGTAGGCAAGGATCCCCTAAATCTCTAACTTTGATAAGAAGAGTGAAAAGGGGATCCTTGTTTTTTGATTCATTAAATGAGATCCGTCCTTCTTATGCTTTTTCTTTTTCGAACAGCCTAGGCTCCTGGGAGAGTAAGAAGGTTGGTGCTTTTTTACAAGTTTGTTACCAACTGTGGTGGAATCTATAACATTCGCGAGTATCGATGAAAATTGGAAATGCTCATTTGAAAGAAAGGAACTGTACATAAGCTGGTCATTGCAGTTATATCAACTGTTTTGTTATAAAAGGTCGAGGGTAAATCATGAATTTTGCATTTCCTTTTACTCTAGTTTTTACCAATGAGATTGAAAGTTGTACATGTTACATTTTAAGAGAAGGTACATCAACAAAACATTCCTTAGGAGGAAAAAAGATGAAAAAATTATTGGTTACAGCTTCTCTTGCTACAGCCTTACTTGCTACTAATTTTAGCGGACAGGTTGATGCAAGTGAGCACGTTCAAGTTAAAACGATTCATGTAAATGAATTCAATCAAGAAACATTAGACTGGTATAAAGAAATCTATGAATCATACGTACGCCAGTTTAAGCAACTACAACAGAATCCAAACAACGTAGAACAAGAAAAGTCTTTTGAAGAAGTACAACCTGAAGTTCATAATGAAAGGGAAGTAATAAATCCTTCAGTTGAAGAAGTACAGAAAGAAGTAACACAGGAAGAGCAGCAAATGGTTGATCTCGTCAATCAAGAAAGAGCTCAACGTGGATTAGCTCCTTTACAAATTAACGAACAACTAACCGAAGTAGCTAGAGTAAAAGCCCAAGATATGATCGATCATCAATATTTCTCGCATCAATCGCCAACTTACGGTTCTCCTTTTGATATGCTAACTCAATTTGATGTAAGCTATCGCACAGCTGGAGAAAACTTAGCTGGGAATCAGACGGTTGAAGCAGCACATCAAGCATTAATGAACTCTGACGGTCATAGAGCTAATATCCTAAATGCAGACTATGGGGAAGTAGGAATTGGGATTATCGAAGGTGGTCCATACGGAAAAATGTTTGTTCAATTATTTAAAGATTAAGAGTTCTTAAGGTAATTGAAAAGAGAAGCTCTCACACTTAGTGTTGCCACAGATATCTGTTAAAAAAACAGATATCTGTTTTTTTGTGCCTTGATTGCGTGAAAGGCTCATTTATTAACAAGGGACAAGCAGTTGATCATAGTTTGATAAGAGGAGGGAACTGAAAGGAAGGGGGGAGGGAAGTGAAGATGTTAGTACTCAAGTACGTTGTAGCTTTATTTGGTCTTTATTTTCTATACGCGTTCGTCACTGGAGTTCTCCTATTTATGTCTCAACCTATTGCCGAACATAATGGCTCCGAGAACCTAATGATGGAAGGAGAGAATAAAGGTCATTCCCAAGATAGAGTGGTACTAGTCGAGGAACGAGAGGAAGCTGGTATTGCGCGTTTGAACCTTATTGAAAATGCCCAGTCTTCGCTTGATATCGCTTATCATACGCTACACGAAGGGATAGCCAGTGATCTTTTCTTTGCAAGTATAATAGATGCAGCAGATCGAGGAGTACAAGTTCGATTCATCCTTGATGGAGTTCTGCACAATTTAAGAGGGAATAATAAAGCTGTTATATTTGCATTTGCCTCTCACCCAAATATTGAACTGAAGTTTTATGAGCCTTTTCATGCTCTTCAACCTTGGACATGGAACAATCGGCTTCACGATAAATTGCTAATTGTTGACAACGAACTTGCTATGATTGGTGGAAGAAATATAGGGGATTCTTATTTTGCACGACCAGGGTATGAGGGGGCAAAAAATGACCGAGATGTTGTCATTATAAATACAGAACCTGAAAATCAAGACACTAGTGTGTTAATTGAAATGAAAAAGTACTTTAATCTCGTTTGGCATCATCCCTATACAAAAGATTCAGCGACTCATGTATCTGAAAGACAAAGGCAAAAGGGCCTACAGAGAATGCAAGAACTTGAAAGGACAAAAGATCAACATGTTGATCTTTTTAACCGTAACATAGATTGGGTAGCTATTTCTGTGCCAACGAATAGAATCACGTTTCTGCATAACCCTATTGAGCGACTTAACAAAGAACCGATCGTTTGGAGGAAGATTCAATTTTTGATAGATCAGGCAGAAGAATCGATCTATATACAAAGTCCCTATATCATCCCAACAAAAAAGATGATAGATGAAAGTACAATGAGAGGGATTTCGGCAAAGGAGATCACCATATTAACCAATTCACTTGCTGCCACACCTAATGTGTTAGCTTATTCGGGATATATGCACCATCGAGTACAGATTGCTAGGTCTAATGTCGATTTGTATGAATTTCAGGGACCTAAGGAGTCCCTGCATACAAAAACATATTTATTCGATAAGAGGTATAGTGTAATTGGGTCATTTAACATTGATTCAAGAAGTGCTTATCTTAGTACTGAATCCGTCGTGGTCATTGATAGTACAGAGTTTGCAGAGCAGGTAGAGAAAAAAATGAACATGTACCTTAATCAAGAAAGCCTGTTGGTGTTAGACGATGGTTCTTATCAATATCATCCATGGATAGAAGAAAAAAAGCCCTCTTGTTTCAAGAGAGGATTAACGAAAGCATTGTCTTTTGTTACGCGGTATTTTCAGTACATGTTGTGAGCATGCGTATGAAAACAATCATTCAAATGTTATCATTACAGTAGAGATTAATTAAATGAAATAGGGGACGAGTAATGAGAACTGAAAAGGAAAAAATGTTAGCTGGAGAAATGTACAACCCTGCTGATCCAGTATTGATAAGGGATCGTGAGGAAGCAAGAAGAAAAGTGAGAATCTATAATCAAACAGTAGAAACAGAAGGAGAAAAACGAACTCAATTATTAAAGGAATTACTTGGTTCAACCGGACAAAACGTATATATGGAGCCAAATATCAGATTTGACTATGGCTATAATACTTATGTAGGAGAAAACTTCTTTGCGAACTTTGATTGTACGATTCTAGATGTGTGCGAAGTGCGATTTGGAGATAATTGTATGCTCGCACCTGGAGTACAAATCTATACGGCCACACATCCCTTAAACCCAATAGAACGTAATTCAGGTAAGGAGTACGCAAAACCAATTACGTTTGGAAACAATGTCTGGATTGGTGGAAGTGCCGTTATCAATCCAGGAGTCACAATAGGAGACAATGTTGTGATTGCATCAGGTGCAGTTGTTACTAAAGATGTACCAGCGAATGTAGTAGTGGGCGGCAATCCAGCCAAGATCATAAAAAAGATTGAGATCTAAGCTAATTCCTAAAGTGCGTGGGAGCTATTCTTCAGTTGGAGAACGATCTAGGAGTCAATGAAGGACAAAGCCGTGCAGAAAAGTAGAAGAAATGTCCTTCATAAAGGTAATGAAGGACAAAGCCGTGCAGAAATCTAGAGGAAATGTCCTTCATAAAGGTAATGAAGGACAAAGCCGTGCAGAAATCTAGAGGAAATGTCCTTCATAAAGGCAATGAAGGACAAAGCATTGCAGAAAAGTAGAAGAAATGTCCTTCAAAAAAATTATCTATTAATATAAAGAGTAGCAATCCTTAAAAACTGGGATTGCTCTTTTTTCTTGAGTTGAATTCTATATTGAATTAATTGTGTAAACACCCTTTATTGGTTTCTAAAAAAGGTGTAACAGAATTAAATATAGAACTAAAACATAACAAACTTAAAGTTGGTGATATCAGTGTTTTCTAATAACAAAAAAAGTCAATATGACAATGTTAAACAGTTCATTAAGTCTATTCATTCAATTCCCAAAAAGCAATCAACCTTGTTAATTGGTATAGATGGTTGTGGGGGTTCGGGCAAAAGTACATTAGCAGATAAACTAATATCGGAATGTTCTAATGTAACAGTTGTTCATATGGATGATTTTTATTTACCATCCTCGCAGCTTGTAAATACACAGCCAGAGAAAAAATCAGTTGGGGCAGATTTTGATTGGATACGTTTATTAAACCATGTTCTAGAACCAATTAGTCAAGACAAAGAGGGGCATTATCAGCGATATGACTGGGAGACGGATAAACTATCTGAATGGCATATTGTTCCCGTTGGCGGGATTGTAATAGTTGAGGGTGTTTATTCCATTCGCAATGAATTAGTAAGTAAATATGATTTCACTATTTGGGTGAATTGTCCACGAGAAGTCAGGCTTTCACGAGGTCTTGAAAGAGATGGTGAAGAGGCTCGTGAAATGTGGGAACATAATTGGATGATTTCAGAAGACCTTTATGTAGAAAAACATAAACCTTTTGAACGAGCGGACCTCATTGTTAACGGGTTTGCTAATTGCTGATTTAGGAAATTTCATTGTTGCTAAATTGAGAAAAACAAATGAGAATTGGCCTGTATTGTTGCTTTCATTTAAGCGATGATACAGGCTTTAGCGTTTTCGTATATTACCCACTGAACATAGCTTAAATTTGATTATCTCGCATGTTTACGTTAAAATATAAATCGTAATGATTACGATTATTAAAAATCTAGAGGTTTGAAAAAAACAAGGAAAGGTTGATGTGTCTGTCATTAAGTGTAATGGAACATGAAACAAGAATCACGGAAACAAGTCAATTGTAAAATCATAATCGTAAGCGATACTCGTACAACAGACAAGGATAAAAGTGGATGTCGATTCGAGAATGTTTAGAAAAAATAGGGGCATGTAGGAGGTATTTATGAAAAAAACCATTCCCGTAACTGTACTAAGTGGCTACCTTGGTTCTGGTAAAACAACATTACTCAATCATATTTTGAAAAACCGTGAAGGGCTCAAAGTGGCTGTCATTGTAAACGACATGAGTGAGGTAAACATTGACGCGGAACTAGTTAAACAAGGTGGGGAATTATCTAGAACCGAAGAAAAATTAGTCGAGATGTCAAATGGATGTATTTGTTGCACGCTTAGAGAAGATTTGCTAATTGAAGTTGAAAAATTAGCTCTGGCAGGAAATATTGATTATATTGTAATTGAATCAACAGGTATTAGTGAACCCACTCCCGTAGCCCAAACATTTTCATATATAGATGAGGAGTTAAATATTGATTTAACAAAATTTTGCCGCTTGGACACGATGGCAACTGTAGTGGACGCGAATCGTTTTTGGCACGACTTTCGTTCAGGAGATAGTTTGCTAGATCGAAAGGAATCATTAGGGGAGGAAGATAAAAGAGAGATAGCCGACTTACTTATTGATCAAATCGAATTTTGTGATGTGCTAATCATAAATAAATGTGATCTTGTATCAGAAGACGAATTACAAAAATTAGAACAAGTACTTAGGACATTGCAACCAAAAGCAAAATTGATTCGAACAATACATGCAAAGGTGGATCCAAAAGAAATTTTAAATACACATTTATTTAATTTTGAAGAAGCGAGTAACTCAGCCGGATGGATTCGTGAGTTAACCGAAGGCCATGAACAACATACACCTGAGACAGAAGAGTATGGGATTTCCTCTTTTGTGTACATGAGAAGAGAACCATTTCACTCCGTACGTTTTCAAAATTGGGTTCATTCAATGCCTGGTACTATTGTCAGGGCGAAAGGCATTGCATGGTGTTCAACAAGAAATAACCTAGCGCTATTACTGTCACAAGCAGGTCCTTCGGTTACAATTGAACCTGTTTCTTACTGGGTTGCAAGTCTTCCGGCTGCTGAGCAAAAGAAAATACTAAAGGATAACCCTCATTTACTTGAAGAGTGGGATGTAGAATTTGGTGATAGGCATACCAAACTGGTATTCATAGGAACTGAGCTAGACAAAGATGAAATTACAAGGGAATTAGACGATTGTTTGTTAACGGATACTGAATTCACAACAGATTGGAAATCACTAGAGGATCCGTTTGAGTGGAATTTGCAAAAGGCATAAGAGGAAGTAGGGATTACATTATACGGAAAGGGACTCGATGCGACGAGTTCTTTTTTTTACCAAAACAATATATAAATAAGAATGATTACGGTTTGTGTTCAGTAGAATAGAGAAGTAAATAATAATAGGGGGAGTCGAATTGTCTAAAATACCTGTGTTTGTTTTGAGTGGATTTCTCGGTAGCGGAAAGACAACACTCTTAGAGCGTCTACTAGAGGAGTCCGTAAACCGAAGTCTTAAAACAGCTGTTTTAATGAATGAAATTGGAAAGACGGATACGGATGGTAGAATTCTGTTAGGAAAAAGTCAAATGATTGAGAAGTTATTAGATGGGTGCATTTGCTGCAATAAAAAAAGCGAAGTCGTTCAATGTATGAATACATTGCTTAACTTAAAGCCTGATGTGATTTTCATTGAATTGACTGGTGTTGCCAATCCCGAAGAAGTAGCGGATTCATTAACAGAGCCCGAGCTAATCAATCATGTATATTTAGAAAAAGTGATTTCATTAATTGATGCAGAACATATTCTTTCTTAAAATAGTATATTTGAATCTGATCGTGAGCTTGTAAGAACAACGAGAAAGCAAATAGAGGTTGCTGATCTACTTATCGTTAATAAAACGGATCTAGTTTCTGAATCTAAAAAGCAAAAGATAAACAAGCTTCTAATGAAACAAAATCCAACTTCTCAGATTACTTTTGCAACATTTAGTAACGTCGAATTATCTCCCTTATTTGACCATTTAAAATCTTCGTCAGTAAAGGTCAATGTAAGAATAAAAAAGGCTAACCAATCAGGTCATCACGAGCATACACATAACTCCTACTCTAAAATCAAAAGCATTACCTTGCCACTCGTCTCTACTACAACTTCGTTAGAAATTGAAAAGTTCTTACAAAAGTGGAAAAACAATCTTCTACGAGCAAAAGGCTATGTAAGCCTTAAAGATGGTACATATCTTATGCAACATGCGATGAAACGTGTAAGTTGGGAGCGTTCAACTTATAATGGTGATCATTATTTAGTATTGATCGGGATGCATCTAAATGAGGATGAAATAAAAGAGGAATGGAGACGCCTAGTTCAGAAAATAAAGGTTTAATAATGGGTAAAAAGAGGAGCTGCTGTAAAGCTCCTTTTTATTATAAATCGTAATCATTATTATTTGTCCTCATTAAGGCCACTTGTCCGCATATACATTTAATAAATAAAAGATGGAGGATAGGTAACATATATGCGGACCCCAAAAAATTCTACAGAAATAGTCGGTTTTATTTTGATAGGAATGGCAGTTTTGGTGATATCATTTAACGATCGTTTTACTGTAACGACTCTCTTACTACCTGAATCTTTGTTAACGTTTAATATGATATTTCTTAGTATATTAATTGAAGCCATTCCTTTTGTATTAATTGGTGTCTTTATTGCTGGAATGATTCAGATATTTGTTACCGAAGAACATCTTAAGAAGTTAATACCGAAAAACCCATTTTTAGCGGTTTTGACTAGCTGCTTACTTGGGGCTTTGTTTCCCGCTTGTGAGTGTGGAATTGTCCCAATTGTCCGTCGTTTGATAGCTAAAGGAGTTCCTCTTTTTGCTGGAGTGGGTTTTCTACTTACAGGTCCATTAATTAATCCAATAGTTGTATTTTCAACGTATATGGCTTTTGGAGAAGACCTGAGAATGGCATTATTAAGAATGGGGTTAGGGCTAGGAATAGCAATCATCATTACAGCATTCATCTTAGTTCTCTTTCAAACCAATCAATTAAAAAGAACCAAAGGTGAAACAAATGAACAGGTATCTACCCAAAAGCAACCTATTGGAAGCCGTCTGAAGGCGATGCTTGAGCATGCTATTGATGAGTTCTTTGATATGGGCAAGTTTCTAATTATGGGTGCAATGTTAGCAGCGTTTGTCCAAACGTATATTGCAACTAAGTCAATCCTTGGTTTAGGAGAGGGAATCCTTGCTTCCACACTTGTCATGATGGGACTCGCTTACTTACTGTCGTTGTGTTCTGAGGCAGATGCGTTTATAGCTGCTTCTTTTCGTCACCTTTTTCCACAAACCTCTTTGCTTGGTTTTTTAATTTATGGTCCAATGCTAGATTTGAAAAATACAATCATGATGATGGCTGTTTTTAAGATACGTTTTGTACTAGTTCTTATGATTATCATTACTGGTACTGTACTTGGAGTTTTACTTTTCGTGCATCCATGGGTCTAGAGGGGGAGAAAGTTATTATACATATACAAGTGAGGCAAATGCTTAAGGCAATCGTGTTACTTCTTTTTGCTGTATTTATCTTCATTCTGCATGAAACAGGGGAAATTACTAGATTTATAAACCCTAATTATCTCTCTTTTAGTCAAGTAGCCTCCGTTCTATTTCTATTTTTATTTTTTATCCAAGTACCTAGGATTTTTACTGCGCGACACAATGAGCACGATCATAGTCAATGCGGTCCTTGGGGATGTAGTCATGAAAATGATGAGGGGAGAGTAACAGCAAAAACGATAATTGCTTACGGTATCATCATACTACCGCTTCTTACAGGCTTTCTTCTCCCGTACAAAGACTTTGGTGCCGCAGAAGCACTAAACCGAGGAGTTCATTATTCTAGCCATGACCATAGCCATATTGATGGGCATGGGGAGTTAAACAATCCTCATGAGAAACTAGTAATGGAAATGTTAAAGGAATCAGTTCTTAAAGTCGATAATGAGAATTTTGGTAGTTATTTAGGGGCGATTACTTCATCTCCTGCAAATTTCAAGGGGAAGCCAATTGAAATCGAAGGGTTCATACTAAAGGATGATTTGCTGGCTAATAATCTTATAGTGATTACTAGATTTCTTGTGACTCATTGTGTGGCTGATGCTCATGCAGTCGGGCTTGTTATTGATAAAGGAGCAACTTTAGGAATGGAAGAAAACACATGGATTTGTGTAAGAGGAGAATTAGATGTGAAAGAGAGTAGTGATCATTTGCTGATTCCTGTTATAAGAGTGAATAGTTGGGAAGAAATTCAAGCTCCTATAGAACCGTATATATATCCTTAATTTTAAAATAGATGAGTAAAAAAGAAGGAAAAAGGTAAATCACTACCTTTTTCCAACGTTTTAGTAAGCTATTTTATTTTCATATGTTATTTGTAAACAATCATTTAGCATTTTTTCAATCTCTTCTTGATTCACCTCAGACCCAATGAATAGGAACTCCGTTAGAACATCCTTTTGATTAGTGAAATAGAACTCATTTGTATCAACTTGTATCGATGATCCTACTTGAGAAATGCAATGTAATTCTTGTGTAGAGAGATTGTAGCATCTTCCTTTCATACGAAACACATCACTAGGAATCTTAGTGAAAAATTGTTCTAAAAGTCTAAAATCAACAGGGAAAACGCTCTTATAAACAAACGTATCAATCCCATATTGACCGATAACTTGTAAGGATCTTCTTGATGAGAAAAGTTTGATTTGATCGTTATATAGTTGTTTCGCTTCTTCTTCTATGTTATAGAAAGTCCCTTTATGCTCATTTTGGTACTCCACTTCCTTAAGGCGTTCTACAACTGCGTTTGGTTGTAAGTTTTGTATGAACACGGATATTTCGCCTACTCGCTCATGAGAAAGCTCATCTGTATTGGTCAAATAAATCGCCTCAGCGTGCTCCAGCTGATGAATAAGTGTCTCACCAAACGTATATTCAATTGAGATTTCAGAATCAAATTCATTCACTTCAATGGCGTGTTCGGAAAAATAAGTAAACCAAAAATCCCTTGCGTTTATGATGTGAATATGGGACATTACCAAGCTAGTTAGCCTTGCACTTAGAGATGCTAAACTTGCAAACAGAGTATCAACATGTGAGATAGGATAAATATCTAAAATAATCTCGTCGGTATGATTGGTGTGAAATTCGTCTTCAAGTGTATAGATCAGATTGGTTATCGTATTTATCTCCAAGTGATGAACAGCCTCACTAATAAAGTGTGTAAGTGAAAAGGGATCTTCTTCTGAACGTAATGCTAACTGAACATCGGTAGGGCGGAAGAGAATCACTTTACGGTTGTTCGGGTTCTTTTCTTGCATTTTTCTAATTACATCACATTTATCTTTTAAAGAAAAGCCTGTTATAACGGTTAGAGTTTTTTGTTTTGCCAATCTGAACACATCCTATATTTCTTGAATTTTTACCAACTAGATTTTTTTACACCCGGAACTTGCCCTTTGTGGGCGAGCTCTCTAAAAGCAATCCTTGAAAGTTTAAATTTACGAAGAACACCTCGAGGTCGTCCTGTCAACTCACATCTTCTCGTTAAACGACTTGGCGCTGAATCCCGTGGAAGTTTACTGAGGGCGACGTAATCTCCTTTCTCCTTCAGTTCACGCCTTTTTTCTGCATATCGTGCTACAAGCTCTTGTCTTTTCATTTCCTTAGCAACTTTTGATTTTTTGGCCATGTTAGCAACCACCTTTCATCGATAATCATAATCATTACGATTTAAATAATAAAGGAAAAGAAGGTTGAAGTAAAGTTTTTTGGTGAGTATATCGTAAGTTTTTTAGTTTATGGGGTGATGGAGTGATTGATAAAATGGGTATAGAAGCAAAGATGTCCGACGGAAAATGGGCACCTACAATGATTCTGTTAATGGTAATCGGAAAAGAATATATATGGAATTTGTTGTTGACAAGATAGATTCATTGCTGTAATCTCAAAAATGTTGTTAACTAAATACCTCGTTAGGTGAGGCTCCTGTGCTGGAGATACGCTGCTGCCCAAAAATGTCCAAAGACGCCAATGGGTCAACAGGAACCATCGACATAAGGTGGTTTTTAATGTAGCTGGAATTTTTTCCTATGCCGCACAGTGCTAAAGCTCTACGAATGGAGGAAACTGGACGCTTATTTGCTATGTCTTTACTTTGACATGTATTTGTTAGAGTGGGACTCTGCTTAATTTTGCTTTGGAAAGACACCTTCATTAATAAGAAGGTGTCTTTTTGTTTTTCTTTATGAGTATACGAGGTAATGGTTGATGAAATTTGGTGAATGGAGGTGGTGTGGAATGGATAGTAATCCGGAACCCGAATCGATGCATAAGTGGGCAATTCAGAAAAAGAATACACGTAACGGGGGTTCAACCACATCTTGTCTTTCACTGAAGAAATTAGGTGAACTCCCCATATAAGGAGGAGCATGATGGTTAAATTAGATGAACAGAATCGTGAGCAATATGAACAGCTCATTTTAGATACGCTTCAAGCTGAGGATCGTGAACAATTTCGTGAAACATTTTTAGAATTACACCCTACTGATCAAGTAGATATTTTTGTGAAATTAGACGATGTTACACGGAAACGAGTGTACGAATACGTAACTCCAGAGAACTTTTCTCATATTTTCGAAGGGTTAGAAATAGACCAGCAAAAACGAATTTACCAAGAACTTGATGAAAGCTATTCTTCAGAGATGTTTAATAATATGTTTGCAGATGATGTTGCTGACTTTTTGACGGTTATGACAGGTGGGAAAGCAGAAGATATCTTGCAAAAAATGAATAAAGAAGAAGCTGAAGATGTCAAAGAATTAATGTCTTATGCTCCAGAGACTGCTGGTGCCGTTATGACAAAAGAATTTGTTAGTATTTCATCAACAGATATCGTTTTAAATGTGATTGAGAAACTAAGAAATGATGCACCGGATGCTGAAACGATCTATTATTTGTATGTAGTTAATGAGTTAGAAAAGCTAGTCGGTGTTATTTCATTAAGAGATCTCATTACGGCACAACCAGAGGAATTAATTGAAAATATCATGAGTACAAGGGTTGTGTCTGTACAGGATGACATGGACCAAGAAGATGTAGCAAAACTGATAAAAAAGTATGATTTCTTAGCGGCTCCAGTTGTCTCCAAACAAAATCATTTAGTTGGGATTGTTACGTTTGATGATGTCATTGATATACTTGAAGAAGAAGCAACAGAAGATTTAGGCGAAATTTCCGCAGCCAAAGGCGCAACTGATGTCAATGTTAGTGCATTTACGGCTGCCAAGAAGCGTTCACCATGGATTATTATGCTTATGTTTTTTGGTTTAATTACAGCAGGGGTCATTGGGCAATTTGAAGAAACGTTAGAAGAGATTGTTTTATTAGCGGTCTTTATACCACTCATTATGGATTCCGCTGGTAATACAGGTACACAATCCTTAGCAGTTGCCGTTCGTGGTCTAGCGCTTGGAACAATTAAAAGAGGAAGCATCGGAAAGATGGTCAAGCGGGAGTTAGGTACTGGTGTCATGCTCGGATTAATTTGTATGATTGTTTTAAGTATAACAGTGACAATCATGTATCAACATTGGATGTTAGCATTAATTGTTGGGTTCTCTATTTTCTGTACTTTAAGTGTTGCGACTGTAATTGGAGCAACGGTCCCACTTGTGATTAATAAATTGAAGTTAGATCCTGCTATTGCTTCCGGACCATTCATTACAACGGTTAATGATATTCTTGGTTTATTAATTTATTTCTCTATTGCAACGGCTCTACTTGATTTCTTATAAAACTTGAAAAATGCTTCGTTAGGTGAGGCTCCTGTATGGAGATATGCTGCTACCCAGAAATGTCGAGAGACGCCAATGGGTCAACAGAAACTATCGATCAAGGTGGTTTTTAATGTAGCTGGACATTTCCTATGCCATACAGTGCTAAAACTCAACGATTGAAGTGGATAGCTTATGTATTGGAAAGGCACCCTCAATCGTTTTGGGTGTCTTTTACTTTTATGGGTAATCTAAGAAAGTCATAAGTGAAGAAGGTGGATACAATGATGAATGAATTAGAATTAGTTCTTAAATTATCTCTCGCATTATTTTTTGGTTTGTTAATTGGAATTGATCGGCAATTAAAACACAAACCACTCGGCTTAAAAACATGTATGATCATTTGCGTTGCTAGTTGTATGGTAACAATTGTTTCAATCGAATCATTTCACAAATTTGCTACTCCTACGTATCACGCAATGGATCCGATGCGGCTCACTGCGCAAATTGTAAGTGGGGTTGGTTTTCTAGGGGCTGGTGTGATTCTACGTAGAAATAATGACGTCATTTCAGGGTTAACAAGTGCTGCGGTGATCTGGGCAGCATCTGGACTGGGGATTGCTGTTGGTGCGGGTTTTTATTTATTGCCATCTATAGCGGTCATTCTATTTATATTAGCCATTAACTTTATTCCAACTGTAATCAAAATAGTAGGGCCAGCAGCATTAAGTCAACGAGATGTTCTTGTGAAAGTAGTGATGGAACCTAATTTTAAATTAACCGAGCTGGTTAAAGCCATTGAACGAAAAGGGCAAGGTCTTAATGAACACGAAAAAAGCGATATTATTATTAGAAATTTAAAGCTGAAAGATCTTGATAATGGGAATCAACAAATTGACTTGAAATTATCAGCTCCCGAAAAACAGTATACAACAGAAATTTATTATTTAATTAAAAAAATTGATCATGTAATTTCAGTAGAGATCGAACATTGATTGTTAGCTTCGTTAGGAAAGGAGGTTTGGTGTGATGAAAAAAATAAGCATGAAAAATCGTGAAGAATACACGTATTATCTATTTATGTATTTAAAGAACAAACAAAAAGATTTATTTAGAGAAGATTTTTTAAATTTGCATCCAACAGATCAAGTTGAGATTTTTAAACAATTAAGTCCAGACAAACGAAAAAAAGTGTATCATTATTTAACGGCTGACGAGTTTGCTGAATTATTTATAGGGCTTCGTTTACACGAGCAAAAACAGGTTTTTACAGAACTTGAGGATGACTTTGCCCTTAAGATGCTAGTTGAACTACCAGCTGATGAGATTACCGATTTTTTTAGTGAAATTCCTGAGCATATCTCAACATTTTTATTAAACAAAATGGAAAAGACCGAAGCTGAAAATATTAAGTTGCTCCTTACGTATAAGCATGATTCTGCGGGTTCGCTTATGACCACGGAGTTCATTAAGGTTTCCCCTAATGCTTCGGTGTCACAAGTCATGGAACAACTCCGCTTGGAAGGTATGGATGCAGAAACCATCTATTATATTTATGTAGTTGATGAGTTAGATAAGCTTATTGGTGTCGTTTCATTACGTGAATTAATATCGAATTCGTCAGATGTAACCGTTGATCAAGTGATGAAAGAACAAGTCGTTTCCGTTTCCCCAACAACCGACCAAGAACAAGTTTCTACTATTATTAAAGATTACAATCTTCTGGCTCTACCTGTCATTACAGCAGAAGACAAAATCATAGGAATCGTAACCGTCGATGATGTTATGGATGTAATGGAAGAAGAAATCACTGAAGATTTAGGGGAGTTCGCAGCTGTTAAAGGTGCCCTCGATTTAGACGTAACCTCACTTACAGCGGCGAAAAAAAGGTTACCTTGGCTGATTCTTTTATTATTTATTGGAATGTTTACAGCGGGGCTAATTGGAGTCTTTGAAGCAACATTAGCTGAAGTGGCTGTGTTAGCCGTGTTTATTCCTTTAATTGCAGATATGGCAGGGAATACAGGTACTCAATCGTTAGCCGTTGTTGTTCGGGGTTTGGCCCTTAATAAGTTAGATCGAAAAGCTGTTATTCGTTTAATCAAAAGAGAGGCTGTTACTGGCTTGATATTGGGTATTGTATGTGGTGTACTTGTTTCGGTTATTGCTTTACTAATCCCTCAAGGAAGTACAGTACTTGGTTTTATAATCGGGACGTCTCTGTTTGTGACGATTCTTTTTTCGACAATATCTGGAACAGTCATTCCTCTAATTATTAATAAGTTAAAAATAGATCCTGCTGTAGCATCCGGCCCCTTTATTACAACCATTAATGACATTCTAGGGTTGTTCATTTACTTCTCCATTGCTACATCATTATTGCATTATTTGTAAAGATTTCCGAAATGCACTAGCTAATAGTTTATCAGCACTTTTCACTAATACGACTAATAGGTAGAATTAACAATTTCAAAAGTAAAGTGGTGATACCGCAACTGAGAGGGGAAAAGATTTGGATGATTTCATGGCACATGTAAGTAGAGAAACATAAACCTTTTGAACGAGTAGACCTCATATGTGAAGGGAATCAGTAAATAAAAACCTCCTTTATTATGAAGATGAATTTCTCTACATAGCAAAGCACTAATGAAATGCAGTTGACCCAATACCCTTATAGGTATAAAATGTACCTATAAGGGTATTTTTAGTGGGAGGAATATGCATCTATGAGGAATGAAGAAAAAATTTGTTCAACTAACCAGTGAGGAATTAATAAAGGGACAACAGATGGTAAAAAGGCTAAAATATCGCCTCCAATATGACCAGCTGTTTATCTTTGGTTCCTGGTAGGAGCTATATTTATTATCTATAGTATTATGGGTACTGTACTCTCAATTTTTTAGGGGATATAGTTAATTATGGATCGTACTTTATTTAGCTAAAGAGTCATGGGAAAGTGCATGTGAAAATGCACTTTTTTTGTTTTATTTACTTCTTAAACGTTTCTTAATATTCACAAAGTATAACTGGAGATAAAGGAGGAGCATTATGGAGGAGTTTTTAATTATTGGCTCAGTTCGTTTGCCTATCAAATGGATCTTTATCGGGGTTGCACTAGTAGCAGCCTATCTAGCAATGAACATTCGTTTAAGTCGATTAAATCTAGAAAAGAAAGCATTATTAGATACTGTATTTAATGCGTTACTTTACGGATTTATTGTTTGGAAACTAAGTTATGTATTGTTTAATCCTGGTCATGCTTTTGCCTATCCACTAGGGATTCTTTATTTTGATGGTGGTCAAAAAGGAATGGTGTTAGGAATTCTAATGGGCTTCATTTATATTTACTTTCAATCTACTAAGCAGAGCTTAGGAATAGTAACGTATGTGAATCTTACTTTCAGTGGTTGGCTTGCAGGGAGCGCAACTTATTTTATTTACCTATTCCACACAAATTATATTTACTACTCTGGTCAAATTTTTTTAGCTGGGTGGCTAATGTTTGTTATGTCGAGGAATAAAGAAGTAGATCTTAGAAAAGGGTTATCCAACAGCCTATTAATGTATAGTCTAGGTCAAATCTTTTTAGGTTATTTGACTCATATAAAACCAGTTATTCTTGGGTTCACAAATCTCCAAATTGGTTTTATCCTGTTAGCTCTACTAATGCTAATCGTACAGAAAAGGAAAAGGGGTGAGAAGAATCGATAATTTATCCATTTTAGTAGCATTTACTGCAGGACTGCTTTCTTTCTTATCACCCTGTGTATTTCCGTTACTTCCTGCTTACATTGCTACGTTAACTGGTTCTACAGTCTCTGATAAGGTCAATGTAAACAAGAAACTAGTATTTACTAGATCAATAAGCTTTATTTTGGGATTTAGTATCATCTTCGTACTTTTAGGAGTATCCGCAAGTTTCATAGGTCAATTGTTCATGGAAAATAGAAATATTGTTGAAAAAATAAGTGGACTTCTTATTATCATCTTTGGACTCCAAATGGTAGGCCTTTTACAACTCAAATTCCTCATGAGGGAAAAAAGAATACATATGCAATCTAAAAGGGCAGGTGCAGGACCTTCCTTTTTAATTGGAATGGCTTTTGCATTTGGATGGACTCCATGTGTAGGTGTTGTGTTATCGTCTATTTTATTATTAGCAGCTTCGCTTGAAACAGTAAGTAGTGGTGTGATCTTATTGTCAGTGTACTCATTAGGATTGGGGATTCCATTTTTAATGGTATCAATACTTGTGACCTATTCATTGAAAGTTGTAAGGAATATTAATTCAATCTTACCTAAATTGAGTGTAGTTAATGGTTGGATTTTAATCGGTTTAGGTTTGCTTCTATTTACAGGTCAATTTCAAAGGATTAGTGCTTGGCTTGCAACTTTCACCTATTTTGGTTAAGGAAAGGAAAATAAAAGATGAAAAAACAAAAAAATTTGATTGTGATCCTCCTTTTAGTTGGGCTAATAGGATGGGGTTTAATGGATGTACGTGGACAAAGTGGGAATGAACCGAATAGTGAAACGACTGTAGTAGATGTTGAAGTAGGATTAAACCAAGGAAATTTGGCACCGGACTTTGAATTAGAAACATTAGAAGGAGAGCCATTGAAGTTATCAGACTTTAGAGGGGAAAAAGTAATCCTAAACTTATGGGCAACTTGGTGCCCGCCATGTCGAGCTGAAATGCCCCATATGCAAGACTACTATGAGAAACATAAGAATGATGGAGTTACAATATTGGCAGTTAATTTAACAACTCAAGAGCGAAATAAAGATGCGGTAAGGCCTTTTGTGTATGAGGAATTTCAATTGACATTTCCAGTTGTATTAGATGTCGATGGTGATATCGGAGCGATGTATCAAGCTTATTCTATACCAACAACTTATGTCATTGATACTGAGGGGTTCGTTCAAAATAAAGTGATTGGGCCCATGTCTTATGAAATGATGGAGACAATGATAAACAATATTAATTAATACGAGATGTGGAGGTTCGGAGTGAACACTAAGGGCAAATCTATTTTAATTGTAGAAGATGATCATAAAATAAGACAATTAATTAAGATCTATCTTGAAAAAGAAGGTTATGATGTGTGGGAGGCGGGAGACGGCAAACAAGGCATAGACATGTTTGAGCGGTACGATCCGTGTTTTACGATCATTGATTTAATGCTTCCTGAAGTCAGTGGAGAAGAGGTTTGTAAATGGATTAGGACAGAGAAGAAAAGTGATAGTCCGATTATCATGGTTACAGCCAAGGTGGAAGAAAAAGATCGGATTAATGGACTCAGAATGGGGGCGGATGACTATATAACAAAGCCATTTAGTCCAAATGAACTTGTTGCTCGCGTCGAAACGGTGCTGCGTCGAACAGAGAATCGTTGTAATAAAATTAGTTTTCAAGGGATCACAGTGAAGCCTTTAAAAGGAGAAGTGAATTTTAATGGAACGAAACTTTCTTTAACAAATAATGAAAGCAAATTACTATACATGTTCATGAAGCACCCGAATCAAATTCTATCAAGAGAACAGATGATCGAGGAACTTTATCCAAATGTTGAGAAAGATATTACGAATCGGACAATTGATGTCCATATCCGAAATCTTAGGGAAAAACTAGAGCAAGTAGACGCTCCAGATTGTATTAAAACAGTTCGGGGCATGGGGTATCAGTTTGTTGCCTTTTAAACAAATCGTAAAAAGAATGTTAAAAATGAACCTTATGTTAAAGCTAACGGTGATAAATAGCATCGTTGTCGGACTGGTCATTTGGATTGTTGGTGTATCTGTAAAAGATTTTGCTTGCTATTTAATTGAAAAAGAAAATTCTCTTTCAGCTGAACAAAGGTTAGCTTTTACAAATCAATTGGATTCTTACCTCGTTTACGCTGTTATTCTCTCCATATTCATTGCTGCGGTCGTTCATTTTTATTTTATTCGTTTGTTATTATATCCACTAGGTACTTTAACGGAGGCGATAAAAAAGATTGCAAAAGGGAACGATCCAGCGATTATTTATAACAAAAACTCTGATGAAATCGGTCAATTAACAAGGCACTTTAATGAAATGATAATGAAAATAAAAAAAGTAGAGGATTCTCGTGAGAAAATGACTCAAGATGTTGCTCATGAGTTAAGAACTCCTTTAACCAATATCAATGGCTATTTAGAGGCATTAAGATCGGGAGTAATAAGTGGAAATCAAGAGCTATACGATTCTCTTTTCGAAGAATCGATGAGGCTTACAAGTCTTGTTGAACAATTGCAACAACTTAATATTTGGGAAAATGAATATGGCAGCTCTGTAAATTATGAGTGCTTATCTATTCGTCTTCTTATTGAAAGCCAAGTTGAAATGTTTCGCTTAGAACTTCAGAAACAATCGATCCAAATCAAGGTTAGCGTAGAAGATAAACAGTTACACGCTGAGAAAGAGGCCTTGAAACAGGTCTTAACAAATTTAATTGAAAACGTCCTCAATTATGATAAGGGGGGATGGATGGAGATTATAGGGTTTATGAGTGAAAAAGGCTATCAAGTTCAAGTGAAAAATGAAGGGCTACCTATTCCAGTTGAAGATCAGAACCAACCTTTTGAACGTTTTTATCGAGCTGACCTTTCACGGAATCGTAATTTAGGAGGGTCTGGGTTAGGACTATCGATTGTCAAAGAGATTATCAAAATTCATAACGGAGAAGTAGGCCTAAAAACGAGTCAAAATGTTCATACCTTTTGGTTTACGTTACCAATTGAAAATGATAGAACGTTTTCTGGATAAAGTTGTTTTTTTAGGAGGCTGTCAATGAGTTATAAGGAGCAAAAAAAAGACGAGTGGACACTCACATTACTTCATACAAATGATAGTCATGGACATTTATTACCTATTGAAATATCTAGTTTAGACATTTCTTCTCAATTGCGCTTGTGTCACTCATTTCCTCTATATAAAAAGTTAGGTGGTTTCGCCTATTTAGCTGAAGCAGTTAATCGTATTCGGCAAGAAAATGATCATGTACTTCTACTTGAAGCAGGAGATGTATTCTGTGATAGTGAGATTGCGAACATAACAAAAGGCAGTTTTTACATTAAATTGATGAACCAATTAGGGTATGATGCAATGACACCAGGAAACCATGATGTAGATTATGGAATAGAGGTTTTAAAACAAAGAGCAAATGAAGCGAACTTTCCTATGTTAGCAGCTAATTTATTAGAAGAGGAAACAGAAGCACCTTTATTAGGCAATCCTTATATGGTGAAAGAGATCAATGGTTTTAAAATAGGTATCTACGGTCTGACTTATCATTTAACACCCGAAACAACATCAAAAAAGAATACAAGTGGCGCTAAATACACGTTTAGTTTAGAAACAATACAGTCGGACATTAATCGATTAAAAAATAGGGGAGTTAACTGCGTAATTATATTGTCGCATTTAGGATCAGATTTAGATAGAAAGATGGCAGAAAACATAGAAGGAATTGATGTAATTGTAGGAGGGCATTCTCATGAACCCATTCCAAAGGAGATAAGAAATGGTGTCATCATTTCTCAGTCTACACCATACTATACTGGACTTGGGGTACTAAGGTTGCAATTTAATCGTAGCTCATTAGTAGGAGCAGAAGGAAGTATTATCCCTATTATCCCTGAGAACTTTCAACCGAATGTAAATATACAAAGAATGATAAATGAAATGCGGTTTGAGCACAAAGATCGACTAGAGCAGGATGTCGGAAGTATTACATCTCCTATGATTCGTAATTATAAGCGAGAATCGCCTGCTGAAACGTTCTTTGGCAATATTCTACGTACTAAGACAACTAGTGATATCTCAATATTACCCGGAATAGGGTTTGGGGTAACGATCCCTCCTGGGCCTATCACACTCGAACAATTGACGAACTTGCTACCTCATCGTTCATCTATTTATACCGTACAATTAAAAGGTAGAGATATTGTAGCAGCTTTAGAACAAAGTATTTTAAACCAAATTCATCCAGATGTAGAAGAACGAGTTGGTGGTCTTATTCAAGTAACAGGACTTGCTTTTGTTTATCAATATTCCTCTAAGTTGAAAAACTTAGTTCTAAATGTAAGAGTGAATAATCAACCAATCGCCCTTGATCAATTCTATAAAGTTGTTTTGAACCAGTTGATGTTTGAAGGTGGCCATAAGTACTCATCTTTAAAAAAAGGACAGAATGTGTGTAAATGGGAACAAACAGATATGGAGATGGTGATCGACTGGATGCATAGTAATCCGTCATTACCTGTATATGAAGAAGGGTGGAGTAAACCATTACGTATACCAGATTCCCAGAAATTTCAAAAGAGGTGTTTTCCATTAGAGAATAGTAATATTGAGGAGTGAAACCGATGAAAGTGACTAATCTCACTCTATTTACGATGTCAGCTTGTCCCTTAGGTAGAACGATGAGGCATGTTTTGGAAGAGGTTACTACCTTGTTACCTGAGCAAACATTTTCGATTGTGTTTATTGATCAAGAACCTGAGTTAACGAATGAGGCACGGATAAGTAATAATCCTACTACGTTGTTTCGAGATAAAAATGGAAAAGAAGTTAATCGGGTTGAGGGATTTATGGAAACAGACGAGGTAATACAACTCATTAAAACTAAAAAAACCTATACAGCCTTACCAAGCGGAGCCAAAAGAGAGAAGAGTGTAGAATCTTACACTATCTATTTACTCAATAGTGATGCACTTGAAGCGGTAGACATAGATTTTACTAATCCAACACCCGTGAAAACGCCTCGTATCACAGCAATCAATTTGCTATTAGAAGCTGATTTACAACCATTAACTAACCCGTTTCCAGATAGTGCTACTTTAGAATTAGTTGAGTTTGAAGAAGATTTATCACGAGTTTATATTAACCATGAAGAAAAAACAATTTCAGAAGATAACGCGTACAAGATGAAAAAGTGTCTACTACAAACATTACACTCATACGGCACTAAAAAAATTGAGCTGGTTCTAAAAAAAGATTATAAAAAACATAATAGTTTCTAATTTATCGTAAAAGACCTTAAACATTGTTTGAGGTCTTTTATAATTATTTAATTTGTAAAAAGATTTTAACGCATTGCGTTCCTCATTAATGTCATTAGCGGTCCTAATACCTGACCCTCTGATTAGTGGTAATGGAGGACACCAACCCCGCACAGAGTGTTGCAGTAAAAAATAACTAATCACTCCTGAAAATAAATGCCACCTTCTGTTGCTCGTAAACCCTAGAAAGGTTCCGAGGAGAACGAAAGACGCTGCTGAAGCTTCTAAAACTCGTTCCGTATCCCATTCTTGATCTATCAAGTGTATCAAGTCGCCTCATTATATCTTCCTTGTCCTTATATCGATATCTCTTCATATTATGCTGTGTTTCTAGTGCAATCTTTTCGTTCACTTTTACTGGTGTGTTAACTGCACTCTTCTTGAAGTTGGGGGAAGGAATCCCATATAAGTGCACCTATTTCCACCAAATCACAAAATCTATTCGCGGAATAGGAGTAAAAGCGGAATTAAATTATTGGGTTAAAGAACTGAATTTAGCAAAGTGCTCTTTAAACCTGAAGAAGTAAAAATGTCTGCCTTTTGAAATGATAACTATGTATCACTCTTTTTTTATCTGCATTTAGAGGAGGAAATATACAATATGTCAACAAAAATATTGATTGAAGAAATTACACCAACCGAAGTATCACATCGCATAAATGAAGGCAAGCGTGATAGCATCATTGACGTTCGTGAACATGATGAAATAGCAGAAGGAGCCATTCCTGGTATACACCATATTCCACTTGGAGAGCTTGAGGATCGACTTAGTGAAATTGATAAAAGCAAAGAACATATCTTAGTTTGCCGCTCCAGTGCTAGAAGTGGAAGAGCTGCTGAATTCTTGAAAGGCAAAGGATATAAGGTGAAGAATATGGCAGGTGGAATGCTGGATTGGGAAGGTGATTTAGATAGAAAATAATCTTGTTAGGGAGGTGAACAAATTGGAAGTAACAGTAAATAAAACTTTAGATGCAAAAGGCCTTGCATGTCCAATGCCAATTGTTAAAACAAAAAAGGAAATGAATGCGCTTGAACCTGGTCAAGTCATGGAAGTACAAGCGACTGATAAAGGTTCAACCGCCGATATAAAAGCATGGGCAAAAAGTACAGGGAATCAATACCTTGGAACGATTGAAGAGGGAGATACGTTAAAACATTACCTTCGAAAAGCAAGTTCGGAAGAAGAAAAATCGCAAACCAAACATCCTCATGTTGTGACGCTTGATGAACTTTCTAAAAAAATCGAAGGTGATGAAAAAATCACCATTTTGGATGTGAGAGAATCTGCAGAATATGCTTTTGGTCATATTCCGGGAGCTGTTCATATTCCGTTAGGAGAGCTTGAAGAGCGCTTTGAAGAGTTAGATAAAAATGATGAACTCCATGTTGTATGTCGCACGGGCAGCAGAAGTGATTTCGCCGCACAAAAACTTGTTGAAAAAGGATTCAATCATGTGAGAAATGTGGTACCTGGTATGAAAGAATGGACGGGCCCAACAAATAAACTTCATTAAAAAAGGGAGAGAGTATCATTGAAAATGGCAATTATCGCTGCAAATGGTGGAATGTTTGATGCTTACAAAGTTTTTAATATTGCAACAGCAGCCGCTGCTACAGATGCTGAGGTTGAAATATTTTTCACTTTTGAAGGATTAAATTTAATTCATAAAGAGGCACATAAAAACCTTCCCATGCCTGCAGGTACAGAACATTTCCAAGAAGGCTTTAAGAAAAACAATGTCCCACCAGTTGATGAACTTGTTTCGATGGCAACAGAAATGGGTGTAAAAATGATTGCTTGTCAAATGACAATGGATGTTATGAGTTTAGAGAAGGAACATTTTATTGAAGGAATTGATGTTGGTGGTGCCGTTACATTTTTGACGTATGCAAAAGATGCTGACGTGACCCTGACATTTTAATAAAGAATTATAGGAGGGGAAACCATGACGACAACAACTGCGATTAAAGGAATCAAGGTTAAAGAGTTAACAAAAAAGATTCTTAATGGCGATCAAATTTTTATTTTAGACGTAAGAAACACAGGTGATTTTGACGATTGGAAAATTGAAGGGGAAAACGTCCATATTATTAACAAGCCTTACTTTGATTTAATTGACAGTCTTGATCCGATTATGGAACAACTGCCTAATGATCAACCGATCTATGTTATTTGTGCAAAGGGAGGTTCGTCTGAATTTGTCGCTGAACAAATTGCAGAAGCTGGGTATGATCATGTTTATTCTATTGAAGGCGGAATGAAAGCTTGGAGTGAACATTTAGAGCCCATAAAAATTGGTGATTTAACAGGTGGCGGCGCAATTCATCAGTTTGTTCGGATTGGAAAAGGGTGCTTATCCTATTTAATTGAATCAAATGGAGAAGCAGCTATCATTGATGCAGCGCGTATGATTGAACCTTATGAACAATTTATTAGCGAACATAACTTGCAGCTAACTCACCTACTAGACACGCATCTTCATGCTGATCATATTTCCGGCGGACGAATGTTAGCTGAAAAGGTAGGTGGTGAGTATCACTTACCACCAAAGGATGCTGATGAAGTAACGTATACCTATACAAAGCTAGAAGATGGAAATGAGATCAAGGTTGGGAAAGCGGTAATCAAAGCTATTTATTCACCTGGACATACGATAGGGAGTACGTCCTTTATTGTCGATGATCAATATCTTTTAACTGGAGACATTTTATTTATCGATTCAATTGGCCGTCCTGATTTAGCTGGAAAAGCTGAAGATTGGGTGGCGGATCTTAGACAAACCCTTTATGACCGGTACAAACAATTAACAGATAATCTGATTGTACTACCTGCCCACTACATGGGAATTAATGAAATGAACAAAGATGGAAGTGTTTCAGAAGAATTAGGTAAATTGTATAAAGAAAATCACGGATTAAATATCAAAGATGAAATTGAATTTAGAAAAACCGTTTCAGAAAATTTACCGCCACAGCCGAACGCTTATCAGGAAATTCGAGAGATGAATATGGGCAAGATCCATCCTGATCTTGAGGAACAACGGGAGATGGAGATTGGGCCAAATCGCTGTGCAGTACGTTAAGGAGGAATGACAAGATGGATGTGACGAAAGTTTTAGATGCAAAAGGTCTAGCGTGTCCCTTGCCAATTGTGAGAACAAAAAAGGCGATGGATGAATTACAATCAGGTGAAGTGTTAGAGGTTCAAGCTACAGATAAAGGTGCAAAAAATGACCTTACAGCATGGGCAAGTTCAGGAGGGCATGAATTAGTAAGTGACAAAGAAGAGAATGGAGTCTTTACATTCTATATTAAGAAATCCTAATTAAGAAGGGTGCTATGCACCTTTCTACATACGATTCATTAACAACAGAAAGGAGGCAATAGATGTGATTAAAAAATTTATTCCTGCATTGGAGTGGATCCCCAATTATCAGAGAACAGATCTGAGAGGAGATATGTCCGCTGGCTTAATTGTAGCAGTGATGTTAATACCTCAAGGAATGGCTTATGCTATGTTAGCTGGACTTCCTCCTGTCATTGGTCTATACGCGTCTACCATTCCGATTATTGTTTATGCACTATTTGGAACATCTCGTCAATTGGCCGTAGGACCAGTTGCAATGGACTCTCTATTAGTTTTAGCGGGTGTATCTGTTTTAGCTGAACCAGGTACAGCAGAATTTATCTCATTAACCCTCTTATTGATGTTAATGGTCGGACTTATTTTATTTTTAATGGGATTGTTCCGACTTGGCTTCCTAGTTAATTTTTTATCGAATGCGGTTATAAGTGGTTTTACATCAGCTGCCGCTATTACGATTGGACTCAGCCAACTAAAGCACTTAATTGGCGTGAATATAGTTGCAGACCAGAATGTATTCACCATTGTTTGGGAAGCAATCGTAAGAGTAGTGGAGATCAATGTCGTTACCCTTTCGATTGGTATAATAAGTATATTGTTATTAATTGGTTTAAAACGTCTCCCTAAAGTGCCAGCCCCTCTTGTTGTTGTAGCGTTAAGCATTTTACTTGTGTTTTTCTTAAGGCTCGATCTCTTAGGTGTAAAGATTGTGGGTGAAGTACCAAGAGGGCTTCCTCCAATAAGTTTACCTGTTCTTTCGCTTAGTTCAATCATCTCACTACTGCCGATAGCTTTAACGATTTCATTTATTGCCTTTATGGAGGCTATCTCAGTCTCAAAAGCAATTGCTACAAAAGAAAAATATAAAATTGTACCGAATCAAGAGTTAGTCGGAATTGGATTAGCGAATGTAGCCGGATCCTTCTTTTCAGCCTATCCAGTAACAGGCGGTTTTTCGAGGTCAGCTGTTAATTATCAAGCTGGTGCTCGTACACCATTAGCTTCACTGCTTACAGCCGCATTAATTATCCTCACTTTGCTTTTTTTCACTGGGTTATTTTATTACCTTCCTAATGCAGTTTTAGCAGCCATCATTATGGTTGCTGTCTACAAGTTAATTGATATAAAGGAAGCAAAACGGTTATTTTGGATTCGAAAAGTAGACGGTTGGACTTGGGTGGTCACATTTGCAGCGACTCTTGTGCTTGGAATTAAAGTAGGCATTCTGCTTGGAATTGCATTTTCCTTGCTTGTGTTTCTTGCTAGAAGTGCATACCCTCATGTTGCCGAGTTAGGTTTTTTAACAGAAGAGAATGTTTTTAGAAACATTAAACGTTATCCTGAGGCCAAAGTGGATCCCGATGTGATGATTTTTAGAACGGATGCTTCTCTTTATTTTGCCAATATGACCTTTTTGGAAGATAAATTATGTGAGCGAGTTGGGGAAAAACCCGAAACGAAATGGATTATCCTCGATTTTTCAGGTGTCAATTCAATTGACGCTGTTGCCATTCATTCTTTAGAAGAAGTAATGGAGTCGTGTGGCAAAGGTGGAATTGAGTTTTTATTTGCAGGGATTAAAGGCCCTGTGATGGATTTATTGAAGAAGGCAGATTGGGATAAGAGGTATGGCGATAATCTTAACTATTTATCCATTAACCAAGCTTTAAAAGCAATCAGAAAATAGGTGAAAGCTATGCAAAATTTAGAGTTACGTAAACGAAATGAAGAATTTAAAAGAAAGATAAAAGATTATGATTCAACTTTCTTTGATGAATTAAAGAAGGGGCAAGCTCCACAATTTTTTGTGCTGTTCTGTAGCGATTCACGAGTAAGCCCTTCTGTGGTCACACAAATGCCTTTAGGGCATATGTGTGACCATTGAAATATTGCTAACCAAGTTCTATTAAGGATGAGTTTTTCAGTGGGGGAGTCAAAGCAGCTTGGTCGGGCAATAATGAAGAAGAGCTCCAAGGTTGGATTAGCAAGGTTAGAAAAAGTTTACCGGATTATAACTTGTTAAAAGATGTTTCGATGAATGAGTTAACTAGAGAAAATGTATTATCACAAGTTAAACTACAACAGCATCCAATCTATAAAAAATATGGCAAGGTGTACAAATGATTGGTTGCTTGTTTCATGTAGAGTCCGGAGAGCTTGAAAGGGTTTATCCTTTATAAAGATATATATAAATGAGTTTAATGTTTGACAACAAGACCGACATACATCGCTGTATACCCTGCGCGGTATGAAAAGACGAAAAAGGAGAGATATCATGTTTGATTACACAATTGAAACATCGAACACGATGGAAGAAACAATTGAAAAGTTGAAAGCAACTCTTATGGAAGAAAAGTTTGGTGTCTTATGGGAGTTTGACATTCAAGCAAAGCTCCAAGAGAATGGGGTAGAATTCAATGAACCGTATAAAGTTTTGGAAGTGTGTAATCCTCATGAAGCAAAAAGAGTATTAGACAAAAATAAAATGGTTGGTTACTTTCTCCCTTGTAAAATAGTTGTTTATACAAACCAAGGAAAAACAAAAATTGGAATGCCGAAGCCATCTGCTTTAATTCAAAATGTAAATGATGAGCAATTGAATGAGATTGCCTTAGACATTGAAAAAAGATTGATGTCCGCTATAGATAAAAGTATTTAAGGGAAACAGCCAATTTAAGTCTCTTGTGAAAGGTCATGACTTTTCATTAAGAGACTTCTTTATTGCTTGCTAAAAAATAATTATAATTTAAAAATTACGCTTGACTATATACCTAGTAGGGTATATTATATGAGTATAAACAACGAGGAGGGCAGATCATTGATAAAAAAATATTGGCATATCATAATCCCTATAACCATATTAATTGGCTTTTTTGGATATAAATTATCGCTTAATGCAGGGATAGATGAAATGACCACGGAACAATTAGCCATTTTAATGAATGAGCAACATGAAGATGTTTTCTTTGTAGACGTTCGTGAGTCTCATGAATTTAAGGAAGGATATATAGATGGTATGATGAATATTCCTTTAAGTACACTAGATGATCAAACCGAACTTATTCCTAAAGATCAAACAATCGTCATCATCTGCCGCAGTGGGAACAGAAGTCTTCAAGCTGCAAATGCATTAAAGGATCTTGGGTATCAAGATTTAGTCAGTGTAAAAGGCGGAATGCTTAAGTGGGAAGGCGAGGTTACAAAATAACTTCATAGGTGCTTATATGACGACATTCTTAATCGTATTAACAATTATCTTTACTCGCTCCTTATATAAAAGATATGTACCAGTTCTTGGTTTAAGCTGTGTTGAACTGGAGAAAATAAATGATCAATATCATACTATTGTTCTTGATGTAAGGGATTCTTCTATTGTTTATAAATCTCGGGTAGCAGGAGCTGTTAATATTCCATTAGCCTATTTAAAAAGGAACTACGATCTTTTTGAGGGGAACAGCATTTATATCATAGGTTCAGAGATGATTGATGTAAATGTAAGTGCCAGGTTCTTGAAGAATAAGGGTGCAAGAGTTAAAGGGTATTATCTGTATAATAATAAACAACCAACTAGGTTTAACTGTAGAAAAAGGAGGGAAATCCATGGAGTACAATGACAAAATGAAAAACAGAGTAAAACGTGTAGAAGGACAAGTCAGAGCGATTCTTAGAATGATGGAAGAGGGGAAGGACTGTAAGGATCTTGTCGTTCAGATGTCAGCCGCAAGAAATGCGTTGGACCGAACGATTGGTTTAGTCGTAAGCACTAACTTAGAGCAGTGTGTTCGCGAGCAAATTGAAAAAGGTGAAGAAACAGAAGCGTTTATTCAAGAAGCTGTGAACTTATTAGTGAAAAGCCGATAATAAAAAAAGATGATTGACAGGGGTGAGTGAGATCAATTACAATACCCCTATAGGTTTAACTGAGTCTTGAGAAACGAATTGAAATGTTGTTGACAAATTTTTTTATTCTTTTATAATACCTATAGAGGTATATGTATAAAACAAAAAGGGAGGCTATCTAAATGAAGGCAGATAAAGTTCTTGATGCAAAAGGACTAGCTTGTCCGATGCCTATTGTTAAAACGAAGAAGGCAATAAGTGAGATGGAATCAGGTCAGGTTTTAGAGATTCATGCGACTGATAAAGGGGCCAAAAATGACTTCTTGGCTTGGGCTAAATCCGGTGGGCATGAATTACTTTCAGACACTGAAGAAGATCATGTTTTGAAGTTTTGGATTAAAAAAGGCTAGACTACCTATTTTTTTGAATAGTCTTATACCTATACAGGTATATGTTAAAAACACAAAAGGAGTGAACAACATGACAGACAAAAAGAAAACAACAATTATTTTATTTAGTGGTGACTATGATAAAGCAATGGCAGCTTTTATTATCGCAAACGGTGCTGCAGCCTATGATCATGAAGTAACAATTTTCTCAACATTTTGGGGGCTAAACGCTTTTAGAAAAGATGAACACGTACCAGTGAAAAAAGGATTTTTAGAAAAAATGTTTGCGAAAATGATGCCACGAGGCGCTGATAGCATGGGTCTTTCTAATATGAATTTTGCCGGAATGGGACCAAAAATGATTAAGCATGTTATGAAAAAACACAATGCAATGCCATTACCTGATTTAGTCGAAATGGCACAAGAACAAGGCGTAAAGTTAGTTGCTTGTACAATGACAATGGATCTATTAGGACTACAAAAAGAAGAGTTGATTGATGGTTTAGAATATGCTGGTGTAGCCGCATATTTAGCTGATGCAGAAGAAGGAAATGTGAATTTATTTATTTAATAAGTTTTACCCAAGGGGGTACAATAATGGACGTAATCATTAATGTAATAGTTGTTGGCTTAGTAGCATTCTTTTTAGTTAATAAGTTCATGCCTGTTAAAGGTGTAAAACAAATTTCAACGAGTGACCTTAAAAAAGAGTTAAAGAGAAAAGATGTTCAATTTATTGATGTAAGAACACCAGGTGAGTTTTCTAGAAACAAAATTAACACGTTTAAAAATATCCCACTTCATGAGCTTTCTCAAAAAGCAAGCCAGTTATCAAAAGAGAAAGATGTTGTAGTCATTTGTCAGAGTGGAATGCGCAGCAATAAGGCAACAAAACTTTTGAGAAAAATGGGTTTTCAAAAAATTACAAATGTAAAAGGCGGTATGAGCGCTTGGAACTAACGTTAGGAGGAGATCAGTTATGAAAGAAATCACACCAAAAGAAGTAGAACGTCTCGTTAACCCCAATATTATTGATGTTCGTGAAACGGATGAGGTAGCAGCAGGACATATTCCTGGAAGTGTAAACATCCCGCTTGGATTACTAGAATTTCGTCTACATGAACTAGACAAAACGAAAGAATATATTATTGTTTGTCGCTCTGGTGCTAGAAGTGGAAGAGCCACTGAGTTTCTGTCCAGTCACGGGTTTCATGCTACCAATATGGTTGGAGGTATGATGAACTGGGAAGGGAACGTTCAGTAAATTTTTTTGAAGTTTATTATACCTATATAGGTATTTATTCTAAGGAGGACTATTTATGGAAAATATTAAATTTGATCAACTAGTAGATGCAAAAGGATTAGCATGTCCAATGCCAATCGTTCGTACAAAAAAAGCGATGAATGAACTCGAACCAGGAAAAGTATTAGAAATTCAAGCAACAGATAAAGGATCAACTGCTGATATTAAGGCGTGGGCACAGAGCACTGGACATCAATATTTAGGAACGCTTGAAGAGGATGAAGTGTTAAAACATTATCTGCGTAAGGCGACTGGGGAAGAAAAAGAAGAGAAGAAACACCCACATGTTGTAAACAACGAGGAACTTCAAGCGAAATTAGCTAACAATGAAGGTATTCTAGTGTTAGATGTACGCGAATCAGCTGAATATGCCTTCAATCATATTCCTGGTGCAAAATCCATTCCGCTTGGTGAACTTGAGAATCGTTTAAATGAACTAAGCGAGGATGCAGATATTTTTGTTGTGTGTCGTACTGGAAGCCGTAGTGATTTAGCCGCACAAAAGTTAACAGAAGCTGGATTTAAAACTGTTATTAATGTCGTACCTGGCATGAGCGAATGGGGTAACCCAACAGATAGTCTTAATAAATAGGAGGGGTCAATCATGAATCAGATTACTGTTTATACTTCTAATCACTGTCGTTATTGTGTGATGTTAAAAAACTTTTTATCAGATCAAAACATTTCCTATCAAGAAGTGAATGTAGAAACAAATCCTGCCATTATGCAGCAACTTGTAGAAAAAACAGGTCAATTAGGGGTTCCACAAACGGAAGTGAACGGCCAGTGGGTTGTTGGTTATGATCCAAATAGCATTATGTCAGCATTGAGAAAATAATAGGAGGTTGAGAGAAGATGAGTAGAAAATTAGCGATTATAGCAAGCAATGGTGGGTTATTTGATGCCTACAAAGTATTCAATGTAGCAACAGCTGCAGCTGCAACAGACCAAGAGGTAGCTATATTCTTTACCTTTGAAGGTCTAAACCTAATTCATAAAGAAGCATACGGTCAATTACCAATGCCAGGGGGGAAAGAGCATTACCAAAAGGGTTTTGAGAAAGCAAATGTTCCAGCGATCCCTGAACTCGTGGCAATGGCACAAGAAATGGGTGTTAAATTGATTGGTTGTCAAATGACAATGGATGTTATGGAACTAGAAAAAGGTGCATTTGTTGATGGAATTGAAGTGGGTGGAGCCGTTACATTCTTAGAATTCGCCAAGGATGCGGATGTAACATTAACGTTTTAATTAAAATTTTTTTAAACTTAAACATACTATAGGGGGTATATTAAATGTCAGTAAAAGCGATGAATTCAAAAGAAGTAGCAAGAAAAGTAATTGAAAAGAAAGAGCTATTTATTCTAGACGTTCGTAATGAAGGGGATTTCGCTGATTGGAAAATTGAAGGAGAGAACTTTGATTACTTTAATATTCCTTATTTTGAACTATTAGATGGCGTAGAAGAAATCATGGATAAAATTCCAGCAGATAAAGAAGTATTAGTTGTTTGTGCGAAAGAAGGTTCTTCCATGATGGTAGCAGAGATGTTGTCTGATGAAGGACTAGATGTTTCTTATCTTGAAGGCGGAATGAAGACTTGGAGTGAATATTTAGAGCCAGTTAAAGTAGGGGATCTAAAAAACGGTGGTGAGCTATATCAATTTGTACGTCTAGGGAAAGGCTGTCTATCTTATATGGTTGTTTCCAATGGAGAAGCAGCCATAATCGATGCGACACGTATGGCAGATGTGTATGTGAACTTTGCTAAAGAAATCAATGCAAAAATCACACACGTATTTGATACTCATCTACATGCTGACCACATCTCAGGTGGAAGAAAAATTGCAGAAGCAACTGGTGCAACGTACTGGTTACCTCCAAAAGACGCAGGTGAAGTAGTGTTTGAATATGCAGCACTTGAAGGCGGAAATGACGTACAAATCGGGAATTCAACGATCAACATTCATGCTCTATACTCACCTGGCCATACAATTGGTTCGACTTCATTTGTTATCGATGAGAAATATCTATTATCCGGAGATATTCTTTTCATTGATTCCATTGGAAGACCTGACCTAGCGGGACTCGCTGAAGATTGGGTAGGAGATTTACGTGAGTCACTTTATAAGCGTTATAGAGAACTATCAGAAGAGTTAATTGTTTTACCGGCTCACTTTATGATCATCGAAGAGTTAAATGAAGATGGAACTGTGGCTCGGAAATTAGGGACACTGTTCGCCGAAAATCATGGACTAAATATTGAAGATGAAAATGAGTTTAGATCAATGGTGACAGAGAACCTACCACCACAACCAAACTCGTATCAAGAAATTCGTGAAACAAATATGGGGAAAATCACTCCAGATGAAGAAAAACAACGTGAAATGGAAATTGGTCCAAACCGTTGTGCAGTAAGATAACAAACGATAAAAAAATAGAAATTAATAACTGGAGGCTTTATAAATGAATTCAGATAAAGTATTAGACGCAAAAGGATTAGCATGTCCAATGCCAATTGTAAGAACAAAGAAAGCTATGACAGAACTTGAATCAGGGCAAGTGCTAGAAATTCACGCAACAGATAAAGGAGCAAAAAATGACCTAGCAGCATGGGCGAAATCTGGTGGTCATGAGTTAGTATCAGATACGGAAGAAGATGGCGTATTAAAATTCTGGATCAAAAAAGGCTAATAGTTATGGGAACCGGTTTGGTTCCCTCTTTTCCTTTAAAAGGAGGTAGTTTTAATGGATTTTGCTTTTATTATTACAATCTTTCTGATTGGTTTCATAGGGTCTTATATCTCAGGAATGTTAGGAATTGGCGGATCAATTATTAAATATCCCATGCTGTTATATATTCCGCCATTGTTTGGTTTAGCTGCTTTTAGTGCGCATGAGGTTTCGGGTATTAGTGCCATTCAAGTGTTCTTTGCAACCATTGGTGGAGTGTGGGCTTATCGTAAAGGTGGATACTTAAATAAGACGTTAATTATTTATATGGGATCAGCTATTTTAATTGGTAGTTTTGTTGGTGGTTATGGATCAAAACTGATGTCAGAAGGCGGAATTAATCTTATTTACGGTATTTTAGCATTAATTGCCGCAATCATGATGTTTATCCCTAAAAAGGGAATTGATCATGTTCCATTGGATCAAGTGACATTTAATAAATGGTTAGCAGCAAACTTTGCATTAATTGTCGGGATTGGAGCAGGAATTGTTGGTGCAGCTGGGGCATTCTTGTTAGTACCGATCATGCTTGTTGTATTAAAGATTCCAACCCGTATGACTATAGCTTCCTCTTTAGCTATTACCTTTATCTCATCCATTGGAGCAACGGTCGGGAAGATTACAACTGGACAAATTGATTATTTTCCAGCTTTTATTATGATTGTGGCAAGTCTTATTGCCTCTCCACTAGGTGCAATGGCAGGAAAGAAGATGAATACAAAGATTCTACAAGTAATATTAGCTGTATTGATTGCTGCAACAGCAGTGAAGATTTGGATAGACATCTTATAAAAACAGCGCCATTGTAAATCATAAGATTAAACTATAACGTTTTAAATACTAAGGAGGGTATATAAGATGGTTAAAATAACACCCAAAGCAGTTGAAAAAATTTTAAATGAAGTTCAAGATACAATTAAACAAGGGGCTGAACCCTGCATCCGTTTAACGATGGGAATTGGTTGAGGAGGTCCACAACTTCGTCTGGTTCTGGAAGAATCAGCATTAGAAAATGATGAAATTATTGAGCAGGATGGTATCCAGTTTTTAATCTCTGAGAAAGATAAGGTTTATTTCAATGATGTGAAAATAGATTATACGAAAAATGTATTAGGTACAGGTCAATTTGTCGTGATTAGATAATCGTTGATTCGCCCTATATGTCTATTCTGACTATAGGGTTTTACTATTTGTAAAATACATTTTAGGAGAATAGAAAATGAACCCATGGAACACGCGTTTTCAAGAAGAGAGCTACGTATATGGAACAGAACCAAACGTGTTTTTAGCGGAAATGCAGAGAAAATTTCCATTATCAGGTGACGCTCTTGCTATTGCAGAAGGAGAAGGACGCAATGCCGTTTTCTTAGCTGAACAAGGAATGAACGTGTCAGCTTGGGATTACGCTGAATCAGGCTTATTAAAAATGAATAAGTTGGCAAATAGCAGAGGTGTAAGGGTTGATACAAAACTGGTTGATTTAAATGAAGCTGTTTGGAAACAAAACAAATGGGATGAGATCGTCTGTATTTTTGGTCACTTTCCAGAAGTGTTACGCAAGAAAACACTACAAGGAGTAAAAGAGTCAGTTAAACCAGGTGGTTATTTTATTACGGAAGTCTATTCGCATTATCAAATACCATACAATAGTGGTGGACCTCAAAACTTAGAGCTTTTATACAAACCCGAAGAATTTCTAAATGTCTTTTCTGATTGGCGTATTGTTCACTTTTTTATGGGAGAGGTTGTCCGACATGAGGGAGACTTACATAATGGCTTGTCTCATGTTATTCAATTTGTCGGGCAAAAAACAGAGTGAATTCAAAAGCCAATAATGATTTTTTCTTTAGTAGTTACACGAAAGAATAGATTAGGTGTAGATCCTATTCTATTCTTTTTTTGATGCAATAAATACTAAAAAGTTTTTAAACTAATCAAATGCCCTTTTTTAATTAAGTATATTCATTAGAAGTCCATTCTCTAGGCATAGGCATATGATAAATTTGATAAACCTTTGAAGGGAATGAACGTAATGTATTATTCTAACACGACTCCAAATCCTTATTACGCTAATGCTAACGCACCCATTTATAATCCAAACTTTATGACAAGGAGTCATCATGGGCAGGATGATCAAGTTTTTGAAGCAATACTAAGAGGGATCAAGAGAGAGGCCGCGCTTATTAAGTTTTATAGACAGTTAGCCAATGCTGCACCGTCTAAAAAGCATAAAAATGACATTCTTCAGGCTTTAGAAGGGAACAAAGCCCAATTAACACATTTCACCAATCTTTATACCAATCTTACTGGTATCCAACCTATGTACCAGATCGATCACGTTCCTTTTCATAGTTATAGAGATGGTTTACAAAAGGCTTATGAGCTGGAATTAGAGGGGTATGAAGATTATCAAAAGAGTGCCCAGCTCATGGGGCATCCACAAATTCAAAATGTGTTTAGATGGGCTCTAATTGGTGAACAAGAGAACGCTACACGATTTGGTTCATTAGATGCAGAACTTACAAGTGAAATAATAGATTATGGGGCAGAACCGTTTGTAGTAGATATTGAAGAAGTGACTAATCAAAATAACAATTTCCGTACCGCTTTATGGACAGGAGATCATTTGCAAGTCACTTTGATGAGTATTGATGTTGGAGAGGATATTGGTTTAGAAATTCATCCAACTCTTGATCAATTCTTACGTATTGAACAAGGGCAAGGAATTGTTCAAATGGGTGATAGCAAAAATCGATTAGACTTTGAAGAAATAGTATATGATGATTATGCAATTGTGATACCTGCTGGTAAGTGGCACAATTTGACCAATACTGGTAATCAACCACTTAAGCTGTACTCTATCTATGCTCCACCTCAGCATCCATATGGAACCATTCATGAAACCAAAGCTATTGCCATTGCTGCTGAAGAAGAACATGGGCATTGATATACATTAATAAAGAAAGATAAGAGCTTGAAAAAACGACCAGATGTTCGATTAGGTTGTTTTTCAAGCTCTTTTATATTCAATATTATAGTGTTAGTTTCGAATTGTCTCTACAAAAGTTTCTAAAGCTGGATGATATTCTTTTTCGTAATGACCTTCGGGGCAATGTTTAACAATTCGTCCTATTAAAGCTTCAGACTTATCGTGTTTTAGTGTTTGTTTACAAGTCGGACATGTATCTTTAAAGAGACTAATAATAGTCATTTGCAAATACCTCCAATTCCTATTAGTTTAGTGTGATTATACTTTATTTTTATCTTTTTATCTAGATCTTTTTCCTTCGTAGGTTGGCTTTATAAAATTAAAATAAAAAAGGCTAAACTATGATTTAAATCACATCAATTAAGAGAGTAACCTAGTAATATACTATATAGGGTATATACCCTGTGAGGTAATCTTTTAACTGACTAGGGGGAAAAAATAATGATGAGCAAAAAAATAGTTATTGTCGGTGGAGTTGCAGGCGGTGCAACAGCAGCAGCTCGCTTAAGAAGAATAGATGAAACATCCAAGATTGTCCTATTTGAAAAAGGAGAATATATCTCGTTCGCTAACTGTGGTTTGCCTTATTACATTGGCGAGACGATTAAAGATCGCCAAAAACTATTAGTGCAAACAGTAGAAGGAATGTCCAAAAAATTCAATTTAGACATCCGTAACCTTAGTGAGGTTATTGGAATTAATCGTGAAGGTAAAACGGTACATGTCCAAGACCTTAAAACTGGGAATACGTATGAGGAATCTTATGATGAACTGGTGCTTTCACCAGGGGCACGTCCAATCGTTCCACCAATTCCGGGATTGAATGAAGCAAAGGCTATTTTTACTTTGAGAAACATACCAGATACAGACAAAATTAAATCGTATGTCGATAACGAAAAACCAAAGCGTGCGGTTGTAGTTGGTGGTGGATTTATCGGTTTAGAAATGGCAGAGAACCTTTATGAACGGGGGATAGATGTCACCGTTATTGAAATGGCTAACCAAGTGATGGCCCCGCTAGATTATGAAATGGCATCCATCATTCATACGCATCTTGAAGAAAAGGGAGTCAATCTTGTTTTAAGCGATGGGGTCGAGTCTTTTGAAAGCGAAGGAAAGATTGTTGTTACAAATAACGGTAAGCGAATGGAGACAGACCTCATTATCTTATCGATTGGCGTTCGTCCAGAGAATGAACTTGCTGTTAACGCTGGCCTTCATGTAGGCGAACGTGGAGGAATACAAGTTAATGATTATTTACAAACAAACGACCCAAATATTTATGCGATTGGTGATGCTATTGAAGTAAAGGATTATATTAACGGGAAGCCGACGATGATTCCACTCGCATGGCCAGCGAACAGACAAGGCAGACTTGTGGCGGATAATATTTACGGAAAGAAAGCTAAGTATAACGGTACACTTGGAACATCTATTGCTAAAGTTATAGACTATACTGTGGCGACTACTGGAAATAATGAAAAAACGTTAAAGCGTTTAGGGATACCGTACGAAGTTATCCATCTTCATCCTGGCTCGCATGCCGGCTATTACCCAGGAGCAGCACCGATTGCATTAAAACTAGTGTTTGATAAAGAAACAGGCAAAATCTATGGAGCGCAAGCGGTTGGAAAGGATGGAGTCGATAAAAGAATTGATGTGATTGCAACAGCAATTAAAGGTGGATTGTCTGTCATAGACCTTGCTGACTTAGAACTAGCTTATGCACCTCCATATTCTTCAGCAAAGGATCCTGTCAATATGCTAGGTTATGCAGCAACCAACATTGTGGAAGGTGTACTTGAAACCGTTCAGTGGCACGAAATTGATGAAATCGTGGCAGAGGGAGCTATGTTAGTCGATGTACGTACACCTATCGAGTTAGAAATGGGCTTTATTGAAGGGGCCATTAATATTCCTGTTGATGATATCAGGGAGCGGTTAACAGAACTTCCGAAAGATGAAACGATTTATGTTAATTGCCAAGTAGGCTTACGAGGTTATTTAGCTTCACGTATTCTTCAGGAAAATGGGTTTAAAGTGAAAAATTTAGATGGTGGCTGGAAAACTTACTCTTCAGTGTATGGCAATAGAAAGAGAGATTGTGACATGAAAATGGACGACTCTGGCGTGGCAGAGGGTAATTGTCTAGAGTTTAGAGCAGATGTGAAAATAGATGCTAGCGGCCTTCAGTGCCCAGGACCTATTATGAGTGTAGCGAAAGCAGTAAAAGAAATGGGGAAAGGACAAATTTTAGAAGTAACAGCGACTGATTCACAATTTGTCAGGGATTTACCTTCATGGTGCGAGCACAATGGCCATACTTTACTAGAGGAAAAGAAAGATGGAAAACTGATCAGAGCTTATGTTCAGAAAAATGAATGTCTGAAAATTTAACCCTAAAGGATAATTCAATGTCACTTTTGTATTGCTTTTGAACAGGAAATTAAAAAATGGCACCTTTTTCGGCACCATTTATGATTTTCTTTCGGTGTTCTCCCTTAGTATAATAAGGGAGAACACCGAAGCCCTTGATATGTAAGATTGGCGGGACTGTGTAGGAATCGAACCTACCGGAGACGGCACGCGCCTCCCAAGCGGTTTTGAAGACCGTGCTATCGGTTCTGAAAATTCTGTAAACTCGAAAACCCTTGCTATATAAGGGATAATCCCCTTTTAATTTAAATTTTAGTAACTAGAAATCCATCGTAACTACACGGTCTGTGGCCAGTATGTGTCACGGTCTTCATTATAGCATATAACAATATATTTATTTGCAAAAAATCATACTTAACTTCATCTCAAGTTTATATTGTTACAAACAGCACCAATCAAAAGGACATTTTGTAATAACAAAGATTGAATTGCGTCACGCAAGGATACCCTATTAGAGTTATTTCATAGTTAAACGCTTCTTTTTTACTTTCTTTTTCTGGATTAATTTCTCTCTTACACTAGCATATAATAAAAGCCTTTCTATGAATTGTGATCCAGTTGAAGAAGTAAAAGATTCTCCTTCTGGTAAGGACCCAAGGTATATTTGGCCATTGCAGATTAATTCGGGAGCATAATGTTGAACCTTATCTATTACTTCTTTATTTGTATAACCATTCCGTCTTCCGTTGTGAAAAATATTATATATTTTTTGATCTTTGTTGTACCTAAAAAATTTATCAATGTTTAACTGAAGAATGTGTGTAGAAACACCGGATTGATCTACTGCCACACATAGATAGCTATTTCCAGTCCGGTTACCATATACTGGATCATTTTTGAATATAGGTGTTCCAAATATTCCTATTCTGTAGATTGAATGATTACCATTTATATCCTCAACAATAAAACTTCTGTAATAGCCAGGGAAGTTACCACCACTTGCATTTCCAAATGAAAAGGTCCCGTAAGAGAGGTCTTCCTTAATTGAGGTACTATATTTAGAGCTTGATAATATTTCGCCACATAGAATATAGTTTTGTAACTCAGAAATAAATCCGTGCATTTCCTCGGGTGTCCCTTCACCTATATACCCCACATCCAATAAATGATTCACATAACGCTCGTATGTAGTTAGATCATATGGGAGGCGCTTTAATTCACGAAACTTTGTATATTCAACCTTCCCTTTTAAAAGCTCTGAATATGTATGAATATCATCAGTAAGAAGGACTAGGTTCTCTCCGTCTACTTCATATAAATCAATATATTTTCCATTAGATACTCCAACGTATTTAGCTTTGAGAATATTATTATAAGATTTTACTTGTTCTATAGTGTGTTCAGTTAATTCAATGTGTTTAGCCTTTAACTCTAAAACTAAAAGTGCTTGTTCATTGTCGTGCCGGTCTATATTCCAAACAACTATATCTGCTCTTTTTTTAGAAGTCGGATCAATATGATTAAGAGGATATTCAGTACTAATTGCAGAGGGAGGTATCTCCATTTCGTTTATTAAATAATTAATGAGATGCTGCCTTACTTCTTCTTCCGGAGTATATTGTAGAAATATCTGTCGGCATGGATCGTACAACAATTTCTTTCTTTTACTTTTATAAGTATTCATATTAATTACTTCCCTTGTAGAATTTTATTGGATATCTGTCTACTCTTCCAACATCAATTTTTTCAATGAAACCTTTTGGAAGAGACCAGAGTTCCGTAGTTAAAGTAGATTGAGGTTGTCTTGATACGTCAAAGAATATGATTTTATCTTTGAAGTCAAGATTATATAGAGCTAAAAAAGTAGTAAGCATAGGTTCTTCAGATTGATCGGTACTCTCATTAAGTATTGCATAAATCTCGTATGGGTTCGTTAGAAGGAGGTCTTTTAATTCTTCTACTGAATTAGGTTGTTCCATAAGATAATAGTTTTTATTGTTATGTGTGAATTGTTTAGGATACATTATTTCACCTTTTTCATTTTGTTGTTAGATAATGGTAATATAATAACATAGAATTAAAGAATATTTATAGCTTAGGAATACACTGAATAAATACCGTGGTAAATATGTTATCTACTTGGTTAATAATAGTTGTTGGAGGTGATAAATTATGTGCGGGAGGTTTTCTTTGACAGCAACTAAAGAAGAAATTGAAGAGCAACTGCTCGTAGAACTATTTGAATATCATCCAAGATTCAATATAGCTCCTAGTCAGCCTGTCTTAAGTGTTATTTCGGATGGAGAAAAAAGAAGAGCTGGTTATTTAAGGTGGGGACTTGTACCTGTTTGGGCAAAGGACCCCAAAATTGGGTATAAGATGATTAATGCTCGTGGTGAAACGGTTGATGAAAAACCAGCTTTTAAACGATTACTTATTCGCCGCCGTTGTTTAATTGTGGCTGATGGTTTCTATGAATGGAAGCGAACGGAAGAAAATAAGAAGCCTTATAGAATTACAGTTAATGAGGGCATCTTAACATTTGCAGGCTTGTGGGATAGATGGAAATCTAATGACAAGGAAATTGTTTCTTGTACAATCCTTACAACTAAACCTAACGAGTTTATGAAGGGAATCCATGATAGGATGCCAGTTATCTTGGGTGGAGAAGATAGAAATGTTTGGTTGGATCCGGGTGTGAAGGATAAACAGATATTAAAGAACCTTATAAAGCCATACCCAACTCAAGGCATGAATGCATACGAGGTTTCGACTTTGGTTAATAGTCCAAAGAATGAGACGCAAGAGTGCATAAGATCTTTAGTAGAGTAAATAATCTTGTAACTTTTTTGTTTATCATGTTACAGGTTAAGGATTCTATAGTGGAGGCGGATAACATGGATAAGCCATTTGAGATTAGTACCATAAATGATCAAGAGATAATATCAGCCATACAAGAAAATGGTTGGTACATTGAAAAGGTAGAAAAAACGGCTGAAAGATGCCTTGAAGCTGTAAAGCAAGATGGTTGTACATTAAGATTAATCCCAAAAAGGTTACATACTTTAGCTTTGTGTCTTGAGGCGGTTAAACAAAATGCATCAGCTATAAAATATGTGTCAAGAAAAATAATGACAGATGATATTTGTATAGAAGCTGTCAGAAATAGGGGAACAATAATAGCCAATTCCAGGTATATTCCTGATTTGTTCCGAACAAAAAAACTTTATCTTGAGGCAATAAAGCAAAACGGCAAAGCCCTTGAATATGTGCCTGATAAGTATAAGTCGGAAAGATTTTGTAGATTAGCTATTATGCAAAATGGTTTAGCACTCGAATTTGTTCCGAAGAATATTCTGTCAAAAGAATTATTCTTGCTAGCAGTTGAGCAAGACGGATTGGCCTTGGAATATGTCCCATATAAAAACAGAAGCAAAGAAATATGTAATGCTGCTCTTAATAATGATGTATTAGCATTAGAGTATGTACCTAACAGATATAAAAAGACGGAGTTGTGCAAAGAGGCAATCAACTCAAGTTGGGAAGCTTTTCTTTTTGTGCCTGAGAGTATGTATACTTTTAATAATTGCCTTGAGTTATTTGAAAGGGTATTAAGGGAATGTGGCGATCCTTCTGTGATGTCGTATAGTGACCGCTCTTGTGTTAGAGAGATAGCAAAACGCTTGCCAGATACTATAAACAACGATATTCAAATTATCAAACTGGCAAGACAATTACGGATAAGGGAATTTAAGAGAAAATACTTCGATAGTGAAACACATAGATTTATAACAATAGAAAGAATAAGTTATAGAGAAGAGGATGAAGTAAGAGAATTTGATTTATTTGTTGACTTTTATAAATATATAGATGGGGATTTGAGAAATGCAAATCTGCATGATTATGATTTTAAAGAGGAGAGTCTGGCCAATTTTAATATTGAAGGTGCCTATATTAGTAGCGCTGTATTAATCGAACAGCACTTATATAACGATTCTTTTTACGATAAGAACATCAAAGATTTCGAACGCAACACGGAACTTATGATTTCTAAAGAAAATGAGGTAGTAGAATCTATCTCTGTTCTTCATGATATCGGTTTGGTTTCAAATGATTCACTAAATGACAATTCTCACAAGATATATTATATCAGCGATATCCATCTAAATCATAAGCTTCTAAAAGCATTCCCAATAAGTGCAACTGAATTGGAAGTTAAGATGTATATCAGACATTTAGTAAAAAAAATGGTCGATACTGCTACAGATCATTCTTATGAGGACTACTTATTATTAGCTGGCGATATATCTTTTAACTTTGAAATATCAACATTGTTTTATACAGAATTAGTCAAGTATCTGAAGTCAAAACGTTGGAATCCTCTTCAAATAGTAGTAGTGCTTGGGAATCACGAATTATGGGATTTCAATCGACACGGGAGCACACATGCCAAATTGCTTACATTGGATGAAATTATTCAGCAATACCGGGATTTGTTTTCAAGTCTAGGCATATGCTTTTTGCAAAATGATTTGTTGCTTTCAAACGGAGAGATTATTTCAGAAGAGCAATTGGAATCCATTGACCAGGAAGAGTTAAAGCAAATGTGCTTGAAAAGTGCTTTTGTAATACTGGGAGGATTAGGGTTTACCGGATTAAATTCACAATTTAACGCCACGCAAGGAATTTATCGGCAAACCATTATGTCTTTAGATGAGGACATTAAACAGACAAACCAATTTAATTTCATTTACAATAAAGTTAAAAGTGTTTTAAGCAACGATAAAGCTATTGTTTTAACTCATACACCTAAAGTAGACTGGTCGAATGAAGACTACAATCGGAACTGGATATATGTGAATGGACATACTCATCGAAATGATTACTGTTGTGATGAGGAGAAAACTTTTTATTCGGACAATCAAATTGGTTATTATTCTAAAAACATAGGTTTAAAGCATTTTAAATTATCGAGAGTTTATGATATTTTTAAGTACTATTCTAACGGAATTTATTCTATTTCAAGAGAGCAATATTTGGACTTTAACCGGGGTCTCGGGATTAATGTGATTTTTAATAGAACAGGAACTATACTTATGCTTAAAAACAATAATGTATATTGTTTTATACTTGAAGACCAGGATAAAGGGAAAATATATTTGTTAAATGGTGGGAGAATTAATAACTTAGAACATAACGACATCAATTATTATTTTGAGAAAATGGCGTATTATTCAGATGCTATCAGAGGGTTATTTAGCGATTACAATCAAGCATTAAAATCTATAGCTGATAGTATTAAAAAAATTGGTGGTAGTGGGACAATTCACGGCTGTATCGTTGATATAGATTTCTTTAATCACATTTATGTGAATCCGGAAGACGGAAGCGTAACCCCGTATTTTGCCTTGTCGATTGTGGATAAGTATATCTATCCAAATGTCAAATCGCTTTTGTTAGCTCAAAGAAAAGATTTATATGATAATTATATGAAACTTTTAAAAGGAGAGAGCGAGGGCGACAAGCTGTTGAAAGGTCAAATTAAAGCAGGAAGCATTGAAATATCAAGATTTATATCGGATACTTATATGTATAGACCATCAAGAATAATGAAGTCATTACAGTACCTGACAGAAGTTAATGTTATAAGGATTTGGAACGATCGTATTTTCGAAACTCAATTTCAAAGCCAGAAAAAGGAAAACGACTTGTGTGCTAATAATGACGATACTTTGTTGCTGTCCGCTAAACGACAGGAGTAACAATTAACGCCTGTCAAAGACAGTAAGTGTAAGCGCAGAAGTGTTGATAGATCCTTGGTTGGACAAGGACTATCATTTTTGTTTGGATCTTTTGCTGAGCAGTACACCGATACATATTGAAAAATTAAAGAGACGATTACGATTATAAGTGAGCGTCTCTCTGCTGCGCAGTAGACGGAAACTGTGCAGTAAAGATCTATATTTTCAGGCTACTTTGTGAAAGGATTTGCTATTAAAAGGCTATGTGAAAAAGACCCTTAATGGGTCTTAAAGTGGTCTCATTAAAATTAAGAATTAACTCCAAGTTGCCGTAGAATGTCATGTACATCAACGTGTGATCTTTTTTCAATAATTTTGCCGTCTGCTATTCGTAATAGCATCATAAGAGAGAATTTAACGTTTTTTTCCGTTGCAGGAACTCCAAGGAACGGTATATCTGTGTGTGTACCTTCAAATATTAAATATACAGCTACTTGATTATCTTCAGCCATTATCGCTTTGATTGGCATTTTGAAGTTTGGAAATGCATCAAAGTTTTTCTTTTCAGATTCTACAAGACCTTCTATCCCAGGGAAAGGTTTATCAAGTTGCGGGTAAAACACAAAGTCTTTATGGCAGAAACCTTGAAGTGCTTCATAGTTCTCCTGTTCAATCGTTTCATAAAAACGACGAACTAAATCTTTGTTAGCTTCAACTGACATCGTATGTCTCCTTTGGTTTTAAAATGTGTAACTTTCTCCGTCATTTGGCACTAAAATATTAGAGGAGATCCCTTTTTCGTTAGCAAAGCTTTTTAATTTTTCTCTTGATAAAGTCCAATGATTCACAGCTTCCATGTGGACAGAGATAATTTTTGCCTTAGGAGCAGCCTTATAAACTTCATAGACATCATCTTTCCCCATTACTAAAGAACCACCTACTAAGAATTGATTATCTCCAGCATTTACGACAATAACTTCAGGTTTATGTGTGTTAATTACTTCTTGAACTGCATCATACCAAACCGTATCTCCAGCAACATATAATGTTTTCTCCGCTGAGTGTTTAAAAACAACCCCACATACGAGACCAGCTGCTTTTAAGATTTCGCCTCTTCCGTGTTCGCCTTTTGTTTTCCTCAATTTGATATTTTCAAAAACAGCATCCTCTTGTAAAACTTCGACATTCTGGAAACCAGCGTTGCGTATTTCTGTTGCATCTTCTTCATTTTGGGAAAATAGTTTAATGTCCTTTGGCAACGCTTCTATTGCAGCAGGATCCCAGTGATCAGGATGCAGATGAGTGACGATGACAGCATCAATATCTTGAATGATAGATTCTATGGATGTTGGTAAACTTACCAAAGGATTGCTCTGATCTTGTCTTGGTGCTTCAGGTAATCCTACCGCAGGTCCAAAGGCAGGCAAAGTTCCTTTTTGTGCTAACATTGGATCGATTAAGAACTTTTTCCCTGCGTATTCAACGACGATTGTTGCATTTCTAATTAGTTGTATTTTCATCTATGAAAACTCCTTCTCTTTATAAATTCCTTTTAACAATGTATATTCTATATGATGACTCATTGACGAATACATAGATTAAATAAAGTCTTTTGGACGTTTGACTTTATTTATGAAAGGAGTTAAAGGAAATGTTAGATAGGACGGATCTTCTTATCTTAGATGAACTTTCGAAGAACAGTCGGATAACAATGAAGGAATTAGGCGAAAAAATCCACTTGACTGGACCAGCTACATCAGCAAGAGTGGCTAAATTAGAGGATAGTGGGGTAATTGAGGGGTATACCATTAAAATTAACCAAATAAAAATGGGGTATTCTGTGCATGCTATCATTCACATTTATCTTAAAGACACCAATCATCACCCTTATTTATCATTCATAAAAAAACAAGGTCAATATGTCATAAACAACTACAAGGTTAGTGGAGAAAGTTGTTATCTTCTCGAATGTAAATTTCCAACAAATGAAATTCTAGATCAATTTTTGACTGAAATGAGCCAATATGTGAGTTATAAATTATCAATTGTTATTAATAAATAGTACATCAAACAAAGGGTGTTTTTTGCAAAAATGTACCTAGCCACTGGGATACTTCATTTAAAGAAGAACAACTAACAATACAAAGTCATTGCTGCGAAGTACAACGATACTGCGTAATAACTCCTTTAACGAATACCAATTTCGGAACTTTTTAGGCTGAGTAGAGTTAAACTTAAAATTGTCGATTCCTCCTCTATATTAAGGAATCGACTTTAATTTAAGAAACAGAGAAGTCTTATTGACTTTAGTGATAGGATTTAAATGAGAGTGGATTATATTTCTTTTTTTCACACAGGTCAATTATAGTTGCTGCAAATTGTTGAATACCGAGATTGATCTTTTGTTCATTTACTTGTGAAATGCTTAGTCGAATTGCTTTCTTTTTGTTTTCGGCTAAGTACATTCTTGAAGCATTGTCTACATATATATGTTTTTCATGTAGCAGGTAAATCAATTTGTCAATATCTATTTGGGAAGGCAAAAAGATCGTGAGATAAAAACCACTTTTTGGTTTTGTAAATTGTACATAGTTAGGTAAATACAATGAACAGGCTTCTAATAATGTATTCATTTTTTTAATGTACAATTTTTTTACGCTTTCTAAATGATATTGGAACATACCGTTTTTTAAATAGATTTCTAATGCCCCTTGTGAAAGTGGTGATGTATTGAAATCAGTACTAAATTTATTATGAATGAATGAGGGAATCATTTTTTCAGGGAGTACAACTGTAGCAATACGTAGTCCGGGCAAAAATACTTTTGAAAAACTCTTAACATAAATGACTCTTCCGTTGGGTTCGTACGCAAACAAAGGGTCTGCTTTTGAATCCGTATCTAATTCTGCTAAGTAATCATCCTCTACAATGTACACATCGTATTTTTCTGCAAGAGCAACGATTTTTTTCTTTTCCTCATTTGTGTAATGATGTCCCAGTGGGTTGTGGCATCTTGGTATGATGTAAAAGAATTTAATATCATTGGTTCGAAACAAATTCTCAAGTCTTTCAAAATCAATCCCTTCCATTGTTAATTCGATTCCTAACGTTGTAATCTGATTTAATTGTAAGGAATCTATCATACCAAAGTATGTAGGTAGCTCAATTAATACATTCTTTTTCCCATTAGGAAACGGCATGACGGACAGAATATGAAGCGCTTGTTGTGATCCAGAAGTAATGACAAGTCGATTAGGTTTCGTGAACACCTGTAAATGTTTTAAATACTCCGCAAGCTCCTTCCTTAAAAAAAGAAGTCCCTGTTGCTCACTATAAGTAAATAATTCTTCTTTATAATGGTCAATCGCCTGATTGATACAATGCTGAAAGTCTTCATAAGGCATGATACGTTTATCTGGGCCAGCAGATAAAAAATCAATATCAATTTCATGGGGAATAGATGCTTGATAATAATCAACTACGTAATAGCCACTTTTGGGTTTAGCATAGACAATATGCTGTTTTTCCAATTCGAGTAATGCCTTAACCACCGTATTTTTACTACATTGAAATTGTTCAGCTAGTAGCCGAATCGATGGTAGTTTATCTCCTGTCTGTAATTTCTCATCCTCAATTTGTTGTTTCACCCATTCTGAAATGCCACTATATTTCGTAGTCATATATATTCTCCTTAGTGATCTGTCCCATGACAGATGGGGAATTCTCTTATTTTAATAAGAGTTGATATTCATTACAATCATATTTAATTAGCTTAATCCTTTAACTAAAATTATGGAGTATTTTTTTATGACTGTGAAGGGGGATTTAAATGGAGAATAGTATTAAAAGAGGAATGATATTAGGATTTATTGGAATCGTATGTTTCAGTCTTACATTACCGGCTACAAGCATTGCCGTACCTTATTTTGGTGAGGTGATTGTTGGATTAGGTAGAACCGTTATTGCAGCTATTATCGTAGGGACTATTTTTATTATAAAAAAGCAATCGTTACCGAATAAAAGACAATTCAAAAGTTTACTTATTGTCGCTGTTGGAGCTGTACTTGCCTTTCCGTTATTAACTACATTTGCAATGAAATCACTGCCTGTATCACATGGTGCAATTGAATTGGCTTTATTACCGCTTGCGACAGCGGGCTTTGCTATGTGGCGTGGGGGTGAGCGACCTTCAAAACGCTATTGGATCGCTTGTACAATTGGTGCGATAACCATCATTATATATGCTATATATTTAGGATTAGGGCAATTGCAAATAGGCGATATTGCATTAATTGTAGCTGTAATTGTACTTGGTTTAAGTTATGCGGAGGGTGGGAAATTATCAAAAGAACTTGGTAGTTGGCAAGTTATTGCTTGGGCTATATTAATTGGTGCCCCGTTTTTTATTATTCCTGTCGCTTGTAGCATATCAGTTGATATGCTACAAGCGCCTATCGAAGCTTGGATCAGTTTGTTTTATTTAGGTGTTGTAAGCCAGTTTTTAGCATATGTTGCATGGTATGGTGGGATGTCTATAGGAGGCGTTGCAAAAGTAGGGCAGATTCAATACTTACAACCCTTTTTAATGATAGGATTTTCTGTAGTATTCTTAGGAGAATCGATTACTTGGCTAACGATTGTTTTAGCTACTATAGTTGTTATATGCGTAATTATCGGGAAGAATGCACCCGTGATAAAGAAGGAGTTACATTTTGAAGATAATGTCTCTTCATCATAGAATTAATGATTTTTATTATCTAACTTATACAAAGTGATACTGATCTTTAATCTTCCACAATCAAAGAGCTAATGTTGAATAAACAATTAGAAAATAATAGATATATTTATTGCGTAGTTCAACGATACTATGCAATAGAAAATGATACCCGCTCCTGTTTCCGACCAGAGGCGGATTCTTCATTTTTATATTTTATTTTAAAAGGAGAGAGTGCAGAATCGCTTCAGCTTAATTTTAATAATAAGACATACAATCCCCAAGTGCAAAAAATGAAAAGGACAATTAAATAAATGGGACTGATGAGGGGAATTGCCGGGACAATTAATTAATTCACCTACATTTACAGAACATGATCTCAAAGAACTAACATTGGTGGAATAAAGGCAATTACATAAATAAGAATAGAAGATGAACAGAACAGAGAAGCGGGTATATTAGGTTGATTAACAATTGAATTTCTCTAAGTGTCAAGTTTTAGAAAACTTAGATACCTTCATCAGACTGTTATCTCTTGGGTTTCAATTAGGTGTAGTCAAATGATACAAAATAGATTTATTGATATAAGGGACTTAATAGTATCTAATATACAACATCTCATTAATAGAGGGAGAATTAAATTGCGATAAGGATATGCTAGAATTTAGAGTAACAAACAAAATTTATACAATATACTTAAACTATTTCATGATAGGATAATAATAAAATGACTCTTGATGAGATATCTGTGAGATTACTAAATAAGCAGCTCTACTTTATATAGAGCAATCAAACATTAAAAAATTACGAGTAAGAAATCCAGGAGACCTGATAACAGGAAGAGCAATTAGAAAATCTAGTACTCCACAAGAATAACAGTAATATAAAAATAATTTTCAATTGAGAAAAACACATGGTTAACGGGAGAAAACTATTGGATAATTAGTGGTAAGGGAATTTTTCGGGGGAATATAAATGATACAGATAAAGAATCCGCATAGTCGATTTAGATTAAGTATGAAAGAAAAGTTCGAAAAGAAATTAACTGAATTTACTGTACCCTATATTAAGAAGATTCCTTTGGATGAGAATTGGAAGGTGAATTCAAAATATATTCCTAAAGTACTAGAATCAGCAAGAATTAATGTAGAAGGTTGGGAAAGAGAACATATTAGTACATCTAAAATCCCTCAAGACATCGACTTAGATTTGCTTTCTGTTTATGTAGCTGAATACATACCCATTGAGGACGTGGATAAGCTAAACAAAGGACTAAAAAAACTGGTGAAAAACTATCCATTTCGTTTTCAACATGGACAAGCTGAGCGAGTAGATGAATTTTGCAATCAGGTTAAAAAGAGCATTCATGGAGGACGTTGGAATAACTTTGGTTTTATAGATCTTTCTGTGGAGAAAAATGTTTCTGAAGTTGTAAAAAACATACACATTTATGCAACACACTTGTCGTCCTCCTCAATTATTTTGCAATTTATTATAACTCCTTCCGATGAGTATATTAGACAGTATAAAAAGCTAATTGTAAGTGATATAAAAGAGGGTCATTCATTTGACCTTAGGTTTAAGAATCTTTTAAAGTTTTGGGGAGGGAAAAGCTTATCATATGAAATTGTAAAGAATCAGAAGTTAGAAGATTTGATAATAGAACTAAAATGGAGGACAATGAAAGAAATCAGTAAATACTTCCCCTTATATTTCACAAATAAGAAACTGATTCCTCCTAGTGTCGAAGTCTACAAGGTAAATCAAAATTCTTGTACTTTTAAGCATGCTGAAAATGAGAAAAGAAGTTCGTTCTGGGATTCAATCGGAATGGATAGTACTTTTAGTGATATATCTAAGGATGGGTACTGGCAACTATTTTCCGAAGGAAGAAGACCCCACTTAATTGATAGTTCATTAAAGGTTATTTGTAATTCAACAATTAGACGGGAACCAATGTATCATTCACTTGATTTTCAAATTGTTTATATGCTAGAAGAATTTGCAAATTTACTTCTACCGATTATGGTGATGAGAGAGTATGCGGTAGATACCAGTGAGAAGGTTGCTATTCAACAAAATAAAACTTTTTCATCTATTAAAAAGGCCAAGCCTAATTATCATAAATTGATAAATATAAGGTATGAATTAGAACGAAACTTGCAAATCCTCAAGAGATTTAGAAATGAAATTGGTGATAAGTACTTCAATAGAGTGAAATCTAAAATAAATACAATCTCTGAATTTGAACCATCAAGACCTAGGTATATCAGTATGAGTGCTACTGAAATGGTTGTGGATAACACTAAGTATATTGTTGATAAAACATATGAACATTCTCAACACTTTGCAAAAATTATAGACGACACCGTTCAATTGCTTGAAATTAAAACAAACAACTCTCTAAGAAGAAGGTCTTTTGCACTTTCAATTATTACAGTTGTATTATCAATTGCAGCAACTATCTTTGCAGGCCTGTCAATGTTCTATCAGCTAAGTGATGAAAAGCAGAGTAAGTTAATTAATCTTTTTAGTCCAATTATAAACATATTGAAATTCTTCTTTTGAAAAGAATATAATATATTCGGATTCATTTGACTATTATAAATTTTAGTAACTAAATAAAAAATCAGGCGGTTGATTGAATATGACAAAGAAAATGGACCCTTTAGAAAAGGCGATAGCTCAAATCGATTGGGGCAAAGAAAATCTGGATAAACAAGAATGGTTAAGAGGGAATTACGAACTTGGTTGGATAGACACTGATAATGATGTCCATGTGTATGTATATGAACATATTTATCGACCGGCAATAAGAATCTATCTTGATCAAGAAGGAAATATGTTACAAGGTTACTTAGACTGTTCAGATTATGAAGAAGAAATCAGGTTACATGAGGACTTAGATTTAGGTGATTTTGAGTTACTAGATGATGAAGATTGGCCAGAGGACGAAGAAGATTTTATATTTATAGAAGAGGAGAATCCTGAAGAAAAACTAGCTTGGGCTTTGTGGTTAATTAATAAACAGGCTAAAGCATATAGAGATGAAGTGAAATTTAACTCCCCTAGATTACCTAGAGAAGCTATAAACTACTACAATATTATGAAAGAGAACTATTATACTTTGAAACATATTACTTTAAAAAGGCTTCATAAAAAGAATAAATTAACCTATAAAGGTATACATAAGTGTATTTTGCAAGACAAAAGTGCAGAAAAATGCAAGAAATAGTGCAGAGTTTTGCCACCCAATAATTTAATTATCTTGCCTTTGATAAAGCGTTCGAAAGCCTGTAGCTTCCGCCACTATATGTTAA
>NZ_JAOANA010000022.1:0-73943 GCF_032335535.1 Alkalihalobacillus sp. MEB130
TCTTAATCAGTCCGCTCGACTTGCATGTATTAGGCACGCCGCCAGCGTTCGTCCTGAGCCAGGATCAAACTCTCCATAAAAATGGTAAGCTGATTAGCTCAAAATGTATCGCTAACGATACTTCATCATTTTTAATAAAATGATGAGAAAAAATTGACGAGATATCATGTATCTCTTTTCGCTTGGCTTTTGTTCAGTTTTCAAAGAACTCATTAATCGCATTTGCGACTTGTTTTACTTTACCACATGTTGCAATCGGGGTCAAGCCCTCAATTAACAACTATCTTTGCGGCAAGGAATAATATATCACCTTTCTTAGGCGAAAGTCAACTTGAAAATGATTTTTTTACGATTCTTTTTTTATTCCTATTGTTTCTACCCTTCATGCAAAGCAACACACAAATTATTGTGTGTTGCGCTTGTTCAATACATATTTCATTGTTTCCTTAGGAGGTACAAATCTTTTATAGATTTTAAATACAATTTGATATTTTTCTTCCATAGCATGTTTCACTACGTCATCAATTCTCGGATCAGACAAATCTAATAATAGTTCTTCCATTTCTCTCTTTAACATGTACTCGACTTCTTGTACCTCTTTTTCATTTAAGATAACCCCTAACACACAAACCACCTCGACTATTGTGACTAACAACTATAAAAAACTTACTAAGATTCAAATCTCGTTCTCCTCTTAAAACTCCTTTAAATTGTTTTCAATTTGTTCCAATTTTATTCATAACTTCTAACTTTCCACCATAGATTGGTCATAACAATGGACAAGGAGGGTAAGCAATGAATTTCTTTTGGATTTTTCATGCCAAACGAATTAAGCAATTATCACTCATTATCATCGCGGCTTTTTTCACCGCTGGTTTGCTTTATGTAGAACGCTCCCAAATAGCGGTCTTCTCTACCCCAGATGGACCACAAGCTTTTTATAAAGCTGAAACAGACGATAAGCAAATTGCATTAACGTTTAATCTTAGTTGGGGAGAAAATCGCATAGGTCCGATTTTAGACATTCTAGACCAAAAAGAAGTAGATCATGCAAACTTTTTTGTTTCGGCTTCTTGGGCTGAACGATACCCTGATGTTGTAGCTGAGATTAAAGAACGTGGTCATTCGATTGGAAGTCATGGCTATCAATACAAAGACTACACAGACTGGGAAGATGAGAAAATAAGAAAAGATTTAAATCAAAGCAGTCAAATTTTGTCTGAGCTTACTGGGGACAAACCAACACTTTTGCGTCCACCAAACGGTTCATTTGACAAGCGCATTCTTGAACTAGCAGACAAGCAAGGATATAGCGTTATACACTGGAGCATAAATTCTAAAGATTATCAAAATCCTGGGGTCGACGCGATTGTAAATGCGGTTGTTCCTGAAACTACTTCAGGTGATGTTATTTTGTTTCACGCGTCTGATTCAGTGAAACAGACACATAAAGCTCTACCTATCATCATAGATCAATTACGAGGAAAAGGTTTTACCTTCACATCCGTTGAAGATTTAATGGCAAGCACTAAGTCAGATAATCAAGAAATCAAGTAACAAAAAAGAGGGAGCTCTATGATTACATAGAGCTCCCTCTTTCTTTGACCCTCATTCTACTTACTTTCTGTCCGTGTCAAACGATGTAGAATTAACAATTGCCATGTATTAGCTACAATTAAAGGCGTAAAGTAAAGCCATAACCATTTAGGTTCATTAACTGTCAATGCAGGAACCCACTCAATTGTTGTCACCACAACTATAAAGAAAAGAGCTGGTATGAATGCACCTGGATTAGTATCTTTCGCTTTTAAATACGCAATAAGCAAACCATAGACCAATAACAAAATCGGCATAATGCTATAGTGGAAAATTGTTTCACCAGGTTCAGCAAATGCAATATACCTGAAGTAGATTAAATCAAAAACGACAAAGGCAATTAATATAATTTGTACATAATTCCAAAGTTTTTGTGATTTAAATAAAGCAAGTCCAAATCTATGGAGAGTTAGATAAGCAAAGAAACCCATTTGACTAATTAAACTAAATGCTGCACAAATACCGAGCAACCAAATCAACCCAAAAAGAAAATTCAGAAACGATCCAGCTGTATATACATCAAATTCCAATATTAATCCAACAATCGCACCACTAATACTACCAATAACAAGAGTGGATAAAAATAAGTAAACAACTTTTCGACTGTTCACAGACAAATCCTCCAATATTCAATTATGCTTCCATGATTGTAACAATCTCCTTAAAAAATTGCTAGAACTTCTCACATTGTTATGAATAAATCAACGACAAATATCTCAAATTAATGACAAAATGACCGAAAGGAGCCGCACAGCATGAAGAAAATCACTTATGTATTGATTGTTAGTTTCATCAGCATCATTCTTGCTAGTTGTGCCGCGGCTGAAAATGGCGGAGGAAACAGCAGTCCTGACTACGAAAGCACAAAAAAAATGATGGTGGATATGCTTCAGACAGATGAAGGAAAACAAGCCATCCAAGAAGTCATGAGTGATGAGGAGTTAAAGGGAGAAATCGTGATGGACAATGCTTTTGTCCGCGAGACAATCCAACAAACTTTGACATCAGAAGCAGGAAGACAATTTTGGCAAGATGTTATGCAAGACCCTGAATTTGCCCAAACATTCGCCGAAAGCATGCAAGCAGAAAATGAAAAACTTTTAAAGAGTTTAATGAAGGATCCTGAATACCAGGCCATGATGATTACCGTTTTACAAGATCCTGAAATGGAAGATGCCTTTTTAGAAACGATGAAGTCAAAAGAATATCGCACACAAGTAATGGCCATTATGTCAGAGTCTTTTGAAAGTCCTTACTTTGTAGCAAAAATAAACGAGATTCTTACAAGAGTGGCTGAGCAACAAATGGAAAAGCAAGACCAACAGCAAGGCGGCGGCGGTGGCGAAAGTGGACAAGGTGGCCAAGAAGGCGGTGGTGGCGGAGGCGGGAGTTAACCTCTCCTTCGTCAAATCCTGACTTATCTTTGCTACTAAAAATCAACAAAAAAAGCCCAATGGGCTTTTTTATTTGCTTGTTTTGTCGATAATTTTTTTAGAAATTTGTTCGTATATTTGTCCGATTGGATGATCAGCAGCATAGACAGAAGGGGCAAAATCATCTTTGTTAACCTCGGGTTGTCCTAGTGGTATTTGTCCTAGTAGATCTGTTTTTAATTCTTCTGTTAAACGCTCTCCCCCACCCGTTCCAAACACATATTCTTTTTCTCCTGTTACACGGCTCTCAAAATAAGCCATGTTTTCTACGACACCAAGAATTTCATGGTGAGTTTTGATTGCCATCGTTCCCGCCCTTGCAGCAACAAACGCTGCCGTAGCATGTGGTGTCGTTACAAGGATTTCTTTCGAGTGAGGTAACATCGTATGTAAGTCTAACGCAACATCGCCTGTTCCTGGTGGCAAATCAAGTACTAAGTAATCTAAGTCTCCCCATTCTACTTCGGTGAAAAACTGGTTCAGCATTTTGCCAAGCATCGGTCCTCTCCAAATGACAGGAGCATTATCTTCAACAAAGAAACCCATAGAAATGACTTTCACTCCAAAGCGCTCAACAGGATAAATTCGATCAGCAATTACCTTTGGACGCTCTTCAATCCCCATCATGTCCGGGACACTAAAACCGTAAATGTCCGCATCTATGATCCCTACTTTTTTCCCTAACCTAGCAAGAGTGGTCGCTAAGTTAACGGATACCGTGGACTTTCCTACCCCACCTTTTCCACTCGTAACTGCTACAAATGTCGTTTTGCTATTTGGTGCTAAAATTTGAGGACCTAAAAAAGCAGGCTCACTTACACCGCCTAACTTTTGAAGCTCCTCTTCTGATAGTTCTTCAAATCTAAGACCTACTGAAGTCGCTCCCTCACCTTTGACAACATTGACGATCTCTTGCTGCACTTCTAATTGTTCGGCTGTTCCCGTTTTTGCTAACGCAATTTTTAAACTAACATTGCCATCTTTCACTTTTATTTCACGGACGCCACCCGTTTCAACAAGATTTTGATTCAGGTCTCGATCTTTTACTCGTTTTAATGCTTCGATGACTACAGCTTCTGTTACCAATACGGACACCTTCCTTTTTCCATTTATACCATTAGTATAACATAGGAAGAATACGGAACGTGAATCCAGTTACATTCGCCCTAGTCCTGAACCTGAACTTCTTCATCCGTATAATAACGCAAAATGCCTTGATAAATGGATGCGGCTACTTTCTGTTGATATTCTTCTGTGTTTAGCAATTCTGCTTCAGTAGGATTTGATAAAAAGCCAGCCTCTATTAGTACTCCAGGAATTGATGCTTGTTTAATCAAATAGACATTATTAATAGGCTTTGCTTGTCTCGTTGTATTTTCTAAGTTTCTTGTGACTTCAGCTTGAACGAGTTTGGCTAGACGTTCATTCTCAGGAAGGGTTCGATTGTAAAACGTTTGGGCCCCACTCCACCTCGGAGAAGGAATCGCGTTTAGATGTAAGCTAACAAACATATCCGCATCCGAACCGTTCACAATTTCAGCCCGACGTCGTAAATCTTCATTTTTACGTTGTCTCACTTTTTTTGTATCTGCATTGGCTAAATCATGGTCATCCTCTCTTGTCATGAGAACGAGCGCTCCTGCTTCTTGTAAATAATCTCTAAGCTGCTCACTGATTAATAAGGTTACATCTTTTTCAAGAATTCCACTTTTGGAGACGGCACCACCGTCAATTCCCCCATGTCCTGGATCCACTACAATAATTTTACCTGATAACGGCAAATTCCATGTTGACCAAGAACTATTGCTTACAAATTGATATTGAATAATAAATAGCAAACATACAACCCCTAATGCAAAGGCACAACCTTTTACCCACTTTATCAAATTCACTACCATCCCTCCTCGTCCATTTATATATATTGGGACAAGGTGGATAATATGAAAAAGGAATACAAAAAAGGAGTGATTTCTCCTATTTTGTATTCCTCTACCTATATAAATTAATGCAATCGTAATCGATATCTTTTTTCACCTTCAGTGAATCCTTTCGTCCACCATTGATCAACAAATGCTTCGGTTGCAATCTGTAATGAATCAAGTACATAGTCTGAATCCAGCAACCACCCTTGTACTAAGTTAAAAATACAATGGGTAATCTCTGTTAGCTCATCATCACATCTTCGCTTTACTTCTGAAATCGATTCTCCTAAATACCCGAACTTTCCATACTCTGCTCCTAATAAGTACGCATCAATTGCCATATCCATACATGGGTCTAATAAAAAAGGGTGGGAAAGAAAATGAAAAGGAACAACAGGTTTGAAATGTTCTTGCACGTTTGCTTTGAGTTTCTTCAACGAAAGGCTTCTAAGGACGCTTCGTTCAAATTTCCATTGTTTTTCCCTACGCTTTTCAGATAGCAACGTTACTGTCATGCTACTCCACTCCTTTCCTTTCATTTCTTTTTTTTAGTATGAGGAGTGGAAACATCGTGCATGCAGTGGAAATATTGTTGATTTTGTCCAACTGATTCACAAATCAAAATTCCGATCCAACTTCCTACACATCATACTCCCATAACCCGAGTTGTCCCTTAGCTGGAATAAACGAATTGAGTGATTGCATATTTCGTACAACCCAGACATAACCACCTATCTTATAGTCTCCTAAGAAAAAGTCATTTCCAGAAACACGTCGGCCATCTTCTAAAAGGGCAGAGGTTTCATTACTTTCTGTAACTTGTAAGCAATGTTCCAGATAGCATGTTGCAATAATCTTTCCTGTAGGTAAGCTATCTGTTACGTATCCGTGTTTTTTTAGCAAAGCTTGAACGGCATGATGACGGCAAACGGCTTTATCTATCTTTTTGCTCGTATGAATGGCTAATGGTCCACGATAGTTCGTTTTCCATGACCTTGTTTCATATTGCGCTTCTCGAAGTACAAAAAGGCTTGCCCAAGGTTGAATCATTGATAAGACTTTCATACACAACCTCCAAAAAAAATGGTCTGTTATAGAATGTCCTTTTACCAGCAAGAGCAACCAACATCGCAACATGATCCCTTCAACAAAAAGGACCCCCATCAAAGGATGAGAGCCTTCCAAACATCGTATTAGCGTTGTTGAAACAGAATCTGCTTTAAGGTCGTAATTATTTGTCTTTTGAATTTCATATTAAATATGAAGGAACTGGAAAAATCATTTCAGATCTTTTTCTTATCCAGATCACTATTCTGCCTTTAAATGCCACATAATACTTTTAAAGTCACCATTCATTAACGGGATATTCAAGCCAACATTCATTAATTCATCACCATAAAAGCTTTTTCCGATTGCTTCAATATGATATTTCACATCAGGATTCAACCCTTTTAAACAGACCTTGATAAACGCATCACTTGGTTCTGCTAAAACTTTTACATACGTTAAGACAGCGTCTAATTGATCATCACTAACAAACATCCAAGCCGCATGATTCGATTCAAAAGGATTAAACAAACGATAAAATTCACCAAATTGAACGATTGGTCTGATTTGTTTATAAAACTCGACTTGTTCAGAGACAATGTTTTTTTCTTCTGCAGACATTTCCGTCACATCTAACTCATAACCAAAGTTTCCAGACATGGCAACATGTCCTCGGACATCAAGTGAAGTGATACGATCGACTTGATGGTTTGGCACTGCAGACACGTGTGCCCCCATTGAACTTGTTGGATACACTAAGCTTGTACCATACTGAATTTTCAGCCTGGAAATCGCATCAGTATTATCACTCGTCCACGTTTGTGGCATGTAATAAAGGATACCTGGATCAAATCGTCCACCACCACCAGAACAACTCTCAAACAAAATATGTGGAAACCTAGACGTAATTTCATCCATTACTCGATACAAACCTAACATATAACGATGCGCTGTCTCTCTTTGGCGTTCAGGTGGCAGTGCAGCTGATCCAACCTCCGACATATGACGGTTCATATCCCATTTCACATACGTAATAGGGGCACTTTCAAGAATGGCTGACACCCGAGAGATCATTTCATCACACACGTCTTTACGCGAAAAGTCTAAAATAAGCTGCTGTCTGCTTTCTGAGCGCCTTCTATTTGGAACATGGATGCACCAGTCCGGATGCTCGCGATACAATTCACTGTCAACGGAAATCATTTCTGGCTCAAACCATAACCCAAACTCCATTCCTGTATCTCGAATTTCGTTAGCTAATGGCTCTAACCCGTTAGGAAGTTTCTTTTTATCAATAAACCAATCTCCTAGTGACGTTGTGTCGTTGTCTCGTTTTCCAAACCAACCGTCATCTAATACAAACAATTCCATACCAAGGTTTTTCCCCAAAAGCGCAATCTCGCGGATCTTTTCCTCATTAAAATTAAAATACGTCGCTTCCCAATTGTTAATAAGAATCGGACGTAGTTTATCACGGAACTCCCCGCGGCATAAACGCGTACGATACAAGCGGTGGTACGTATGAGACATCGCACCTAATCCATTTGCTGAATAGACCATTACAACCTCAGGTGCTTGAAACTCGGATCCAGGTTCTAACAACCACGAAAAGTCGAATGGATTAATTCCCATCGTTGCCCGAGAATAGCCAAACTGATCGACCTCAACTGAGCTCAAGAAGTTTCCACTGTAGACAAAACTAAACGCAAAAACTTCGCCATATTCTTCATTTGTATTTTTTGAAACAAGGGCCATAAATGGATTTTGCTGATGACTACTTGCCCCGCGGCGACTTTCCACTGATTGCATACCAGGACGCAACTCCGTTCTTGCTACATAACGCTCTCTTCCCCATGCGCCCGGCAAACTAATTAAATCAAAATCAGACTGGCGAAAATCAACATTTGCGCTTGAAACCTTTAAAAGTTTCAAGTTCGATTCGCCTTCATTGACAAACCGAACCGATCTCGTAATTGCATCGAAGTTTTCAAATACGGTGTAACTTAAAATAACGATTAAGTTGATCAGGTCATCCTTTAAGGTTATTTCAATTGTTTCTGCCTCATTCTCATGCTCTACATAAGTTGCAGGCAACCCTTCTAACCCTTGTTTCCCCTTAAAGATTGTATGAGATACGTAGCGTAAATCCGTTACAGTCGAACCGTTTTCTAATTGAACTTGAAACGCTGGATTGCGGTAATCAGAATGACCAAAAGAAGGATATTCTTGAGGTAATGTATCTAGTGAAAACGTACGATCTTCCGCTTCTGGATTGGCAGAAAATGAACGATCCGTAAACCGTAGTTCATTTGAATGATGATACGCATTTACCTTTTTACCCCAATATAAATGCGCTAAATAGCCATCTCGTACTATCTGGAAAATATAGCTTGTATTTTTTGCAGTTAAATGAAAGGTTTGAGTCGTTTGATCAAATTGAATAGACATAGCGATCCTCCTACGATTATAAAAACAGTTCGTGTGTCAAAAGGACCTAGAGACCTTTTGACACACTCCTTACATACGGTCAATAGTAAATTCAAATGTTAACGCGCCATTTGCTTTTATGAGATGCTCGTTATGAACAGGCGCACCCCAACTATCATCTCCACCGACACCCATCTGTTTCCCAGAAATAGTCAGTACCGTATAATGAATATTTGGTAATTCATAATGATGATTTGCATGTTCTAATTCAAAAGCAGTGTAAGGAGAAGCATTACATTCTAGTGGCTTACCTTCAGCTTTAATTTTCAACCCGCGGCCAAGTGAATTCGTTACTTCTAAGCTTCTTACCCCCGTTCGATTCCCTGACTCTTGAGGCATCACATACGGAGACACGTTATCTAAAACCGTATTTTCAAAGATACCAAGACGCGCCCCTTTTGCACGATCTGAGTAGTTCTCATCAGGCCCCATTGCATACCACTTTAGGTTTTCGTAATCAGCTGGAACTTTCATCGATAACGCAAAGATTGGCAGTTGCGGGAGGTTTGCTGCTCCATGATACGTTGATGTAACACGGATTTGCCCACCTAACAACACCTCATATGATGTCGTAACTGAAACCTCTTCCGAGATAGAGAATTTATAAGTAAACGTAACGGTCACACTATGCTCTTTCTCTTCTAACTCAACAGCTGTACATTGACGAGCAAGACTTGCTGCATACCACATACCCGAATGAAATGCTTGACCAAATCCTTTATCGTTATCGGTTGTCGCCCTCCAGAATAATGGCATAGGAGGAACAGAAATCATTTCCCGACCTTCATAATTTATCGAGACAAGTGTTCCAGCTTGTTTTGAAAATAAGATGCTAAAGTCTTGACCATGAACGCCAATATTCACATCACCTTCAACCAGTTTCAGCTTTTTAGTACGTGAATTTAGTTGAATCTTGCTTGTCTCGATTTCTTCTTTAAAAATATACTGACCAAATGCAATCTCATGACCAACTTTCGCCCATCGTTCGTCTTCCACTAACACGAGTCGAGCGTGAATCGCATATTCACCCGCACCATGTTCTGCAAACAAATCTTCAGGTAATGAAAACTCAAATCTTCCTTCTTCACCAGGAGCAACTGCAACTACATGTTGCTCACTTTGATAAACAATAGTGCCCTGATAAAGCACATCATACTCAAGGGCATATCGACTCGTATCAACAAATAAATTTTGATTTAAAACGGTAACCCCTGACTTATCTACTTGCAACTTTACATTTTGATAAAGGTATTTGACTTCCTGCATTTTTGGAGAGATTTGTCGATCGGCCGTCACAATTCCGTTCGTACAGAAGAAATAATCCGTTGGACGATCTTCAAAATCTCCACCATAGGCTAAATGCGTTACCCCATAACGATCTTTTTTTACTAACGATTGGTCAATATAATCCCAAATGAAGCCACCTTGATACAACGGATACGCTTGTTCTAAATCCGTATATTTGTACATCCCGCCAACAGAGTTCCCCATCGCATGCATATACTCGCAGCTAATGTAGGGCTTTTGTGGATTTCCTTCAAGATACTCAATAATATCTTGCGGTTTTGCATACATGCGACTTTCCATATCACTTGTCGCTTCATAGGTGCGGTCATAGAACACACCTTCATAATGAACAAGACGCCCTGGGTCTTTTTCCTTAAAATATTGACTACATTTCAAAATAACTTCCCCAGCATACGATTCATTTCCACATGACCAAATTAAAATGGAAGGATGATTTTTATCACGTTCATACATAGAAATAGCTCGGTCCATGACAATATCTTGCCATTCTGGAAGGTTACCTGGAATATTCCATGACGGCTCAACAGCCCCCATCTTCTGCCATGAACCGTGAGTTTCAAGATTCATCTCATCAATCACATACACTCCGTAACGATCGCATAACTCATACCAATAGCTTTGGTTTGGATAATGTGAGGTACGAACAGCGTTCATGTTATTTTGCTTAAGGGTTTTAATATCCCATAGCATATCTTCTTTCGTTACGACTCGTCCGTTACGACAATTAAATTCGTGGCGGTTGACCCCTTTAAACACAATTCGTTTGCCGTTTAAGCACATCACCTTATCAATCATCTCAAACTTACGAAAGCCTATAGACTGTGGAATACATTCTACTAAAGTACCATCCTCTTTGTAGACATGAATATACAATTCATAGAGATACGGGTCTTCTGCACTCCAAAGGTTTGGTTTCTCTACTTTTTCAGAAAGAGTCCATTTCTTATCTCCCGTTTGCACAGCTGTTCCTTCAAGGAGCAATTCACCTTTGTTATCATAAAGTTCACCAACAATCGAGGTACCCGTAGGAATGTCAGATACGCTTGTAAACTCTCCTTGCAATACGGCATGTTCATAGCGATCATCTAACTCTGTTCGAATGTCGACATCATACAAATGAATGTCTGGAACCGTATACAAATACACGTCTCTAAAAATTCCTGAAAAACGCCAGAAATCTTGATCTTCTAACCAGCTACCCGTACTTCTTTGGTACACCTCTACAGATAGCTTGTTTTCCCCCTCTTGTAAATAAGGAGTTAGGTCAAATTCTGCAGGTGTAAAGCTATCTTCGCTATAACCAACAAACTCACCATTTAGCCAGAGATAAAACGCTGATTCGACTCCTTGAAATGAAATATACACTGGCTTATCTTTAAAGTTTTCTGGAGCTTGAAAATACTTCACGTAACTTCCGACTGGATTGTCATCAGCAGGTACCTCTGGCGGACGAAGATGATGATGCCCATCCCAAGGGTACATGGTATTTGCATATTGAGGCTTCCCATACCCTTGTAATTGAATATGTCCCGGTACCGTAATATCGTCCCAACTTCCACATTCATATTCTAGTTTGTAAAAGTCTTGCGGACGTGTAGCCGGATTAATCGCATAGTGAAACTTCCAATTCCCATTTAAATCATGGCGTAATGCCATTGTTTTTCTTTTTTGTGCTTCTTTCACCGTTTCATAGTATGTGTGATCTGAATGTGCCGGCAAACGATTGACAGCAAACACACTCGTATCAGAAAGCCAAGCTAATTTGGGTGTAACAGTCATAATCCTCTTCCTCTCTCAATGTATTGCGTTATTTATCCTTTTACAGACCCCATCATTCCTGCAACAAAGTGTCTTTGCATTAAGAAGAATACGAGCGCTGTTGGTAGCGTTGCAATCACGATTGCTAGCATAATCATGCCGTAATCTGGAGTATAACTTGATCCTAGATTCGAAATTAATAATGGAATCGTTTGATTTTCAGGCGACTGTAAGATTACGAGTGGCCATAAGTAATTGTTCCAACTTGCCATAAACGTAATAATGGCAGCTGCAGAGTAGGTTGTTTTCATCGTAGGAATATAAATTCTAAAGAACACACCAAGTTCCGTTAACCCATCAATTCTACCCGCTTCTAGCATTTCCTTAGGAAACATCTTCGTCGATTGCCTAAAGAAAAAGATGAGAAATGCGGTCGTCATTGTTGGTAAAATAACAGCTGGGATCGTATCCACTCCGACAAATGGAACATATTGTGAAAAAGAACCAAACATACGGAATAACGGAACCATCAATGCCGCAAATGGAATCATCATCGATAATAGTAAGATGTTAAACACGACATCCTTCGCTTTACTACGGAAAATTTCAAAACCATATCCAGCAAGAGATGCAATAAGCAACGACAATACGGTTGTAATGATAGATATTTTAGCTGAATTCATTAGAGCGGGAACAAGATTCACCGTCTCAATAAGATTTTGAAAGTTCTCCCATAAATGAGTTCCTGGAAGTAAACGTCCTCGCGTCACATCTACTGATTTATTCGTGGCACTAACAATCATCCAAAAGAATGGAAAAATAGAAACGATAGAAATAATTGATAATATAAGATAAATGAGAGATCGTTTTAGCCTATGCATTTTTATCACCTGCCGCTTTAAACTGTAAGATTGAGAAGAATACGATCAATACCACGATTGCATAAGAGACTGTCGCGGCATAACCGAAATCAGGCGTATATTTAAACGATAAATTATAGATGTATTGCGATATCGTTAATGTCGAGTTTCCTGGGCCTCCACCGGTTATATTCATAACTTCATCAAATAATTGCAATGTCCCGATTGTTGATGTGATTGACGTAAACAAGATAATTGGCTTTAACATCGGAATCGTAATGATAAAGAATCGTTGAATGGCATTAGCACCATCAATTTTGGCCGCTTCATAAATTGAGTTATCTATATTTTGAAGAGCAGATAGATAGAAAATCATGTTATATCCAGTCCATCTCCATGTAATAGCAATAATAATCGTAACCTTAGCCCAGAAAGGGTCAGTCAACCACTGGACAGGTTGTGACACAATGGCCATGTTCATCAACATCACATTAATTAATCCATCTGTGCCAAACAAGTATTTAAAAATAACAGAATACGCTACAAGAGACGTTACACAAGGTAAAAAGATCGCTGTACGAAACCAACCTTTTCCCATGAGCTTCTTATCGTTTAATAAAACAGATATTAATAATGCTAGAAAAATCATGACTGGTACTTGAATGATTAAATAAATAACCGTATTTTTTACAGCCGTAATGAAAGTAGGATCATTAAACAAACGAAGATAATTATCAAACCCTACATATTCAAGGTTTCGTCCGGTTCCTGACTGGAACGATAAAAGTAAGGCAGATGCCATTGGATAGAAATAAAATACAGATATTAATACAACAGAAAGTAGAACAAAAGACCAACCGATTAATCCATTTTTAAAACGTAAATTTCTCCCCAAATTCTTTGGTCTCTTTTTCTGAGGGGGAGATTCTTGCGGGATTGATTTTGCTGTTTCCACCTGAAGTCACTCCTTTATTGAAGCCCTAAGTCTTGTTTTTTATAAGTAGCTTGGTTGGACTAGCTTTTTCTTTCAAGTGAGTTGCTTGTTCGAATTGATTGAAAAAAGCTTAGAAATCTCGCCTGCAGCCGGTCCTTCAAAAGGATTTTTGGCGAAGCCGGCGAGTTTCCAAGCTCCTCACTCAAACTATTCCTATTTACTTGTCATTATCTAATTTGGTTTTCTGCTTGAGTCTGAGCATCAACTAACGCTTGATCAACATCTTTGCCATTAAGGTAATTTTGCATTTCAACAACAAGAATATCCTCTATCGCATAAGTGTGAAGACCAAAGTTCACTTGTGGAATTTCTTCTGACCATTGAGAAAAATCAGCATAAATTGTTTGTCCGCCAAAGAACTCATCTTCTACTTGATAAGCATCACCTTCAGAAGCTGGTAAATACGTTCCCATTGCACCAATCTCAGTAATAAACTGCTGATATAACTCAGTGCTTGAACCAAATGTATTCACTAAGAAATCCGTTGCTTCTTCTTTGCCGTCGATATCAAGAACATACCAAGAGCTTCCACCTAGGTTCGTAGCATTCACAGAATCCGGGAATCCTGGTAGACTTGGAAATGGTACAACAGCCCAGTCACCTGATTGAGACTCTTCTGCTTTAATAGATGGTGTAATCCAGTTACCAGTAGGAACAGATGCTACCTCTCCATTGTTGAAACCTGCTAAGAATTGACTCCAGTCTGAAATTGGTTTTGCTAAATCTTCCGTAATAAGTGTCTTAAATACTTCAAATCCTGCTTTGATTGCTTCATTATCAGCGATATTTGGTGTTGATCCATCTTCCTCTACATACCAAGCACCTGCTGTTTGGATCATCATTCTTACAAGACCAAGATCGTTCGGATCAAGTGTTAACATATGTTTTCCTGTTGCTTCTTTTACATCTTTCGCAATCTCAATAAATTGGTTCCAATCAATATCTTGCATATCCTCTACAGAATGACCTGCTTCTTCTAAATAATCAGCTCTCACATATAACCCCACTACCCCTGTATCAAATGGTAGTCCAAAATTTTCCCCGTCAAGACTTGTTGGTGCAATTTTATATGGTGCAAAATCATCCGTATTATAAGCACCTGTTAAAGGATGGAATGAGTCTGGATACGCTTGCAAAAAGCTTTGCGCACGATAATCTTCTATTAGAACAATGTTCGGTAATCCACTTGTTGAACCAGAACTTAAACTCGTATTCAACTTTTGAATAATATCATCTTGTGCAAATTCGTTAATGTTAATTTCAAGATCTGGATTTTCAGCAGCGTACACTTCTTTTGCTAAATCCATTGCTTTAATGTTAAAATTCGGGTCCCAAGCCCAAATTGTAATCGCCTCGCTACTAGTTCCTGAACCATTTTCGCTACTATCATCATTTGTATCATTTGTCGTTGTTGAGTTTCCTCCTGAACAAGCTGCTAGTAGCATCGTAATGAGTAAAAATAAAACACCAATCATTTTTTTCATCTTTCTAGTCCCCCTTCGCTCTTTGAAAGCGTTTTCTAACTTACAATTTCATATTATCACCTGCATGCTTTTTAGAGTTAGGACTATCTTTTTATCCTTTTGTTTTATTTTCACATGTTCAGATTTACACTTTAAACAAATTAGGAATATCTTTAGATTTTTGTATTTTTTATTCTTTTGTTATCGGAAGTGTAATTCTTACCTTTGTTCCATTCCCTATCTCACTTGAAATTTCGACGCCATACATGTCACCATAAAGCAACTGAATACGTTCATGAACATTTCGAATACCAATACCAGAAAAATGTTGTGATTTTCTTTTCGTTTTTGGGAGCTTGTTATGATTTGAATTAGACATCCCATCCCCGTTATCTATTACTTCACAAATAAGCTTGTCCTCTTCTTGCCAGACCATAATGTGAATCGAACCAGCCGCTTTCTTATTAAAGCCATGGAAAAATGCATTTTCTACAAAAGGCTGTAAAATCAACTTCGGTACATAATCGTTTTTACAATCAGGTCCCACAAAATAATTTACTTTAATTCGATTGCCATACCGTTTTTGATTAATAAAAACATAGTTTTTTAAATTAGTGATTTCTTGATCTACCGTAACAATTTCATCTACATTTCCTATCGTATTTTGTAAAAGTGAAATAAGAGAATGAATCGTTTCAACTGCCTCTTCTTTACTGCCCTGTTGTACCAAAAACTTAATCGAAGTTAACGTGTTATAAAGAAAATGTGGATTGATTTGTTGTTGTAATGCTGCAAGCTCTGCGTTACGTTGTTTTTTCTGAGATAACATCACCTGTTCGACGTACTCATGGATCTCGTCTAACATCGCATTAAATGCAATACCAATTTGCCTTGTTTCATAAGCTCCACTTACCGTGACATATTGATGAAAATCATGCTTGGACGCATTCCCAATTTGTTTTACAAGGGAAGATAATGAATTCGTCAATTTCCTTGAAATAAAAAAGACAAGAATTAATGCAAGCAACACCGTTCCAATACTAAATAAAGCAATGCTTTTCTTATCAATAACAGCTGCACTAACAACGTCACGATTGATTGCATTAACGAGATACATATCAAAAAAGGGAAGGTACTCAGCTAACACCATGTGCTCCTTCCCCATTAATTCTACATTTGTATAGTCTAACGTCGATGTGGCAACATCTATCACCGCTTCTAATAACAGATCATCCTTCTGACCAATCATTTCTTCTACATTACTAGATACAATCTGACCGTTAAGATCTACAATATACACATCATTCCCTGTACTCGTAAACGTTTGATAAAACTGGCGAAAGTCTAATTCACTCATGGCAAAATGAACAGTCCCATAAATGTTTCTAGATATTCTCTCCATAAGTGCTTTCGAAGCCACAATCACCTGTCCTTGATTCGGTGCTTCATATGTTTGATACTGAAGCCAACGTGGCTCATCCCATGTATGTTTCATCACATCATGCTCTAACCAGACTTCATCAGGAAAAGGCCAATAAGATCGGTCAGAAGAAAATGTGAGCCCATTGATTCCAGTTATTAAAATTCCTGTCTCATATCGCTCAAAGTTAGACTTCACTAAATTCATCTGCGTATTCAGATGGTAATATGCACTCATTAAATCACGGTTCGTTTGCTCTTCTGATAACAGCGATCTAATCGTTCCATTTTGCTGTAAATGGTTCGCCGAATCAATAATGGCGTAATTATACCCTTCAAAATTCCCTTTTATCTGACTTAATACTTTGGCATTTGTAATGCTAAATGTATCAATAAACAATCGCTCTGACTGTCGTAACGTTGTCATTGTTATGGCAACAGAAACAGATATGATAATAATAAAAGTTAATAAAAAAAGTTTAAGAAATAAACTGTTATATTTTAATTGTTCAATAAATGTTTTCATTAGATAGTCCTACTTTAATAATTTTCTTCGATATTGACTTGGGGAATACCCCGTTGCCTTTTTAAACACTTTACAAAAGTAACTATGATCGGAATAGCCAACTTGCGCACTTATATCTGAAATCGGTACCGAACTTGTTCGCAATAGCTTAATGGCTGCATCAATTCTAATTTTATTAACATATTCGCTAAAGCCTTCTTTATTATGATTCGTAAAGTAACTAGATAAATAAGACGGGTTAAAATGAAAATACTTTGCGACTTCCGTTAACGTAAGAGGCTTCATATAATTTTCTGCAATATAGGAGAGTAACTTTTTCATATTTTGATTTTCTATCGACGGCTGTTGTTCAACTATACATCTCTTAGCTTCTTCTATAAATCCTTCTAAATCACTCAACACTTTTTTGGCAGTCTGCGCTTCATCTATCAACCGCATAGATTTATACTTTTGTTTTTCTAATTCTTTAACATCATATCCGATATTTCTAACTAATATCGTAAGAGTAAAAATCATATTGTTAAAAAGCGATTTAAACTCTTGAACATCAATTGTAAAATAGGTCGTTAACGTTTGACCGTGTTCATACAGATAATGAAAAGCAGAATCGAACCGTTCTCTTTTTAGCTCTTCTGTTACCCACTCTAAGTTAAAATGTGGGGGGGAATCCTGCTCCATCTCAAGATCACTTTGTAACGTAACAGGGGTATCTGGATAATAAAAACGATATTGATTAAGTTTTGAAAGCGACTCTCGATACACATCACCCACTTCATGAAAGTGTGAGAAAGGATCAGTCAACAAGAATCCTACTTTCGCTTGACGTTTACTACAATCCTTTAATGTTTCTACTACATGGGAATATATATTCGCTTCGACATTTAATAAAAATAGAAGTCTCTCTTTTTCTACTTTTAAAAAAGAACAAATCGTATCGTCCATCTGATCTTGAAATGCCCATTGAATTAACTCTTTTACTTCCTCTTGCACAGTAGGAACATTGGCAATATCTGCAGCTAGTAATATGAACGAGTCATAAGGAAACAACGTTCTTATTTCCTCAATATTCTCAGTAATCTCAAAACCAGATATAAGTTTGTCGACAAGTTGCTCCAATGAAGCAGGTGTCGTTCCATTTTGTTTCAAAACTTGAAAATCTGGTATTCGTTTAACTGCCGTTCGCAATACTTCCAATAAAATTTGTGCATCTAACTTCGGTTTTAAAATATAATCTACAACACCATGTTGAAAACTCGAACGTACATAATCAAACTCCCCAAAGCTACTAAGAACAATTACTTCAATATGAGGATATTTCTCTTTTACTATTTTGGTTAACTCTTCTCCGTCCATAATGGGCATGACTATATCGGTGATGAGAATATGTGGTTTCACTTCGCTGATTAACTCTAATGCCTCTTGTCCATTTGCTGCTTCACCTACAATTTGAAAGCCTTCCTCTTCCCAGTTAAAGTAATGCTTAATTCCTTGTCTAATTAACGTTTCATCATCCACAATCATCACTCTACAAGGCTCCCCAACTGTCATGGCTTTCTCCTCCTCTTACTTACCTAATCTTTTAAGACGGCGCTTTCATAACACTTCACTTTAACAACAAGAATATAGTTATTTTATCACAACACATAATGATTATTGTTCATCTACACAATTGTTTCATACTTATCCACTAAAAAAGACCCCCATCCAAAATGGATGAGAGCCTTCGAAACGCCAGAAATTAACGTTTTGAGAACTGAGGTGCACGACGTGCTGCTTTAAGACCGTATTTCTTACGCTCTTTCGCACGAGCATCACGAGTTAAGAAACCTGCAGTTTTAAGAGCAGGACGGTTGTCAGGATCTACTTGAAGTAGAGCACGAGCTACACCATGACGGATAGCACCCGCTTGTCCTGTGTAACCTCCACCATCAACGTTTACGTTAACGTCATATTGACCTTCAACGCCAACTTCAACAAGTGGTTGCTTAACGATAAGCTTTAATGTTTCAAGGTTGAAATATTCGTCTAATTCGCGACCGTTAATAACAATACGGCCATCACCTGGTAATAGGCGTACGCGAGCAACAGAGTGCTTACGGCGACCTGTGCCATAATATTGTACTTGTGCCAAAATAATACCCTCCTATCGATTAACCGCGAAGCGTGTAAGCTTCTGGTTTTTGAGCTTGATGTTTGTGTTCAGGACCTGCATATACGTGAAGCTTCATGCCTTGTGCGCGTCCAAGAGTGTTCTTTGGAAGCATTCCTTTGATTGCAAGCTCAAGCATACGCTCAGGCTTGTTAGCACGCATGTCAGCTGCTCTCGTTGCTTTCAAACCACCTGGGTGATTTGTGTGACGGTAATAAATCTTATCATTTAATTTGTTACCAGTTAATTCAATTTTCTCAGCATTGATGATGATTACATGATCACCAGTATCAACGTGAGGAGTAAAAGTTGGTTTAGTTTTACCACGTAGGATAGAAGCAACTTCTGAAGCTAAACGACCAAGCGTTTGACCTTCAGCGTCTACTACATACCACTTACGCTCAACTTCGTTTGGCTTTGCCATATATGTTGTACGCATGAATTTCCCTCCTAAAGAAACGAACTTTCGTATTTTTAAAATAAAATCTAAAATGTTAAAACCAGTGTCTAATGTAACATTCCGAACCCGGGGCTAGTGGGTTTTGGAATTACCATCTAACATCATATAATATTCAAAAGCCAATGTCAACAAAATGTTACACTAGGCCTCGTTGTTATACTACTTTTTTCTAAACTTAATAATTTTCACTGAAAATGGGTGTTTCGTATGATACTTTCCAGAGAAATAATCCATTCCCTGGCGCAGTTTTTCCTGCTTTCGTACGATCCTTCGCTAGGAGAATCGCAGCTAGTTCTTCTGAAGCACGCTTGCCAGCACCAATCTCGAGCAACGTACCTACAATAATTCGAACCATATTATACAAAAAGCCATTGCCTACTAATTTGAATACAAGCTCATCACGATCTTGTTCAATTGTTAGAGCAAATAACGTGCGTACTTTATCAACTACACTCGTGTTGGCTGCACAGAAGGAAGAAAAGTCAAACGTACCGATAAGAGCTTGAGCAGCTTCTTGCATTTTCTTAACAGAGACCGGATAAGAAACGTGATGAGTCACATTTCTTCTAAAGACATCTCCTTCTTTCCTCAAAAGTACGCGATAGTGATACTCTTTCTTTACAGCATGATATCGTGAATGAAAGTCTAAGGCGACATACGTTGCTTCTAAAATATGAATATCGTCAGGGAGACAGGCATTGAGTGCCTTAGGCCAACGATCAGCAGGGATCGCTAAAGGCGAGTCAAAGTGAACAACTTGTCCTCTAGCATGAACACCGGTATCCGTTCTTCCAGAGGAGTGAATACGGATCTGTTCTCCTTTATGAATGCGAGAGAGGGCACGCTCAATTTCTTCCTGAACCGTTCGACTATTGGGCTGTACTTGATAACCTGAAAAGTTGGTTCCCTCGTAAGTAACCCATAAAGCAACTCGTTGCACCATTATCAACCCTTTCATATCAATCGTAACCAAACAATAGTAAGTCCAAACCCAATACACCCTACAACGGCCAGTGTATCTTTCATAGTCCATTGCAAGACACGGTATTTGGTTCGTCCCTCCCCGCCCCTATATCCCCGTGACTCCATCGCTAATGCCAAGTCTTCTGCACGATTAAAAGCACTAATAAACAAGGGAACTAATAAAGGGAGTAACGCTTTAATACGCTGTCCTATGGGACCTGATGTAAAATCAACACCTCTAGCCATTTGTGCCTTCATAATTTTTTCTGTTTCTTGCATGAAGGTTGGGATAAAACGGAGTGATATAGACATCATTAACGCAAGCTCATGAGCAGGCACACCTATTTTCTTTAAAGGACTAAACAAAGATTCTAGTCCGTCGGTTAAATCAATTGGCCTTGTCGTCAATGTAACGAGTGACGTTAACAAAATAATCGTAAGTAACCGAATCGCTATCGTAATTCCTTGTCTTAGAGCTTCTTCATAAAGGACGAAAAAGCCAAGTCGAAAAAGAACGTCTCCTTGTCTCGTCAAAAAAAGATGAAGAATAAAGGTAAACAATACGAGCCATAAAATGGGTCGAATCCCTTTATAAATAAAAGACAAGGGGACACGAGATAAAACGACCATAGCAACCGTAAAAATCACAATGAAGGCATTTGCCAACCAGTTATTTGCTAGAAAGATAATAAGAACAAGGATAAAGACACTAAGTAACTTTGAACGCGGGTCTAGACGATGTAAGAACGAAGAAGTAGAAACATATTGTCCAATGATGACATTTTGTAGCAAGAATCTACTCCCCCTTTATTACATTTCCTAAGAAATGAGCCGTACTTTTTGAATCAAAATGCATAGGAACCTCATCTAACCCAAACTTATCTTTCACACTCTGCAGCAAACGAACAGACCTTGGTAAATCTAACCCAATATCATGCAATCTAGATGCATGTTCAAAAATTAGTTCACGCCCACCCATCATTTCAACTGCACCGTTATGAAGCACAATAATTTGATCCGCATACTTTGCCGCATCCTCCATATGGTGAGTGACGAGCACGGTCGTCGTCTCATTTGATTTATGATAATCATAGAACAACTTCATCATTTGCTCGCGCCCTTCTGGGTCGAGACTTGCTGCTGGCTCATCCAATACAAGAACAGAAGGTTGAACCGCTAAGACGCCTGCAATCGCTACTCTTCGCATTTGTCCACCACTTAATTGAAACGGAGAAGATGCTAAGATCCCTTCTTTTAACCCGACAAGGGGGAGAAGTTCTTTCGCACGCTTGATCGCCTTCTCTCTAGGTAATCCAAAATTAATTGGACCAAAACATATATCTTTTTCAACCGTTTCTTCAAAAAGTTGATGCTCGGGATACTGGAACACTAAACCGACCTTTTTTCGTAACCCCTTTAAATCAGTCTTTTTTCCAACAGCATTTATCTCAAATGGTCCCACTTTAACGGACCCCTTGGATGGACGTAGAAGCCCGTTTATATGTTGAATGAAGGTTGACTTACCAGAGCCTGTATGACCTATTACTGCCGTAAAAGAACCAGATGGAATCGTGAGTGACACATTACGAAGCGCTACCTTCTCAAAAGGAGTACCTTCCATATAGCGATACTCTACTTCATTGAATATAATGTCCATAGCTCAGCAACCAACTCCTCTTCCGTCAGACATGTCTTAGGCAACGTAATACCAGATTTCTCTAGCTCATGTTGTAATTCTATAGAAAAAGGAAGAGACAATCCGAACTCTGCTAGTCTCTCTTTTTGAGAAAATACTTCTTGGGGTCTTCCTTGTATCGCAAGCTCCCCATCATGAAAGAGCAATAAACGACTCGCACGTACAGCTTCTTCCATATCATGCGTAATCGAAATAATGGTAACCCCTCTTTGGTGGAGCATAGCAATCGTATCCATCACTTCTTTTCGTCCAATAGGATCAAGCATAGAGGTAGCCTCATCAAATACAATCACGTCTGGCTCCATTGCCATAATCCCAGCAATAGCAACACGTTGCTTCTGACCTCCAGATAAACGATGTGGTTCTGCTTCAAGAAGATGCGTAATACCAATTAGCGAAGCATATTCGGTAATTCTCTCCTCCATAGTGGATCGATCAAGGCCAAGGTTTTCTAATCCAAAAGCTAAGTCATCTCTTACTGTTGTCGCAACAAATTGATGATCAGGATTTTGAAAGACCATCCCTACCTTTTTGCGAATAGACCATACGTCTTGTTCGTCTTTTGTAGATAAATCCGAAACTAGAACAGATCCTTCAATAGGTAGCAGTAAACCATTTAATAGACGGCCAAAAGTCGACTTTCCTGACCCATTACGACCTAGTACAGCAATCCATTCATTTGCCTCAATCTTAACGGTCAATTCTTTTAACGCATATTCCTTTGCCTGTTCATACTGATAAGAGACTCCGTTTAAAGAGATTAGTGCTGACACGTCTTCACCCTCTTTGAGAAAAATGGGCAAACAAAAAAGGGCCCAGAGTCAGAGCATACGTGCTCAGATCTGATTTGCCCTTTGTCGCCTCATCTATTCACTCATGTATCATCTTGAATTATACAAGTTCGATAATAACCATAGGTGCACCGTCACCACGACGAGGACCCATTTTAAGGATACGTGTATAACCACCTTGACGCTCTTCATAACGAGTTGCAATATCAGAGAAAAGTTTTTGGATAGCGTCTTCGCCAGTCTCTTCGTTTGCTACTTCTCTACGAATGAAAGATGCAGCTTGACGACGAGCATGTAAATCTCCACGCTTACCAAGAGTAATCATTTTCTCAACGATTGAACGAAGCTCCTTCGCTTTCGCTTCAGTTGTTTCGATACGCTCGTTAATGATAAGATCAGTTGCTAAATCACGGAATAGAGCCTTACGACCAGCGCTATCACGACCTAATTTTGCGTATGCCATGTTTCGTTTCCCTCCTTTGTTACCTGCTCGATAAAACGAGCAAAACTATATATAACCTAATAGAAAAGTTGAGGGCTAAGACTATTCTTCTTTACGAAGACCAAGTCCTAACTCTCCAAGCTTCTCTTGAACTTCTTCTAATGACTTACGACCAAGGTTACGAACTTTCATCATGTCCTCTTCAGACTTATGAGTTAGTTCTTGAACCGTATTAATACCCGCACGCTTCAAGCAGTTGTAAGAACGAACTGATAGATCAAGTTCTTCAATTGTCATTTCTAGAACTTTCTCTTTCTGATCCTCTTCTTTTTCAACCATAATTTCAGCATTTTGCGCTTGATCCGTCATTCCAACAAAAATGTTTAAATGCTCAGTTAAGATTTTAGCACCTAAAGAAACAGCTTCTTCAGGACGAATGCTTCCGTCAGTCCAGACATCAAGAGTTAGTTTGTCATAGTTGGTTACTTGACCGACGCGTGTATTCTCAACTTGATAATTCACACGAGAAACTGGAGTGTAAATTGAATCAATAGGAAGAACTCCAATTGGTTGATCGTCATTCTTGTTTCCCTCTGCAAGAACATACCCACGACCACGTTTTGCAACAAGACGCATACGAAGGTGAGCACCTTTTGCTAGTGTTGCAATGTGAAGATCTGGATTTAGAACTTCTACATCACTGTCATGTGTTAAATCATTTGCTGTTACGACACCTTCACCTTGGATGTCGATTTCAAGGGTCTTCTCTTCATCAGAGTAGATCTTAAGAGCAAGCTTCTTAAGGTTCAAAATGATCGTTGTTACGTCTTCGACAACCCCTTCGATTGTAGAAAACTCATGTAACACAGAGTCAATTTGAACGGATGTTACTGCAGCGCCTGGTAAAGAGGAGAGAAGAATACGACGTAAGGAGTTACCTAGCGTGGTACCATACCCACGTTCTAATGGTTCAATTACAAACTTTCCATACTTTGCGTCTTCACTTACTTCAACCGCTTCAATATTTGGCTTCTCAATTTCTATCATTAAACAAACCCTCCTTCAAAACGTCGAACTCCGGTAGACTGCAAGGATTGCCTAACCGGATAACCAGCAGGCAATTCCTAAGCTTTACACCAATTTTGCCAACAGGACTGTTATCGCTCTATCCATTATTGACAAAGGTAGGAAAATCTATACAAAGATTTTTTCCGTTATACTCTACGACGTTTTGGCGGGCGACAACCATTGTGAGGAACTGGAGTAACATCTTTAATCATGTTTACTTCAAGACCAACAGCTTGTAAAGAACGGATTGCCGCTTCACGACCAGCACCAGGTCCCTTAACAGAAACCTCGATAGTCTTCATGCCATGCTCCATAGCTGTCTTACCAGCTGTTTCAGCAGCCATTTGAGCAGCGAATGGAGTTGACTTACGAGAACCTTTGAATCCTAATCCACCAGCACTAGCCCAAGAAATTGTGTTACCATGCGTATCTGTAATTGTCACGATCGTGTTGTTGAAAGTTGAACGAATGTGAGCAACTCCAGCTTCAACATTTTTACGTTGACGACGCTTTGGACGAGTATTCGTTTTCTTAGCCATTTTTTATGCGACCTCCTTTACTACTTTTTCTTATTTGCTACTGTACGACGAGGACCTTTACGCGTACGTGCATTGTTTTTAGAATTTTGTCCACGAACAGGTAGACCACGACGGTGGCGAATACCACGATATGAACCAATTTCGATTAAACGTTTAATGTTAAGTGAAACTTCACGACGAAGGTCACCTTCAACTCTGTAGCCTTCAACTGCTTCACGAATGCGTCCTAATTCTTCTTCCGTTAAGTCACGAACGCGAGTATCTTCAGATACACCAGCTTTCGCAAGAATTTCAGACGACTTAGCTTTGCCGATTCCAAAAACATACGTTAGTGAAATTACTACGCGTTTGTCACGAGGAATATCGACGCCTGCAACACGTGCCATGTGCAGCACCTCCTTATTAATTAGCCTTGTTTTTGCTTATGTTTTGGGTTTTCACAAATAACCATAACCGTCCCTTTACGACGGATAACTTTACACTTTTCACAAATAGGCTTGACTGATGGTCTTACCTTCATTTTATTTACCTCCTATATGGTACGGAGTGCACTGATTAAAATCTAATCAGATTAAAGCAAGACAATTCGAGAATTATCATGCTAGTCGCTCTCGCAACGTATTATTTGTATCGATATGTGATTCGTCCACGAGTTAAGTCATAAGGAGATAATTCAACCGTTACCTTATCACCAGGTAGAATTCGAATGAAGTGCATACGAATCTTTCCAGAAACGTGGGCAAGAATCTTATGACCGTTTTCTAATTCAACGCGAAACATTGCATTTGGAAGAGGCTCAATAACTGTACCCTCTACTTCAATAACATCTTCTTTAGCCATGGGCTCACTCTCCTTCCTTCAGTAAATCAGAATGTTTTTCTAAGAAATTCGTTATAGCATAACGTAACTTTCCGTTCGTTACACGTCCTGTTTCAATAAAGCTGCTCTTTACTTCCTCAGCAATGTAATCTATAACTTCAAGGTGATTGATGTTCTTCTTTTTCATTCTGTCAACTTTCCGCTTATCGCCATCGGCAATTTTGACAAATCGATCATCAATGATTTGAACAACAATTCCTAACTGACCTTGATCACGGCCTTTCGTAATTACAACGATTTGACCGATCTCCGGAGAAGTGCCAGAGTCTTGCATAAACAACATCACCTACATTTAAGCTTTCGTTAAGATTTCAAAACCTGAATCTGTAATCGCAATTGTATGCTCAAAGTGTGCACAATTTTTTCTATCGACTGTAACAACTGTCCAGTTATCTGATAGTGTCCGTACATAGCGTGTACCAGCATTAATCATCGGTTCGATCGCCAACACCATTCCAGGCTTGAGTCTTGGACCTTTACCAGGTGGACCGTAATGAGGAATTTGAGGGTCCTCATGCAAGTCTTGCCCAACACCGTGCCCAACATACTCACGGACAACCGAATATCCTAATGGTTCAACATATGATTGAATAGCATGTGAAATATCTGATAGACGATTTCCAGGCTTAGCGAATTCTAACCCTTTAAAAAGAGATGTTTCAGTTACATCAAGTAACTCTTGATCCTTTTCAGAAATCTCTCCAACTGCATACGTCCACGCTGAATCTCCGTGATACCCATTAAAATAAGCTCCGATGTCAATACTAATGACATCTCCATCTTTAAGCACTCGTTTCCCAGGAATGCCGTGTACCAATTCTTCATTTACCGAAGCACAGATACTACCTGTAAACCCATTATAGCCTTTGAATGAAGGAGTTGCACCATGTGAGCGAATCACCTTTTCTGCAATCTCATCCAATTCTAATGTTGATATGCCAGGTTGAATATGCTCCTTTAACGCTTGATGCGTTAACGCAACAATCTTTCCAGCTTCGCGCATGATTTCTATTTCTCGTTCTGTCTTACAAATGATCATGCATGAAGTCCTTTCAACAGTTGGCTAATATCTTCAAACACTTTATCTATATCTTGATCTCCATTAATATCTCTCAACGTGCCTTTTGCCGTATAGAAATCAACAAGAGGTTTTGCTTGAGCTTGGTTGACTTCAAGACGCTTTTTCACCGTTTCCGGTTTATCATCATCACGTTGAATCAACTCTTTCCCATCAACGTCACACACACCTTCAACCTTTGGTGGGTTGAAAATAACGTGATACGTTTTGCCAGAAGTAGGTGAAACGCGACGACCAGTTAAACGATCCATTAAAAGCTTTTCAGGAACACCAACATTTAGAACATAATCAATTTTACGTCCCATCGACTCAAGTAATTGATCCAAAGCTTCAGCTTGAGCAACTGTACGAGGAAAGCCATCTAACAAAAAGCCCTTTTTACAATCGTCTTTTGCTAGTCTTTCTCTTACAATGCCAATTGTTACTTCATCAGGTACAAGCTCACCAGCATCCATAAAAGATTTCGCTTTTAATCCAAGTTCCGTTTCACCTTTAATAGCAGCACGAAACATGTCACCGGTTGAGATATGCGGAATACCATACTCCTCAACAATTCTCTCTGCTTGAGTACCTTTACCTGCGCCTGGTAACCCCATTAAAATTAGATTCATCCCAATTCCCTCCATCGCTCCGATTTTAACAACAGAAGGCGAACGGGAAGACATTAACCCTTCCCAGATCCCCTTATTACTTAATAAACCCTTTATAAGAACGTTTAATTAGCTGACTTTCAATTTGTTTCATCGTGTCTAATGCTACACCAACCACGATTAATAATCCAGTCCCACCAACCTGAACAGCTGGTGGTAAATCCATCAATCGAGTGAAGAATACAGGAATAATGGAAACAATAGCAAGAAAGAGTGCACCAACAAACGTTAATCGATATAAAATACGTGTTAAGTAAGTCTGTGTTGTTTTACCGGGACGAATGCCTGGAATGTACCCACCTTGCTTTTTGAGGTTCTCAGCCATTTTTTCCGGATTAACTTGGATAAATGTATAGAAATACGTAAACCCAATAATCAGAAGTGCGTAAACAACCATACCGATCGGTTGAGTGTAATCAAACACTCTTGTTATCCAGGCAGCAATTTGATTATCTGTTCCGAAGAACCCAGCCACAGTTGGCGGGAAGATGAATAATGAAAGTGCAAAGATAACCGGGATAACACCTGCCGCATTAACTTTTAAAGGTAAATGCGTCGATTGGCCACCTACAGGACTGCGACCCACTAAACGCTTAGCGTATTGAACAGGAACTTTTCTTAATGCTTGTTGAACAAAAATAACAACGACGATAATTGCTAAAACAGCAAGAGCAATAAGAAGGACCGTCACAATACTTAGGAAAAGTTGTTCTCCAGCACCTTCAATTTGCGTAGCGTAGATTTGGTTGATTCCATTAGGTATCCCAGCAGCAATACCCGCGAAGATAATAATAGAAATACCATTTCCTACACCTTTCGCTGTAATTTGCTCACCTAACCACATTAGGAAAGCTGTACCAGCCGTTAACACTAAAGCGATAAATAAATAAGTTGGAACACTAGGGTTTGGAATTAATCCTGGAAATAAGGAGTTAAAACCAATTGACATTCCTAATGCTTGAATAAAACCTAACACGATTGTTCCATAACGGGTAAACTGAGCTAATTTACGTCGACCAGCTTCCCCTTCTTTAGCCCATTCAGCAAATTTAGGTACGACATCCATTTGCAACAACTGCACCACAATCGAAGCAGTGATGTATGGCATAATACCCATTGCGAATATCGAAAAGTTCCCTAAAGCTCCTCCACCAAACGTATTCAAAAACCCAAATGCATTCGCTTGATCTTGGAAATTCAGTACGTCTCTGTTCGCTCCAGGAACAGGAATGAAACTTCCGATACGAAAGACAATGAGCATAAGCAGGGTGAATACAACCTTTTGGCGTAAATCACCCACGCGCATAATGTTGGAGATAGTCCGGAACATTAAATCACCTCAGTTTTACCGCCAGCAGCTTCGATAGCTTCTACTGCAGACGCTGAGAACTTATGTGCTTTAACAGTTAAGTTTTTCTCAAGTTTACCATTACCTAAAATCTTAATACCAACCTTTACGTTCTTCACTGTTCCAGATTCAATAAGTAGTTCAGGTGTTACCTCTGTACCCGCATCAAAACGATTAAGAGTTTCAAGGTTCACTACTGTGTACTCCTTACGAGTTGGATTTGTGAATCCGCGTTTCGGTAGACGACGGTATAAAGGGTTTTGACCACCCTCAAAACCAGGACGTACTCCACCACCAGAACGAGCATTTTGTCCTTTATGTCCTTTTCCTGCTGTCTTACCATTTCCAGAACCGATACCGCGACCTACACGGTTACGAACTTTACGTGATCCTTCTGCAGGCTTCAACTCATGAAGTTTCATGTCGACACCTCCTCGTATCTATAAATAATCAATTAAGCTTCGATTTCTTTCACAGTTACAAGGTGAGACACCTTGTTTACCATACCGCGAATCGCAGCGTTATCTTGTTGAACAACCGTTTGGTGCATCTTGCGTAAACCAAGTGTATTCACAGTAACGCGTTGGTCTTCCGGACGTCCGATAAGACTACGAGTGAGGGTAATTTCTAATTGCTTAGCCATTTACTTTCCCTCCTTAACCTAACAGTTCTTCCACGGATTTGCCGCGAAGTTTAGCAACCTCTTCAGCACGTTTTAAACCTTTAAGACCTTCCATAGTTGCACGAACCATGTTGATCGGGTTATTTGAACCAAGAGATTTTGAAAGAATATCACCGACACCAGCTAACTCTAGTACCGCACGTACTGGTCCACCAGCAATAATTCCTGTACCTTCTGAAGCATTTTTAAGTAGGACACGTCCTGCACCAAAATGTCCAACAATCTCATGAGGGATTGTCGTGCCAACAACAGGTACTTCAATTAGATTTTTCTTTGCATCTTCTACAGCCTTGCGGATCGCTTCTGGTACTTCTTGAGCTTTACCCATACCGAATCCAACGTGGCCATTTTTATCGCCAACTACAACTAATGCAGCAAAGCGGAAACGACGTCCACCTTTAACTACTTTAGCAACACGATTGACAGCTACTACTTTTTCTTCAAGTTCCAACGTATTAGGGTCAATACGACGCATTCGTTTTCCCTCCTTTTTTTCTTAGAATTGCAAGCCAGCTTCGCGAGCTGCATCTGCTAGTGTTGCAACACGTCCGTGATATAAATAACCACCACGGTCAAATACAACTACTTTATGTCCATTTTCAATCGCGCGTTTCGCAACGAGTTCACCTACTAATTTTGCCGCATCTGTTTTCGTCGCATCTGCAGCTACCTCTGAATCAAGAGTAGATGCAGAAGCAAGTGTAACACCATTTACATCATCAATCAGTTGAGCGTAAATGTGTTTAGATGAACGGAAAACATTTAGACGAGGACGTTCAGGTGTTCCTGTAATCGCACGACGAACATGTGCATGTCGCTTCTTACGAGCTACGTTTTTATTACGCTTCGTAATCATTGAACGTCATTCCTTTCCGTGAGTTAGTGATTATTTACCAGTTTTACCTTCTTTACGACGAATATATTCGCCTTCATAACGGATACCTTTTCCTTTGTAAGGCTCAGGTAAACGTACAGAACGGATGTTAGATGCTAGTGCACCTACACGCTCTTTATCAATTCCTTTAACAATAACTTTCGTGTTAGCAGGAACTTCGATCTCGATTCCTTGCTCAGGAACGATTTCAACCGGATGAGAGTAACCAACGTTAAGAACAAGTTTCTGACCTGACTTAGTAGCACGGTAACCGACACCGACAAGTTCAAGTGAACGTTCGAAACCTTTTGTTACACCTTCAACCATGTTGTTAATTAAGCTACGAGTTGTACCGTGAAGTGCACGGTGTTCCTTATTATCAGAAGGACGCTCAACTGTTACTTGGTTTTCTTCAATATTGATTTTCATATCTTCGTGAAGATTACGCTGAAGTTCGCCTTTTGGACCTTTAACAGTCAATAACGTACCATCAAGTGTAATAGTAACTCCACTAGGGACTTCTACTGGTTTTTTACCAATACGAGACATTCTTTTGCACCTCCGTTCAATTCAAGGATTTATCTTACCAAACGTAAGCTAGTACTTCGCCACCAATTTGTTGTTGACGTGCATCCTTGTCTGTCATTACGCCTTTTGATGTTGAAACTAATGCGATACCAAGACCACCTAATACACGTGGAAGTTCTCCAGCTTTCGCGTAAACGCGAAGACCTGGTTTACTAATACGCTTAAGTCCAGTAATTACACGCTCATTTGTAGCACCATATTTTAAGAAGATGCGGATTACACCTTGCTTGTTATCTTCGATATATTCAAAATCACGGATGAAACCTTCACGTTTAAGGATTTCAGCGATTTCTTTTTTCACCTTAGAAGCAGGTAATTCAAGCTTCTCGTGGTGAACCGTGTTAGCATTACGAATGCGAGTAAGCATATCTGCAATTGGATCTGTCATGACCATAATATTTACCTCCTTCCCGTTCTTGGGATTACCAACTAGCTTTTTTCACACCAGGAATTTGCCCTTTGTGAGCAAGTTCTCTGAAGCAAATTCTGCAAAGTTTAAACTTGCGTAATACTGAATGAGGACGACCGCAACGTTCACAGCGAGTATATTCTTGAACTTTATACTTCTGTGTGCGTTTTTGCTTTGCAATCATTGATTTCTTCGCCAACGTTTTCCCTCCTCTTCGAAACGACTTCGATTATTTTTGAAATGGCATTCCCATTTGTGTTAAAAGTTCACGAGCTTCTTCATCCGTGTTAGCTGTTGTTACGATAACAACATCCATTCCACGAACTTTATCCACTTTATCGTAATCAATTTCAGGGAAAATCAATTGCTCTTTCACACCTAAAGTGTAGTTTCCACGACCGTCAAATGCTTTCTTAGAAACACCGCGGAAGTCACGTACACGTGGTAGTGATACAGAGATTAACTTATCAAGGAAATCATACATACGCTCACCACGAAGTGTTACCTTCGCACCAATTGGCATACCTTCACGTAGTTTGAATCCAGCAATTGATTTTTTAGCCTTAGTCACTAATGGCTTTTGACCTGTGATTTCTTGTAATTCTTCAACTGCTTTATCAAGAGCCTTAGCGTTTGATACTGCGTCACCAACACCCATGTTAACAACGATTTTCTCAAGCTTTGGTACTCCCATAACAGAAGAATAGTTGAACTTCTCTACTAGAGAAGGAACAATTTCACTTGTATACTTTTCTTTTAATCGACTCATACGATTGACCTCCTTTCACACTCTGACTTACTTATCTAAAGATTCGCCAGACTTCTTAGCAATACGTACCTTTTTACCGTTCTCTACCTTATGACCTACACGAGTAGGTTCACCAGACTTAGGGTCGATAGGCATAACGTTAGAAGAATGAATTGGTGCTTCTTGATTCAAGATTCCACCTTGTGGGTTATCTTGAGAAGGTTTAGCATGTTTTTTAACAATGTTTACACCTTCAACAAGTACACGGTTCTTCTTTGGGAACGCCTCAAGGATTACACCTTGTTTCCCTTTGTCTTTTCCAGAGATGACCTTAACAGTATCACCTTTTTTGACATGCATATTTGCCATGTTCGCACCTCCTTGACAGGGCCTTTCAATAATCTTCTATTAAAGAACTTCCGGAGCTAGAGACACAATCTTCATGAATTGATTTTCACGAAGTTCACGTGCAACTGGTCCAAAAATACGAGTACCACGTGGGCTCTTATCATCACGGATAATTACAGCAGCATTTTCATCAAACTTGATGTATGAACCGTCATTACGACGAGCACCGCTCTTAGTACGTACGATTACAGCACGGACAACGTCACCTTTCTTGACAACGCCACCTGGTGTTGCTTGTTTTACCGAACAAACAATAACATCACCAATGTTAGCCGTTTTACGACCAGAACCACCTAATACTTTAATACAAAGTACTTCACGTGCACCAGAGTTATCTGCAACTTTTAAACGGGATTCTTGTTGAATCATACAAACTTACCTCCCTTCGAAACCAATATTCTATTAGATAATAACCGCTTCTTCTACAATTGTTACTAAGCGGAAACGTTTGTCTTTAGAAAGCGGACGAGTTTCCATGATTTCAACGATATCGCCAGTTTTAGCGGTATTGTTTTCATCATGTGCTTTAAACTTTTTAGAGTACTTTACGCGTTTCCCGTAAAGACGATCCTTCTTGTAAGTTTCAACAAGAACACTGATTGTCTTATCCATTTTGTCAGAAACAACACGTCCTCTGTAAACTTTACGTTGGTTGCGTTCCATGTAAGCAAACCTCCTTTTTAGCCGTTGTTAATTCCAAGCTCACGTTCACGCAAAACAGTTTTTGCACGTGCGATTGCTTTACGAACTTCACGAATACGGGCTGGATTATCTAATTGTCCAGTCGCTAGTTGAAAGCGAAGGTTGAACAACTCTTCTTTAAGTGATTTCGTCTTTTGCTCAATTTCAGCAGTGGTTAAGTTACGAATATCATTAGCTTTCATTTGCGTCACCACCCACTTCTTCGCGTTTTACAAACTTACATTTAACCGGTAATTTATGAGAAGCAAGACGTAAAGCTTCACGAGCAACTTCTTCAGAAACACCAGAGATTTCAAACATAATCTTTCCAGGCTTGACAACTGCTACCCATCCTTCAGGAGCACCTTTACCAGAACCCATTCGAACTTCTAACGGTTTAGCTGTGTATGGCTTAGAAGGGAAAATTTTAATCCAAACCTTACCACCACGCTTCATGTAACGAGTCATTGCAATACGAGCAGATTCGATTTGACGGTTAGTAATCCAAGAAGCTTCTAATGCTTGCAAACCGTACTCACCAAAATGTACTTCTGTACCGCCTTTCGCACGACCGCGCATATTACCACGGTGTTCGCGACGATATTTAACACGTTTAGGCATTAACATAATTAGTTGCCTCCTTCCTCTTTTTTCGTTCCTTTCGTTGGAAGGACTTCACCACGATAAATCCAGATTTTAATACCTAGCTTACCGTATGTTGTATCAGCTTCTGCTGTACCATAATCGATATCAGCACGAAGTGTGTGAAGTGGAACAGTTCCCTCACTGTAATGTTCTGCACGAGCAATATCAGCACCACCAAGACGACCAGATACTTGAGTTTTAATACCCTTAGCACCAGAACGCATTGTACGTTGGATAGCTTGCTTCATCGCACGACGGAACGAAATACGATTTTCTAATTGACGAGCAATATTTTCTGCAACAAGTTTCGCATCTAAATCAGCTTGTTTGATTTCAAGGATGTTGATGTGAACTCTTTTGCCAGTTAAAGTATTTAGTGCCTTACGTAACGCTTCAACTTCTGAACCGCCTTTTCCGATCACCATACCTGGCTTAGCAGTAGAAATTGTGATGTTAACACGGTTAGCAGCACGTTCGATTTCTACTTTAGACACAGATGCATCTTTTAAACGTTTCTCTACATACTCACGAATTTTAATATCTTCGTGTAATAAATCAGCGTAATCTTTATCAGCGTACCATTTTGACTCCCAGTCTTTAATAATACCAACTCGAAGTCCAGTAGGATTAACTTTTTGACCCACGTCTTATCCCTCCTTCTTTTCAGTTACAACTAATGTAATATGACTAGTACGTTTGTTAATTCGGCTCGCACGACCCATCGCACGTGGACGGAAACGTTTCAACGTAACACCCTCATCAACATACGCTTCACTAATTACAAGGTTGTTTGGCTCCATTTCATAGTTATGTTCCGCATTCGCAATTGCAGAGTTTAAAAGCTTTTCTACAACTGGAGAAGCAGCTTTAGGTGTATGACGTAGAATCGCCACAGCTTCACCAACTTGCTTTCCACGAATCAAGTCTATAACTAAACGAACTTTACGAGGAGCAATACGAACTTGTTTTGCTACCGCTTTAGCTTGCATAGGATTGACCTCCTCTCTTACTTACCTATTAACGTCTTGTTTTCTTATCATCAGCTGCATGACCTTTATACGTACGAGTAGGTGCGAATTCACCTAGTTTGTGACCAACCATGTCCTCAGAAACGTATACAGGTACGTGTTTACGGCCATCATAAACCGCGATCGTGTGACCGATAAATTCAGGGAAAATTGTTGAGCGGCGAGACCAAGTTTTGATAACTCTCTTATCAGACCCTTCGTTCATTGCTTCAACCTTTTTCATCAAATGATCATCGACAAAAGGTCCCTTTTTTAAACTACGACCCATGAGAAAACCTCCCTTCGTGATTACCCACGGTTCTAATTAGAACCGTAGTGCAACCCCGTTATTTTTTACGACGACGTACAATGTACTTATCAGATGCTTTATTCTTCTTACGAGTCTTGTATCCAAGAGTTGGTTTACCCCATGGAGACATTGGAGACTTACGTCCGATTGGTGAACGTCCTTCACCACCACCGTGTGGGTGATCGTTAGGGTTCATAACAGATCCACGAACAGTTGGACGTTTTCCTAACCAACGTGAACGACCTGCTTTACCAATGTTAACAAGCTCATGCTCTAGGTTACCAACTTGACCGATTGTAGCTCGGCAAGTAGCTAAGATGTAGCGAGTCTCACCAGAGTTTAAACGAACAAGAACGTAATCGCCTTCTTTACCTAAAAGTTGTGCTTCAGTACCAGCAGAACGAACTAATTGTCCGCCTTTTCCTGGCTTAAGCTCGATGTTGTGAATCACTGTACCGACAGGGATGTTTTTAAGTGGTAACGCGTTACCTACTTTGATATCCGCTTCAGCTCCTGATTCAATCATCATGTCAACTTTAAGACCTTTTGGTGCTAAGATGTAACGTTTCTCACCATCAACATAGTTGATTAGTGCGATGTTAGCAGAACGGTTTGGATCATATTCGATCGTAGCAACGCGGCCTGGAATACCATCTTTGTTACGTTTGAAATCAATAACACGATATTGACGTTTGTGACCGCCACCTTGGTGACGAACAGTTAATTTACCTTGGTTGTTACGTCCGCCTTTTTTGTGTAAAGGTGCTAGTAACGATTTTTCCGGCTTATCCGTTGTGATTTCAGCAAAGTCTAATACAGACATACCACGACGACCGGCACTGGTTGGTTTATACTTTTTAATCGCCATTTTCAGTTCCCTCCTTCGCTAGTGTTATTTATACACCTTCAAAGAACTCAAGTTCTTTGCTCTCAGGTGTTAAAGTGACGATGGCTTTTTTACGACGAGCAGTGTAACCCGTGTAACGACCAAAACGTTTTGATTTACCTTTATAGTTCATTGTGTTTACTTTATCAACTTTCACTTCAAAGATTTCTTCAATTGCATCTTTGATTTGAGTTTTATTAGCACGTACATCAACTTCGAATGTATATCTTTTTTCACTCATTAGATCTGTTGAACGTTCAGTAATCACAGGGCGCTTAATGATATCACGAGCGTTTGACATTACGCAAGCACCTCCTCTACCTTTTCAACGGCATCTTTCGTAATAACAAGCTTATCATGCTTAAGCACATCAAGCACGCTTACGCCATCAGCTGTAACAAATGTTACACCAGGTAAGTTACGTGCAGATAGAGCAACAGCTTCATTGTAATCAGCAGTTACCACTAATGCTTTACGGTCAGCAGATAGGCTAGCAAGTACTGCAGCCATTTCTTTTGTCTTCGGTGCATCAAATGCTAAGTTATCTAATACTACAATTTCCTCAGCTTGCACTTTACTAGAAAGAGCAGATTTGATAGCTAAACGACGAACTTTTTTAGGTAATTTGTAGCTGTAGCTTCTTGGTGTTGGACCAAATACTACACCACCACCTACCCATTGTGGTGAACGGATCGACCCTTGACGTGCACGACCAGTTCCCTTTTGACGCCATGGCTTACGACCACCACCACGTACTTCAGAACGTCCTTTTGTTTTATGTGTTCCTTGACGAAGAGATGCTTGTTGCATAACTACAGCGTCATGAAGCACACTTTTATTTGGTTCAATTCCAAACACAGAATCATTTAGTTCGATATCTCCAACTTGTGAACCTGTTTGGTTAAATAATGCTACTTTCGGCATGATGTGTCCTCCTTTCTTTCAATCTTTATTTTACTTTAACCGCACTTTGGATAGACACATAACTCTTTTTAGCTCCAGGTACATTACCTTTTACTAATAGAAGATTGCGTTCTGTATCTACTTTTACGATTTCAAGATTTTGAACAGTGATTGTTTCTCCACCCATACGTCCAGGAAGTAATTTTCCTTTGAATACACGATTTGGAGCAACTGGTCCCATTGAACCTGGGCGACGGTGGTAACGAGAACCGTGAGACATTGGTCCACGAGATTGGTTATGACGCTTGATAGCACCTTGGAAACCTTTCCCTTTAGATGTACCTGTAACGTCTACAACGTCACCTTCTGCAAATGTATCTACCTTAACTTCTTGACCTACTTCATACTCGTCAAGATTTACGTTACGGATTTCCTTGATGAAGCGCTTAGGAGCCGTGTTTGCTTTTGCAGCATGGCCTTCAGCTGGCTTGTTTGTGTTTGCTTTCTTTTGGTCAGCAAATCCTACTTGGATTGCTTCGTAACCATCAGATTGGGCAGTCTTCTTTTGAAGAACCACGTTAGGTTCAGCTTCGATTACTGTTACTGGGATTACTTCACCATTTTCAGCAAAGATTTGAGTCATGCCAATTTTTCTACCTAAGATTCCTTTGGTCATCCGTTACACCTCCTAATAAAAATCATATTTTTATGCCATTTTTCATATCATAATAATAAGCTCTTAGCTTATTAGTTAAATTAAATGTAAGTACTAAAGCTTGATTTCGATATCGACACCAGATGGTAAATCCAAACGCATTAAAGCATCCACAGTTTGTGGTGTTGGATTCACAATGTCAATAAGACGCTTGTGAGTACGCATTTCGAACTGTTCACGAGAATCTTTGTACTTGTGAACCGCACGTAGAATTGTGTATACAGACTTCTCAGTTGGAAGTGGAATCGGACCCGATACACTTGCACCTGAACGTTTTGCTGTTTCTACAATCTTTTCTGCAGATTGATCAAGGACTCTATGATCATATGCTTTCAAACGAATGCGAATCTTTTGCTTTGCCATTATAGCCCCTCCTTTTTCGTCCATTTTATAAACAGACATACTCCGTGGAAATTTCCTACACCCTGCCATGGCAATGGGGCCGGGTGTGTCAGCAACCTTCCACATCATCGCTGCCAATGACCAACATTCCACATTATACACAAAAATAAAAACCAGTGCAAGTGGAAAACCTACGCTGATCACACTTTTACTATTATATAGCCCTTTTCAATAAAAATCAACTTCTTTATGCAATGAATCGCAAAGTTTCCTATAGTAAATGTTGTAAACTGTAATTTAGGTTATAGCAACGATGTTTATAATAGGGAAGATGAATCAGTCATTTCGTATTCTATCATATATAACTTATACGAAAATCTTTTTATCATAGGAGAGTATGATCGCTATAAATATACCTCTTTAATTCCTTTGTTTCTCTTTATTCTCTATTTGCGAATTTATTCGTCCTCTAGTTCTCTTTAATTTATTCAGGCTCTTTATTTGAATCATCCAGACTCTATAGTTTCTCTTAATCCGATTTAGCGATAGTTATTTAAATAAATCATCGTGCTCTTATGTTACACACTATTATGGCCAATTCGTTTAGATGCTTTTCAATTAAACAAAGAAAACCCACCTTGGCGAACCAAGATGGGTTTGATAAAACAATTATTTTTGGATTGATGCAACAACGCCGGCACCAACAGTACGTCCACCCTCACGGATAGAGAACTTAGTACCTTCTTCGATAGCGATTGGAGCGATAAGCTCAACAGTCATCTCGATGTTGTCACCAGGCATTACCATCTCAACGCCTTCTGGAAGGTTACAAATTCCAGTTACGTCAGTTGTACGGAAGTAGAACTGAGGACGGTAGTTAGTGAAGAATGGAGTGTGACGTCCACCCTCTTCTTTAGAAAGAACATAAACTTCAGCTTTGAAGTTTGTGTGTGGAGTGATTGTACCTGGCTTAGCAAGTACTTGACCACGTTGTACTTCATCACGAGCAACCCCACGAAGAAGTGCACCAATGTTGTCTCCAGCTTCAGCATAGTCAAGAAGCTTACGGAACATTTCTACTCCAGTACAAGTAGTTGATTTAGGCTCTTCAGTGATACCAATGATGTCGATAGTGTCACCAACGTTTAGTTGTCCACGCTCAACACGACCAGTAGCTACTGTACCACGACCAGTGATTGAGAATACATCCTCAACTGGCATCATGAATGGCTTTTCTTTGTCACGCTCAGGAGTTGGGATGTAGCTATCAACAGCTTCCATAAGCTCGATGATTTTAGCTTCCCAAGCTTCGTCTCCTTCTAAAGCTTTAAGAGCAGAACCTTGGATAACAGGAACGTCATCACCAGGGAAGTCATACTCAGAAAGAAGGTCACGAACTTCCATTTCTACTAATTCTAGTAACTCTTCGTCGTCTACCATGTCACACTTGTTTAAGAATACAACAAGGTAAGGTACACCTACTTGACGAGATAAAAGGATGTGCTCACGAGTTTGTGGCATTGGACCATCAGCAGCAGATACTACTAAGATTCCTCCATCCATTTGTGCAGCACCAGTGATCATGTTTTTAACATAGTCAGCGTGTCCTGGGCAGTCAACGTGTGCATAGTGACGGTTGTCAGTTTCGTACTCAACGTGTGCAGTTGAGATTGTGATTCCACGCTCACGCTCTTCTGGAGCACCATCGATAGCGTCATACGCCATTGCAGTACCTTTACCAGATTTCTTAGCTAATACTGTTGTAATTGCAGCAGTTAAAGTTGTTTTACCGTGGTCAACGTGTCCAATTGTACCAATGTTGGCATGTGTCTTGGAACGGTCGAATTTTTCTTTAGCCATGATTCATTTCCTCCCTTAATTGAACATAAGTATAATGTAAGAATTTTTATGGATAAGAAAGGTGAAAGATCTAATCGATTTTCACACCTTTCCTAGCTTACAACAAAATATCAATAGAAACAAATATTATTGTCCAGTTTGTTTCTTAATGATTTCTTCCGCAACGCTCTTAGGTACTTCTTCATAATGATCAAAGAACATAGAGTATGTTCCGCGACCTTGTGTACGAGAACGTAGAGAAGTTGCATACCCAAACATTTCAGCAAGTGGAACAAACGCTTTAACGATTTGTGCGTTACCACGAGCTTCCATACCTTCAACGCGTCCACGACGTGCTGTAACGTCACCCATTACATCACCCATGTACTCTTCAGGTACAACAATTTCAACTTTCATTAGCGGCTCAAGTAACACTGGAGCACATTTTGATTTTGCATTTTTAAGAGCCATTGAAGCAGCAATCTTAAACGCCATTTCACTTGAATCGACGTCATGGTATGAACCGTCATAAAGCTTCGCTTTAATATCGATAACTGGGTAACCAGCAATCATACCATTAACAAGTGCTTCTTCAATACCTTGTTCTACAGAACCAATGTATTCACGTGGTACAGATCCACCAACGACAGCATTTTCAAACTCAAATCCAGCTCCCTCTTCATTTGGAGAGAACTCAACCCATACGTGTCCAAATTGTCCACGACCACCAGATTGACGGACGAATTTACCTTCAACCTGTGCAGATTGACGAATTGTTTCACGGTATGATACTTGAGGAGCACCAACGTTAGCCTCTACTTTAAACTCACGCTTCATACGGTCAACAATGATATCAAGGTGAAGCTCACCCATACCAGAAATGATTGTTTGACCAGTTTCTTCGTTTGTCTCAGTGCGGAACGTAGGATCCTCTTCTGCAAGCTTCGCTAAAGCCATACCCATTTTATCTTGATCAGCCTTAGATTTAGGCTCAACAGATAATGAGATTACTGGCTCTGGGAAATCCATAGACTCAAGAATTACAAGATTCTTTTCATCACATAGAGTATCACCAGTTGTCGTATCTTTCAAACCTACAGCGGCAGCGATATCTCCAGCGTAAACTGTAGAAATCTCTTCACGAGAGTTTGCATGCATTTGTAGGATACGTCCAACACGCTCACGCTTGTCTTTTGTAGAGTTCTTAACATAAGAACCAGAATTTAATGTACCAGAATACACACGGAAGAATGTAAGTTTACCAACGTAAGGGTCAGTCATAACTTTAAATGCTAAAGCAGAGAAAGGACCTTCATCGCTTGATTCACGAGTTACTTCTTCTTCAGAATCTGGAACAATACCTTTAATAGCTGGTACATCTAAAGGTGATGGTAAGTAATCAAGAACAGCATCAAGCATAAGCTGAACACCTTTGTTCTTAAATGCAGAACCACAAATTACTGGATAGAACTCAACGTTACAAGTACCTTTACGGATTCCTGCTTTAAGCTCTTCCTTCGTTAATTCTTCACCTTCTAGATATTTCATCATTAACTCTTCATCAAGCTCAGCTACAGCTTCAACTAATTGTTCGTGTAGTTCTTGAGCTTTGTCTTTGTACTCAGCAGGAATTTCTTTCGCTTCCGTACGAGTACCAAGATCATCTTCGTAGAAGTAAGCAACCATGTCAATTAAGTCAATGATTCCTTCGAAGTCGTCTTCAGCTCCAATTGGTAATTGGATTGCATGTGCATTCGCTTGTAGACGATCACGAAGAGTTCCTAAAGAGTAAAGGAAATCTGCACCTGTTTTGTCCATTTTGTTAACAAATACGACACGCGGTACACCATAAGTAGTAGCTTGGCGCCAAACTGTTTCTGTTTGAGGCTCAACACCAGATTGAGCATCAAGTACTGCTACAGCTCCGTCCAATACACGTAATGAACGTTCTACTTCTACTGTGAAGTCTACGTGTCCAGGTGTATCGATGATGTTAATGCGGTGATCTTTCCATGCAGCTGTTGTTGCAGCAGAAGTGATTGTGATTCCACGCTCTTGCTCCTGTGCCATCCAGTCCATTTGAGATGCACCTTCATGAGTTTCACCAATTTTATGGATACGTCCTGTGTAGAAAAGAACACGTTCAGTTGTAGTTGTTTTACCGGCATCAATGTGAGCCATGATGCCGATATTACGTGTATCTTTTAAGGAGAACTCTCTTGCCATAGGGTATTTCTCCTTCCTATAAGAAACATTTTATTTAGTATGATATAAATCCTACCAGCGATAGTGAGCGAATGCTTTGTTCGCTTCTGCCATCTTGTGCGTGTCTTCACGCTTTTTAACTGAAGCACCTGCATTGTTAGCTGCATCAAGAATTTCATTAGCTAGACGCTCTTCCATTGTCTTCTCACCACGAAGACGTGAATAGTTTACTAACCAACGAAGACCTAATGTAGTACGACGCTCAGGCTTAACTTCGATTGGTACTTGATAGTTAGCTCCACCGACACGGCGTGCTTTAACCTCAAGTACAGGCATGATGTTCTTTAATGCTTGATCGAAAACTTCCATAGGGTCATTTCCGCTACGTTCCTTAACGATTTCAAATGCATTATAAAGAATTGTTTGTGCTTTCCCACGTTTTCCATCCTCCATAATACGGTTGATTAAACGTGTAACAAGCTTAGACTTGTAAATTGGATCTGGTAATACATCGCGACGAGCGACTGGTCCTTTACGAGGCATAATTTACCCTCCCTTCATATAAATATTAATTACTTTTTATCTTTTGGACGCTTAGTTCCATATTTAGAACGACCTTGCATACGGTTTTGAACTCCAGCCGTATCAAGCGCACCACGTACGATGTGGTAACGAACCCCTGGTAAATCCTTTACACGTCCACCACGGATAAGAACAACACTGTGCTCTTGTAGGTTGTGACCAATCCCTGGGATGTAAGCTGTTACCTCGATTTGGTTAGTTAAACGTACACGTGCATATTTACGAAGTGCCGAGTTCGGTTTCTTAGGAGTCATTGTACCAACACGAGTACATACACCACGCTTTTGTGGAGATGAAAGGTTAGTTTGTGACTTTTTGAAACTGTTGAACCCTTTGTTAAGAGCTGGTGAATCAGACTTCTTAACTTTCGCAACACGACCTTTACGAATTAATTGATTAATTGTAGGCATTTTGTTTCCTCCTCTCTTCAAAATATTTAAGACCACTGGTCCTGGTGGTTCATCTTTAGGCAAAAGGAAAGTTTTTGCCACGCGGGTGACACCGAATGGCAAAAACATATTATTTCCTTAAAGCTACAGTGGCTGCGCCAACATCAATTCCGCATGCTTTTCCAAGCTTCTTCATTGAGTCGACATATAAAAGTGGTATTTCTTTGGTCTTAGCTAATGCTTCTACTTTGTATATCACACGGTATTCCGCATCATTTGCAATTAAAACCTCGGAAACTATACCATCATCAAGCGCCTTAAGCGTTTGTTTGGTACCTATAATCAGTTCTTTTGCCTGTAAAACTTTATCATAAGACATCTTTCATCCTCCAAAGTAACAGGTTTCTCTCAGGCACACTTTGATATATTACCATCCTCATATGCCACTGTCAACTTTTTTCGAAAATTATTCGTGAGTTAACGCACCTTCTGCGATAGGTTCTTCTGAAGTTTCTACTTCTGCTTGATCATACTCAGAAGTAATATTCAAATGGCGGTATCTAGGCATACCTGTTCCTGCAGGCACAAGCTTACCAATGATAACATTCTCCTTCAAGCCGAGTAACTCATCACGCTTCCCTTTGATTGCCGCATCTGTTAAGACACGAGTTGTTTCTTGGAACGAAGCCGCTGATAAGAATGAATCTGTTTCAAGAGATGCCTTTGTAATACCAAGCAATACAGGTTTTCCTGTTGCAGGACGTTGTTGTTCAAGAAGAACCTTCTTGTTTTCGTCGTTGAACTGTTGAATCTCGATAAGAGCCCCTGGTAATACGTTCGTCTCACCAGCATCGACAACACGTACTTTGCGAAGCATTTGACGTACCATAACCTCAACGTGCTTATCTCCAATTTCAACCCCTTGCATACGGTAAACCTTTTGTACTTCACGAAGCAAGTACTCTTGAACACCACTCATACCTTTTACTTTTAAAAGCTCTTTTGGATCAATCGAACCTTCTGTAATTGGTTCACCGAATTTAATAAAGTCCCCAACAGAAACTTTAAGACGGGCACCATACGGAATTGCATAGTTCTTTGTTTCCATTTCACTCTTAATTGTAACTTCACGCTTATCTCCTTCTTTGAAATCGACAACCTCACCGTCAATTTCAGAGATAACCGCTTGCCCCTTTGGATTACGTGCTTCAAATAACTCTTGGATACGCGGTAAACCTTGTGTGATATCATCACCGGCTACCCCACCTGTGTGGAATGTACGCATCGTAAGCTGAGTTCCTGGCTCCCCGATTGATTGAGCAGCGATAATTCCAACCGCTTCCCCAACTTCTACGTCGCTACCAGTTGCCAAGTTACGTCCGTAACACTTCTTACACACACCGTGTCTTGTATCACAAGTAAATACAGAACGAATCGTTACTTCTTCCACACCTGCATCAACAATCGTTTTTGCAATGTCTTCATGGATTAGTTCGTTCTTTTTAATTAACACTTCACCTGTTTCTGGGTGCTTCAGTGTTTTAAACGCTACACGACCTACTAGACGGTCATATAGATTCTCAATCACTTCATTGCCTTCTTTAATTGCTTTAACAGCTAAACCACGATCGGTTCCACAATCATCTGAACGAACAATAACGTCTTGAGCAACGTCAACCAGTCGACGAGTTAGGTAACCTGAGTCAGCTGTCTTAAGAGCCGTATCGGCAAGACCTTTACGCGCACCGTGAGTCGAGATGAAATACTCGAGAACGGTTAGACCTTCACGGAAACTCGATTTGATCGGTAACTCAATAATACGACCAGATGGATTCGCCATTAGACCACGCATACCAGCAAGTTGCGTAAAGTTTGATGCGTTACCACGGGCACCAGAGTCACTCATCATGAAGATCGGGTTAGAACGATCAAGTGTACCCATTAATTTATTTTGAATAACATCTTTCGCTTCACTCCAAACAGAGATAACACGATCGTAACGCTCTTCCTCTGTAATTAAACCCCGACGGAACTGCTTTAAGATCTTCTCTACTTTTTGTTCAGCTTCAGCAAGGATTTCTTTCTTCTCAGCTAATACGACGATGTCAGCAACACCAACCGTAATTCCTGCTCTCGTAGAATATTTAAATCCTAACTCTTTCATTCGATCTAACATTTTTGATGTCTCTGCAATAGCAAACTTCTTAAATACCTCTGCAATAACGTTTCCTAAGAAACCTTTCTTGAAAGGTAATACAAGTTCACTTTCTTCAAAATGCTTCCTCACATCTGTCGTGCTCGGAACAATATACTTCTCAGGCGTTTCTTGCTCTAAGTTATACATTGTCGGCTCATTAATATATGGGAACGACTCCGGTAAAATCTCATTAAAGACTAATTTTCCTACAGTCGTTAGTAACAATTTATCTAGTTGATCCTCACGGAACGTTGGCTTATTAAGAGAAGATACAGGGATAGCTACACGACTGTGTAAATGCACATATCCATTTTGGTAGGCAATTAACGCTTCGTTCGTATCCTTAAAAATATTCCCTTGGCCTTTGGCGTTATCACGCTCTAACGTTAAATAGTAGTTACCAAGAACCATATCTTGAGATGGAGTAACAACTGGTTTTCCGTCTTTTGGATTCAAAATGTTTTGAGCAGCTAACATTAAAATACGAGCTTCAGCTTGTGCTTCAGCAGATAACGGTACGTGAACCGCCATTTGGTCACCATCAAAGTCAGCGTTATAAGCTGTACATACAAGCGGATGAAGCTTAATAGCACGGCCTTCTACTAACGTTGGTTCAAATGCTTGAATACCAAGTCTGTGAAGAGTCGGTGCACGGTTTAAAAGAACAGGGTGCTCACGAATCACTTCTTCAAGCACATCCCATACTTCAGGTTGCACTTTCTCTACTTTACGCTTTGCACTCTTAATGTTATGAGCAAGACCTTTCGATACTAGCTCCTTCATAACAAACGGCTTGAATAGCTCTAGCGCCATTTCTTTTGGTAATCCACATTGATACATCTTCAAGTTAGGTCCTACAACGATAACCGAACGACCAGAATAGTCAACACGTTTACCAAGTAGATTCTGACGGAAACGCCCTTGTTTCCCTTTCAACATATGAGAAAGAGATTTAAGCGGGCGATTACCTGGTCCTGTAACAGGACGTCCACGACGACCATTATCAATTAGGGCATCAACCGCTTCTTGTAACATACGCTTCTCATTTTGAACGATGATATTCGGTGCTCCTAAATCTAGAAGACGCTTTAAGCGGTTGTTACGGTTAATAACTCGACGATATAGATCATTCAAGTCAGAAGTCGCAAAACGACCACCATCTAGTTGAACCATCGGACGTAACTCAGGAGGAATAACCGGAAGAACATCAAGGATCATCCAAGATGGTTCGTTACCAGAGTGACGGAAAGCTTCTAATACTTCAAGGCGTTTTACCGCACGAGTACGGCGTTGACCTTGTGCTGTAACAAGCTCTTCTTTTAATAATCCAACTTCTTTTTCTAAGTCAATATCGGAAAGTAACTTACGAATCGCTTCTGCTCCCATTTGTGCATTAAACGAACGACCGTATTTGTCACGGTATGTACGATATTCTTTTTCAGAAAGCAGTTGCTTTTTCTCAAGAGGTGTATCACCTGGATCTGTCACTACATAAGAAGCAAAATAAATAACTTCTTCAAGTGAACGAGGTGACATATCTAAAACAAGACCCATACGACTTGGGATTCCTTTGAAATACCAAATATGAGATACAGGAGCAGCAAGTTCAATGTGTCCCATACGCTCACGACGCACTTTAGCACGTGTTACTTCAACGCCACAGCGGTCACAAACAACACCTTTGTAACGAACTCGCTTGTATTTCCCACAGTGACATTCCCAGTCTTTTGTTGGTCCAAAAATACGCTCACAGAAAAGACCATCCTTCTCTGGCTTTAACGTACGGTAGTTAATTGTCTCAGGCTTCTTAACTTCCCCTCTTGACCAAGAGCGGACTTTATTTGGTGAAGCAAGACCAATTTTCATATATTCGAAGTTGTTTACATCTATCAAGGGGCTAACCTCCCTTTTCGTTTCCATGTCTATTCGAGCACATTACTTTTGCCTGACAAAAAATCGCAACAATCTCATTATAGAGAAAGCTTTAGGGAACTAGCTTGCTACTAGCTCCCGAGCTTCTATTACACATTTGATTCGCTTGATTCGAAATTCAGATTCAACTTCTCGCTCGTTTGATCATCCTCATCATCAAGCTCTCTCATTTCAATTTCTTCCTCATTGCTTGAAAGCATCTTAACATCCATACCTAACGATTGAAGCTCTTTAATAAGAACTTTGAATGATTCCGGAACTCCTGGTTCAGGAACATTCTCACCTTTTACAATCGCTTCGTACGTCTTAACACGACCAACAACATCATCGGACTTAACGGTTAAGATTTCTTGTAATGTATAAGCTGCTCCATAAGCTTCAAGTGCCCATACTTCCATCTCTCCAAAGCGCTGTCCACCAAACTGTGCCTTACCACCAAGTGGTTGCTGCGTTACTAGAGAGTATGGTCCAGTTGAACGTGCATGTAGCTTATCATCAACCATGTGAGCAAGTTTAATCATATACATGATTCCAACTGATACACGGTTGTCAAACGGTTCACCCGTACGACCATCATATAAAATCGTTTTCCCGTCACGAGCCATACCTGCTTCTTCAATCGTACCCCAAACATCTTCCTCGTTTGCACCATCAAATACTGGAGATGCAACATGGATACCTAGTTTACGTGCCGCCATACCTAAGTGAAGCTCAAGCACCTGACCGATATTCATACGAGATGGTACCCCTAATGGGTTTAACATGATGTCAATTGGTGTTCCGTCTGGTAAGTAAGGCATATCCTCTTCCGGAAGAATACGAGAAATTACCCCTTTGTTTCCGTGACGGCCGGCCATCTTATCACCTTCGTGAATTTTACGTTTTTGAACGATATAAACACGAACTAACTGATTCACACCTGGTGGCAATTCATCGCCATCTTCACGGTTAAAGATTTTTACATCTAAAACAATTCCATCTCCACCATGCGGAGCACGAAGAGACGTATCGCGAACTTCACGAGCCTTTTCCCCAAAAATAGCATGTAATAGACGTTCTTCAGCTGTTAATTCTGTTACTCCTTTTGGTGTAACCTTTCCAACTAAAATATCTCCATCTTTTACTTCTGCACCAACACGGATAATACCGCGCTCATCCAAGTTCTTAAGAGCGTCTTCCCCAACATTCGGGATATCACGTGTAATTTCTTCTGGTCCTAGCTTCGTATCACGAGCTTCTGATTCATATTCTTCAATATGAACAGATGTATAAACGTCATCTTTTACGAGGCGCTCACTTAAAATGATCGCATCCTCATAGTTATATCCATCCCAAGTCATGAAACCAACCATAACGTTACGTCCAAGAGCCATCTCTCCTAGCTCCATAGAAGGGCCATCTGCTAAGATTTCACGTTTCTCAACAATATTTCCTTCTGCTACAATTGGACGTTGGTTATAACTTGTTCCTTGGTTAGAGCGAATAAACTTTTGAAGTTTATACTTATCTAAGTCACCTTTCACTTCTTGACCATCAACTTCTTCAAGTCGGCGAACCCAGATCTCTTTTGCTGTTACACGTTCTACAACCCCTCTGCTTTTAGCAACAATCGCTGCACCAGAGTCTCTTGCAGAAACGTGTTCCATACCTGTACCAACGATAGGCGACTCAGGAACTAGTAATGGAACAGCTTGACGTTGCATGTTCGCTCCCATTAACGCACGGTTGGAGTCATCGTTCTCTAAGAATGGAATACAAGATGTCGCAGCAGAAACAACTTGTTTCGGCGATACATCCATATAATCTAAACGTTCACGTGGAACAACGGTGTTCTCTCCACGGAAACGAGCAATAATATTATCATCTATAAATGATCCATCTTCAGCAAGACGAGCGTTCGCCTGTGCGACAACATAGTTGTCCTCTTCATCCGCAGTTAAGTAATCAATTTGCGTTGTTACTTTTCCTGTTTCCGGATCTACTCTACGGTATGGTGTTTCCATAAACCCAAACTCATTTACTTTCGCAAAAGAAGAAAGGGAGTTAATTAAACCAATGTTTGGACCCTCTGGTGTCTCAATCGGACACATACGGCCATAGTGAGAGTAGTGAACGTCACGAACTTCAAATCCTGCGCGTTCACGTGTTAAACCACCTGGTCCTAACGCTGAAAGACGACGCTTATGTGTAAGTTCCGCTAACGGGTTTGTTTGGTCCATGAACTGAGATAACTGCGAGCTACCAAAGAACTCTTTAATAGAGGCAATTACCGGACGAATATTAATTAACGCCTGAGGTGTAATCATATTCGGATCTTGGATAGACATACGCTCACGCACTACACGTTCCATACGAGACAAACCAATACGGAACTGATTCTGTAACAGTTCACCTACAGAGCGAAGACGACGGTTTCCTAAGTGGTCAATATCGTCTGTGTCACCAACGCCGTGTAATAGATTAAAGAAATAGTTAATGGATGCAATAATATCAGAAGGCGTAATATGCTTTACATCACGTTCTACCATTGCATTTCCAATCACGCGAATCGTTTTTTCTCCATCTTGATCATCAGGAGCATAAATTTTGATCGATTGTAGCGCTATTTCTTCATCCTCTACAACACCACCAGAAGCACTTACATGACGGAACCCTACATTATTCTCAAGGTAAGGTAAAATACGATCTAACGTACGACGATCAAGTAATGTTCCTTCTTCAGCGATGACTTCACCTGTTTCAGGATCTACCAAAGTTTCTGCTAAACGTTGGTTGAAAAGGCGGTTTTTAATATGAAGCTTTTTATTAATCTTATAACGACCAACATTTGCTAAGTCATAACGTTTCGGATCAAAGAAACGAGAATCTAGAAGACTTTTTGCATTCTCAACTGTTGGAGGCTCACCAGGACGAAGGCGTTCATAAATTTCTAGCAACGCTTTATCCGTTCCATCGGTGTTGTCTTTTTCTAACGAGTTGCGAAGATATTCATCTTCACCTAATAAATCAATGATCTCTTGATCAGATCCAAAACCTAAAGCACGCAAAAGAACCGTCACTGGTATTTTTCTTGTGCGGTCGATACGAACGTAAACGATATCTTTGGCATCTGTTTCAAGCTCCAACCACGCACCGCGGTTTGGAATCACTGTTGCAGTAAAACCTTTTTTACCGTTTTTATCCGTTTTCTGACTGTAGTATACACTTGGTGAACGAACAAGCTGAGAAACAATAACACGCTCTGCCCCATTGATGACAAACGTACCAGTCTCAGTCATTAGTGGGAAATCTCCCATAAATACTTCTTGCTCTTTTACTTCTCCAGTTTCCTTATTAATAAGACGAACTTTCACACGTAAAGGTGCGGCAAACGTCACATCACGTTCCTTTGATTCGTCCACTGGATACTTCGGCTCTCCAAGACTATAGTCAATAAATTCTAGAACCAAGTTTCCTGTGAAGTCTTGAATAGGAGAAATATCTTGGAACATTTCTCTTAGGCCCTCATCAAGAAACCACTGATAGGATGCTGTTTGAATTTCAATTAAATTCGGCAGCTCCAATACTTCGTTAATCCTTGCATAGCTTCTTCGCTGGCGGTGGCGTCCATACTGAACTAGTTGACCTGTCAACTGATTCACCCCTCAAATCTCGCGTTATAGTATCTAAAAATGTCACCTATTCTATTTCTGTAAAAAACACTGAACTAGAGGTCGATGAAAACATTTTTATAGATTAAGCAGAACTCGCACACTAATTATGTACGGACATTATAAGAAAGTTCGATTTCTTTCTTATAAACAGGAAATAGATATATATCCATTCCACAAAATTCCATGATTATACCAGTATACCCACTATTTTAAAATCTTATTCAAATATTCCCACTTGACTTTCTTGCGAAATAAGGTTCTAAAAATAGGTAGTTATACGCATTAAATAACAATACCACAAAAGACAAGTTGGGTCAAACTTTTTTTGCGACGATAATGTAATATCCTTTTTTCTTTAGTACGATATCCACTTCATTAAATAAACTCTCTAGTTTCTCAATTGCAGATGGAGCACCTTGTTTTTTCTGAATAACAATCCATAGCTCCCCCTGTTCCTTTAAGTGTTCAAATGATTGCTCAAAGATCGAATGGACAATTTGTTTACCCGCACGTATTGGCGGATTAGTAATAATAGCTGCAAAGTCGTTCTTCTCTACATTTACTAACCGATCACTTTTATAGATCTTTACATTGTTAATAGAGTTGCGATCTGCATTTTTACTCGATAGATTTAATGCTCTTTCATTTATATCGACCATATGCACGACTCTATCTTTCTCAACCGAGGCTAGCGACAAGCCGATCGGACCATATCCACATCCAACATCGAGAAAGTCTCCTTCTATAGTAGGAAAAACAAAAGAATCGATTAATAATTGGCTACCATAATCAATTTCACTTTTAGAGAAAACCCCACGATCCGAGAAAAAACGAAACGATTTACCACGTAAAGTAAATGCAAAGTCCCTTTCTTCACTATCTACAGTAGGTTTTTCTGAATAATAATGGTCAGACATACACTCGCTCCTTTTTTTCAACATCAAAAACAGTATACCCAAATAAAACTCTAAACAAAAAGGACCCGCTAAAAGCGAGCCCCTTTATAAGGTAATTACTTAACTTCAACAGATGCGCCAGCTTCTTCAAGCTTAGCTTTGAATTCTTCAGCTTCATCTTTAGAAACGCCTTCTTTGATTGGAGCAGGAGCGCCATCAACAAGAGCTTTTGCTTCTTTAAGACCAAGACCTGTGATTTCACGAACAACTTTGATAACGTTGATTTTAGAACCACCAGCAGATGCAAGAACTACATCAAACTCAGTTTGCTCAGCAGCACCAGCATCTCCACCAGCAGCAGCTACAGCTACAGGAGCAGCAGCAGTTACGCCAAACTCTTCTTCAATTGCTTTAACTAGGTCGTTAAGTTCTAAAACTGTCATTTCTTTAATCGCTTCAATGATTTGATCTTTACTCATTTTGTAAATCCTCCCTGTTATCGTTTTGATAATTTATTTGGTTAACTCATTTTGTTTCGTACATACTCTTTGTATAATTGCATACAAATTAGTAAGTATGGGGCCGTCAGCTACACAATGGCAACTTTCGGTATTGAACTATTAAGCACCTTGCTCTTCTTTTTGCTCTGCAACAGCTTTTGTAGCCAAAGCAAATTGACGAACTGGAGCTTGAAGTACATTTGCAAGCATAGAAAGTAGTCCTTCGCGTGATGGAAGTTCTGCAAGAGCTTTTACTTCAGCCACAGAAGCTACTTGTCCTTCAATGACACCAGCTTTGATTTCAAGAGCATCGTTCTTTTTAGCAAATTCGTTAATGACCTTTGCAGGAGCAATAACATCATCTGTACTAAATGCAATCGCTGTAGGACCAACAAGTTGCTCATCAAGAGCAGTTAATTCAGCCTCAGCAGTTGCACGACGAGCTAAAGTGTTTTTATACACCTTGAACTCAACACCAGCTTCACGAAGTTGCTTACGAAGTTCTGTTACTTGAGCAACAGTCAATCCACGGTAGTCAACAACTACTGTTGATTTACTCTCACGTAGTTTCGCTGCGATATCTGCAACAACTTGCTTTTTTTGTTCTAATACGCTCATCCTTACACCTCCTATGGTTTTTCACCATACCGTTTAAGAAGCATATAAAAAGCCCTCATGTAGACATGAGGGCATACAAACACAGTAATCGTTCCTGTATCTATTGCTTACCTCGGTAGGAAATTAAGTGCTATGCACTCCTACGGTCTACGGTATGACATTCAATTTTATGTGCCTTGTGTAAGACACTCTTACGAGTATACACACACAAAGCATATAAGTCAATCATTATCTTGCAAAAACAGATGCATTCACACGAACGCCAGGTCCCATTGTAGATGCAATAGCTACGTTTTTCATGTACGTACCTTTTGCAGCTGCAGGTTTTACTTTTACAAGAGTTTCAATGATTGTCTTGAAGTTTTCAATAAGCTTTTCAGTTTCAAAAGAAACTTTTCCAATTGGTACATGGATGTTACCAGCTTTATCAACGCGGTATTCAACTTTACCAGCTTTGATTTCAGCTACAGCTTTTGTTACATCAAATGTAACTGTACCAGTCTTAGGGTTCGGCATTAAGCCTTTCGGTCCAAGTACACGACCTAATTTACCAACTTGAGCCATCATGTCTGGTGTAGCAACGATCACATCAAACTCAAACCAACCTTGGTTGATCTTGTTGATGAAATCTTCATCACCTACGAAGTCTGCTCCAGCTGCTTCTGCTTCTTTTGCTTTTTCGCCTTTAGCGAAAACTAGAACGCGTTGTGTTTTACCTGTTCCGTTAGGAAGAACAACAGCACCACGGATTTGTTGGTCTGCTTTCTTAGGATCAACACCAAGACGTACAGCTACTTCAACTGTTTCATCGAACTTAGCTGTCGCAGTTTTCTTTACTAATTCAATTGCTTCTTCTACTTGATACGCCGTTTCACGATCAACAAGTTTAAGAGCATCTGTATATTTTTTACTTTTCTTAGCCATGCTATATTTCCTCCTCGAATGTGGTTTTAGCGGTAATACCTCCCACTATTAAAGGTTGCGAACCTAGTAACTAGGCAAAGAGGGTCATACCTCATCGCAACCTCCGAAAAAACGTACAATTAATCTTCGATCGTAATACCCATGCTGCGAGCTGTACCTTCTACCATACGCATAGCCGCTTCAACATCAGCTGCGTTAAGATCTGGCATTTTCGTCTCAGCAATCTCGCGTACTTTATCACGTTTTACTGTAGCAACCTTCTTAATATGAGGCTCTCCAGAACCTGACTCAATCCCAGCAGCTTTCTTTAAAAGAACAGCAGCAGGCGGAGTTTTCGTGATGAATGTAAACGAACGATCTTCAAATACTGTAATCTCAACCGGAATAATAAGACCCGCTTGATCAGAAGTACGAGCGTTGAATTCTTTACAGAATCCCATGATATTTACACCTGCTTGACCTAATGCAGGACCAACTGGTGGCGCTGGATTAGCTTTCCCAGCAGGAATTTGTAACTTAACCATTTTAATTACCTTTTTAGCCACGTGACACACCTCCTTAAAGTCCGTGATGTGGTTATCCGGGTGAAGAATTTCCACCCTCCCACTCAAAAAACGGATGCAATGCATCTGCACCCGATGGCTCATTTACTGAAACCATTGTCAACCATGAAGATTCTATCACTTCCAAGAAAAGATAGCAAGTTTTTTTCGAATTAAATCTTTTCCACTTGGTTGAAATCCAGTTCTACCGGCGTTTCACGGCCGAACATATTAACATGAACCTTCACTTTTTGCTTATCTACTTGAATCTCTTCAATAGATCCAACAAAGTTAGCAAAAGGACCTTCCTTCACTTTAACAGACTCTTTAATTTCAAAGTCGATATCAGCTTTAGGCTCTTCTACTCCCGCTTGTTTCAATAGAGACTCCACTTCTTCTTGTAAAAGTGGCGTCGGTTTCGATCCTGCACCAGCAGAACCAACAAATCCTGTTACGCCTGGAGTATTTCTCACAACGTACCAAGAATCATCTGTCATAATCATTTCAACAATGACATAACCCGGAAAAACTTTCTTTGTTACCGTTTTAGTTTTTCCATTCTTCACTTCTGTTTCTTCTTCAACAGGCACAAGCACTCGGAAGATTTTATCTGTCATGTTCATTGATTCAACGCGCATTTCCAGATTTGTCTTTACCTTGTTTTCGTACCCTGAATACGTATGAAGCACATACCAATTTTTTTCCATGTTAAATAGGACGGTTTTGTCCTTCCCTCCTCTTCATTAGCGAGGTTGTCAAATGACTACCCTTTAGAAGCTATTCCAACGATTACACAAAAACATTAACCGAGTAGGAGACGAACAAGCTCTGAAATTCCATAATCAACCACAAAGAAGAAAACAGAAATGAAAGCTACCGTTCCTAAAACAACCCATGTATAACGTGTTAATTCCTTACGAGTCGGCCAAGAGACACGTTTCATTTCTTGGACAACATCTCGGAAAAACTTCCCAACACTTCTTTCTCCACCAGCCACCAAAGACACCCCCAGCATCAATCAATATAGACAAATATGCGTTTATCTATTCGAAATATTTACAATGTGTTTATTTGTTCAGTGAAAACTGTCTACTTATTTCGTCTCACGATGAAGAGTGTGCTCTTGGCAAGTTTTACAAAACTTTTTCATCTCAATGCGGCCACTGTGCGATTGTTTGTTCTTCTCAGTCACATAATTCCTCGATTGACAAACCTCACATGCTAGTACAACTTTTGTTCGCACCACGCACCTCCAACGCTTAAAGTACATACTAATTTAATCTATCATATTGGACTTTTCGTGTCAATTATTCGAACAATCTGGCAGTTAGTCCAATAGAAAGAGGGCGACGATTGATAGACTAGCTACTTTCGTCCCCCACTCACTATGAAATGGAAACTCCCCTCAGTTCCACATAACGTTCCAACTTTCGCTTGACCCTCTGGAGGGCATTATCAATCGATTTAACATGCCGGTTTAGATCTTCAGATATTTCTTGATACGATCTGCCGTCTAGGTAAAGCATTAGCACTTGACGCTCTAAATCACTAAGAAGTTCACCCATCTTCAACTCAATGTCCTCAAACTCCTCTTGGTTGATAAGAAGTTCTTCTGGGTCCGTCACTTTCGTACCACAAATAACATCCAACAATGTACGATCTGATTCTTCATCGTATAGAGGCTTATCCAAAGATACATAAGAATTTAACGGAATATGCTTTTGTCTTGTTGCCGTCTTAATCGCTGTAATGATTTGCCTTGTAATGCACAGTTCTGCAAAAGCCTTGAATGAAGACAGCTTGTCCCCATTAAAATCGCGGACTGCTTTATAAAGTCCAATCATTCCTTCTTGGACAATATCTTCATGGTCTGCCCCAATTAAAAAATAAGATCTTGCCTTCGCACGAACAAAATTCTTATATTTATTAATTAAAAATTCAAGCGCACCACTATCTCCATTCCTTACAAACACGACTAACTCATCATCTGCCACTGTGTCATAAATAGGTTTAAGTTGTTTAGTTTCTTGAAGGTCCATGCTCACGACAATCCCTCCGACCTTGGCTGTTGTCCAAATTATAGACCCATTATATAGCACAGATTTCCAGCGGGTCAACCACGTATCAACGCTGTCGACGCCATTTTTCAAAAATTTCAGCAATTTCATCACTAAGCGGGATTTTTGTCGAATTCTTCTTCTTTTGCGTTTTTTGAACTTCTATGTCGATTCCTTTTTCGGTCGTCTCCATTTCAAGCAATAACTCCCTTGCCGATTTTCGTAATGCTCCACTACCAAAGATCATCGATTGCTCGGCCATGTCTGATGTTGCCACATGAATCGTCGTATCAATTCGCTTTAATTCATGAACGAGCTTTTCAATTCGTTCATCTGCCGTTTCATTCTTCCTTGTATACAGCACATCAATTCTATGATCCTTATATTTCTTTCCTATCCCTTCAACCATATGGGCATCAAAAATCACTTTTACTTTAAAACCAGTATACGCTTGATATTCAGCAAGCATTTCTACTAGGCGATCCCTTGCTAACCCAAGATCTTTATCTTTGAGCTCTCGAAGCTCTGGCCAAGCACCAATCATGTTATAGCCATCCACGAGCAAAATATCTTTCATTTTTACTCACTGCCTACTTCATGACGTCTCCGGTATACCTCATACATGAGCAAACTTGCTGCAACAGAAGCGTTAAGCGATGTTACATGCCCTACCATAGGAATTCGAATAAGGAAATCACACTTTTCTTTTACTAAACGGCTTATTCCTTTGCCTTCACTTCCAATAACTAACCCAATCGGCATATCAAACGTTGCTTGTCGGTAGTCTGCTTTTCCCTTCGCATCGGTACCAGCAAACCACATTCCACGTTTTTTAAGATCATCCATTGTTCTAGCTAAATTTGTTACTCGAACTACTGGAACATACTCAATCGCACCTGTTGAAGACTTTGCTACCGTTTGCGTAAGCCCTACAGCTCTTCGCTTTGGAATAATGACTCCATGCGCACCGACAGCATCAGCTGTACGTAAAATAGAACCAAGATTATGAGGATCTTCAACTTCATCTAGTAGGAGGAAGAATGGATCTTCTCCACGTTTTTCTGCTGCTTGAAAAAGATCATCCATCTCTGCATACTCATAGGCTGCAATAGAGGCTACCACACCTTGGTGATTATCTGAATCAACAAGCTGAGTTAATTTCTTTTTAGGAGCATGCTGAATTAACACACCATTCTCTTTCGCAAGCTCCATCACTTTCGCCATTTGGCCCTTTTGAGACCCTTCGGCAATCCAAATTTTATTAATAGAATGACCGGACTTTAATGCTTCAATAATTGGATTTTTCCCAACAATAAATTCTGAACTCATCGTATTTTCCTCCCTTCTTACGTAGACCTAGTCTCAACGACGTCTACTGCTTTTTTCATAATTTCATCAAGACGTGTTTGGTTACCCTGGAAATAGTGGTAACCTAACACTGCTTCAAACCCTGTTGAATAACGATACGTGTTTAAATCTGTGTTTTTAGGGATGGAGCCAGACTTCGCATTTCTCCCGCGCTTAAATATATTGATTTCTTCTTCTGAAAGAAACTCTTGTTCAAGTAGCTCTCCCATTATAAATGCTTGAGATTTAGCAGATACGTATTTCGTTGCTTCAACGTGAAGGCGATGAGGACGAACTGTGCCTTTGGCAATTAAATAATAGCGAACATACATATCCAGAACAGAGTCACCCATATAAGCTAGCGCTAGCGCATTTAGTTGTTTTAGATCAGTATTGGCTTCTATAAGTTTCATACTAGCCTCGTTTCCAACGGACACCCTGTGCTGTATCCTCTAACACAATGCCTTGTTCCTTTAGCTCATCACGAATTTGATCTGCTAAAGCAAAATCTCTTTGCTTTCTAGCTTCATTTCTTTTTTGTATTAACTGCTCAATATCAGCATCTAATAACTCTTTTTGCGTTTGCAAAGTAAGACCAAGTACAGTAGCAAACTCATTGAAATGCTGTAAAAACGCTTCTAATACTTCCTTAGATGTTTGCTCTTCACGTAAATAACGATTGGCTTCTTTGGCTAAATCGAATAGAACTGCAATACCGTTAGCACTATTGAAGTCATCATCCATCTCCTCAATAAAACGTTCCTTTAGTGCGTTAATTTTGTCAAGCCACTCGTCTTTTTCACCTAAACCAGCTGACTCTTCTAATCTGTGTTCCAAGCTCGATACAGCTGTCTGCAAACGCTCAAGTCCACTCTTAGCTCCCTCCAACAACTCATCACTAAAGTTGATCGGGCTGCGATAATGAGCCGTAAGCATAAAGAATCGCACGACTTCTGCCGAATGTTGTTGAATGATGTCTTTTGCCAAAACAAAATTTCCGAGTGATTTCGACATTTTTTCATTATCAATGTTGATAAAACCGTTATGAAGCCAATAATTTGCCATTGGTTTTTCCGTTAAAGCTTCGGATTGAGCAATTTCATTTTCATGATGAGGAAAAGATAAATCTTGCCCACCGGCATGAATATCGATTGTATCGCCTAAATATTTTTTTACCATAGCTGAGCATTCAATATGCCAACCTGGTCGTCCATCTCCCCACGGACTTTCCCAAGAGACTTCTCCTTCTTTTGCTGCTTTCCAAAGGACAAAATCAAGGGCATCTTCTTTTCGCGCGTCTACTTCAATTCGTGCACCTGAACGGAGGTCTTCAATGGACTGAGAAGAAAGTTTTCCGTACTCTTTAAATTTACGTGTTCTAAAATACACATCGCCACTTGATTCATACGCATATTCTTTTTTAATTAATCCATCTATAAAAGCGATGATTTCAGGAATCGTCTCTGTCACACGCGGGTGAATATCCGCTTCTGCTACTCCAAGAGCACACGTATCGTGATGGTAAGCTTCAATAAATCGATTAGCTACTTGAAAGACGTCCTCACCGAGCTCGTTGGCAGCACGAATGATTTTATCGTCTACATCTGTGAAATTAGAAATAAACGTTACATCATAGCCTCGGTATTCTAAGTATTTCCTAACCATATCATATACAATCGGGGGTCTTGCATTTCCGATATGAATATAGTTGTAAACGGTTGGTCCACAAACATACATTTTTACTTTTCCTTCTTCAATCGGAATAAATTTTTCTTTCTTTTTCGTTAAGCTGTTATAAACATGAATAGACATTGGATCTACTCCTTCTTCTAATTTCTACTACAATATGCAAGAAGCTATTGTCTTGTTGATGACTTCAACTTCTCTCTTTCGGCTTTTAAAGCCTTGATCTCTTCTTCTAACTCTTTTAACTTATCTGCAATGGGATCAGGCATAAGGTGATGGTTCAATCCATGTTCAACTTTCACCCCGTCTTGTATGACAATTCTTCCTGGTATCCCCACAACAGTGGAGTTAGCCGGTACTTCTTTTAATACAACTGAACCTGCACCTATTCGTGCATTCTCACCAATAGTAAATGAACCGAGTATTTTCGCACCGGAGGCAATTAATACCCCATCTTCTACGGTCGGATGGCGCTTCCCTTTTTCTTTCCCTGTTCCTCCAAGTGTCACACCTTGATAGATCGTAACATTATTGCCAATTTCACACGTTTCCCCAATGACGACTCCCATTCCGTGATCAATAAATAAGCGTTGACCGATGACGGCACCAGGATGAATTTCAATTCCGGTAAAGAAACGACTTATTTGCGAGATCGATCTTGCTAGGAAAAATAGTTTTCGTTTCCATAACCAATGCGCAAACCGATGTGCCCATATTGCATGAACACCCGAGTACGTAAAGATGACTTCAATTCGACTTCTTGCTGCGGGATCTTGTTCAAATACAACGTCCACATCATTAAGTAAAGTTCGAATTTTTTTCCCCATGTGTTCTCAACCCCCTTTTTGGGAACCTGCTTCTATTCTCACATCTTTTGCAAATAAAAAGCGCCTCTGTGCATCAAATGCACAGAGGCGCTTACATGCGCGGTTCCACTCTGTTTAGAGCAAGATTTACTTACTCATCTTTATAGCCGATAACGAAGCTACTCGCTCTTTCCTACTTACATTGGTTCAAAAAGAGGCTCAAGGGTGCATCTTCAAAGTAAGATTCCTAAACCACTCCCAGCCAATGGTGGTTCTCTCTGCAAGGTATACTCACTTTTACTTTTCCCTTTCAACACGTTTGCACTATTTATTTTAATAATTGTTCAATACGCGTGACAACAACGTCTTTACCTAATAGTTCAATCGAATCGGGCAAATCACGCCCGTGCGTTTGTCCTGTTGTTGCTACGCGAATTGGCATGAATAACTTTTTGCCTTTTTGTCCAGTTGCTTTTTGTGTTGCCTTCATCGCAGCTTTAATGTTCTCTGCTGTGAACTCTTCCATTGTTTCTAGCTCTTTCGTAAAATGCGCTAGCACTTCAGGTACTTGCTCTTCATTTAAAACCGTTTGTGCTTCCTCATTATACTCAATTTTTTCCTTAAAGAAAAGTTCAGACAACTCAACAATTTCTGCACCATAATGCATTTGTTCTTGATACAACCCAATTAGGCGTTTTGCCCAGTCTCTTTGATCATCGGTCATATCGGCCGGCAATCTTCCAACCTTCACTAAATGAGGCAAGGCAAGATCTACAACTGTTTCTAACTCTGCGTTTTGAATATATTGATTATTCATCCACGCAAGCTTATCTGTATCAAACACGGCTGGAGCTTTTGCTACTCGATCAAGCGTAAATTGCTCTCCTAATTGTTGCACAGAGAAAATTTCTTCTTCTCCAACAGGCGACCAACCTAATAAAGCCAAGAAATTAACGATTGCTTCAGGCATATAACCAAGTTCCTTATATTGCTCAACAAACTGAATAATCGATTCATCGCGCTTACTCATTTTTTGACGGTCTGGATTTAAAATTAACGATGCATGAGCAAATTTAGGAACGTCCCATCCGAATGCTTCATAAAGCAGTACTTGCCTTGGCGTGTTAGATAAATGTTCTTCCCCACGGATTACATGAGAGATTTTCATAAGATGATCATCAACGACAACAGCAAAGTTATACATTGGAATGCCATCCTTACGAGCAATGACAAAATCACCAATCCCATCAGATTCAAACGTTACATCGCCACGGACAGCATCTTGAATTTGAATGTCTTTCCCTTCTGGTACACGGAAACGAATAACAGGCTTCAGCCCTTTTCCTTCATATTGTTTCCGTTGCTCCTCAGTTAAATCACGATCACGCCCACTATACTTAGGCAATTCACCACGAGCTTTTTGCTCTTCACGCTCTGCCTCTAACTCTTCTTCCGTCATATAGCAGTAGTAGGCTTTTCCCTCTTGAAGGAGGTGATCAAGATACTCTTTATACAACCCAACACGTTCCATACAGCTATAAGGGCCGTATTCACCACCGACATCAATACTTTCATCCCAATCCATGCCAAGCCATTTTAAACTATCTAATAGTTTTTCTTTCGCTTGATCTACGTTTCTTGCTTGATCGGTATCTTCAATCCTTAAGATGAATTTCCCGCCCTGACTTTTTGCAAATAAATAGTTAAAGAGCGCAGAACGAGCACCACCAATATGTAAATGCCCCGTTGGACTTGGAGCAAAGCGAACACGAACATCACTTCCCATTATAAACACCTTCCATTTCTATCAATAAACATAATTTCATCATTTTTGTATCTATATTACTATATCACTACTTTGATTCATTTAACCTGTATTTATGACTGCTTCACTAAAAGAATTGCAGCTTGTGACGCAATTCCTTCGCCTCTTCCCGTAAATCCTAGTTTTTCTGTTGTTGTTGCCTTTACATTCACTTGCTCTAATTCAGCTTCTAAAAGCTCAGCAATTCGAGCACGCATCGTTTCAATATGCGGCGCCATTTTCGGCTTTTGAGCGATAATCGTACAGTCAATATTTCCGAGTTTATAGCCTTTCTCTTTTACAATTTCCCAAACATGTGTAAGAAGTTTAGCCGAGTCTGCATCTTTAAAAGCACTATCGGTATCAGGAAAATGTTTACCAATGTCTCCTTCTGCAATAGCTCCCAATGCTGCATCAGCAATCGTATGTAATAACACATCTGCATCTGAATGCCCAAGAAGTCCTTTTTCGTAAGGAATGGTAATCCCACCAAGAATAAGTGGCCTTCCTTCGACTAACTGATGTACATCAAAACCTTGTCCAATTCGTATCATGATTTTTTCAGCTCCTTTTCTTTCAAAATGGCTTCTGCAAAAAGTACATCTTCAGGTGTTGTTAACTTAATGTTTTGATAGTCACCTTCCACAATCGCAACATCTTGACCTAGCCATTCTACAAGGCTTGCATCATCTGTCCCCATCATTCCTGCTTTTTCAGCTTGCATATGTGCTTTCTTTAAAAGGGACAGTTGAAAAGCTTGTGGTGTTTGTATAGACCAAAGTTCTTCTCGATTTAATGTATCCACCACTTTTTCAGCAACCACCTTTTTAATCGTTTCTTTCACAGGGACAGCGACCGTCACAGCCCCCATTTTGTTTGCCTTTTCAACAAGTTGATGGATCACTTCTTTTTTAACAAATGGCCTTGCTCCGTCATGAACCAAAACAATTTGGTCATCAGAAATGGAGTCGATGCCATTCTTCACACTATGTTGTCTCTCTTGTCCACCACTAACAAAACTTGTCACTTTCGTTAGGTGGTATTCTTTCACTATATCTTTCATCATTTGAACTTCGTTTGGATTCACGACAAGAACCACTTCTTCACAATAAATGTCCTCAGAAAATAGACGAATCGTATGTACAATAAGGGGTTCTCCACTAAGTTCAAGAAATTGTTTGTTCTTACCAGCTTTCATTCTTTTCCCTGATCCAGCTGCTAAGACCACCACGCGATAGTTCATTTGATTCTCTCCTACTAGATGTAATAGCCCATATCATCATCATAAAGTTGCTACCATATTTCTAAAACCGATATTTATTTTAGCATGTTCTCCCATTTAATTGCATATGTTTGTGTTAAAGAAAGCTTGTACATGAAGAATTCTAAAAGAAAAGCGCTACCCTCCATGATGAAGTATAGCGCTAAATAATTACTCTGATATGAGTGCAATTTGATTACAAAGCCTTTTCAAGTAGCTTTGGTTTAGCAAAAATCATACGTCCAGCACTTGTCTGAAGCACACTTGTTACAACAACATCAATATGCTTTCCTATATAATCTCGACCGCCTTCTACTACAATCATCGTTCCGTCATCAAGATAAGCCACTCCTTGATGCTGTTCTTTTCCATCTTTGATTACTTGAACTTTTAATTCTTCACCTGGTAATACAACAGGTTTAACAGCATTGGCTAAATCATTAATATTTAAAACGGCTACGCCTTGCAATTCACATACTTTATTTAAATTAAAATCGTTTGTCACAACCATCCCCGAAGAAACTTTGGCTAATTTCACTAATTTGCTGTCTACTTCAGAAATGTCTTCAAAATCACCTTCGTAAATTTCCACGTTAATCGGCAGCTCTTTTTGAATTTTATTTAGGATATCAAGGCCACGACGACCACGATTTCGTTTTAATACATCAGATGAATCGGCAATATGCTGCAGCTCTTCCAAGACAAACTCTGGAATGACAAGCGTTCCTTCTAAAAACCCAGTTTTACAAATGTCGGCAATTCGTCCATCAATAATAACACTTGTATCTAGAATTTTCAGTTGTTTCCCTACTGCCACATCAACCTCTTCTTCTTTTTTCTTCCCTAAATTTCTAGTTAATGTAAATAAGTTAATAAGCTCATCACGTTTTTTGAATCCAATTTGAAAACCAAAATATCCAACAAAGATGGTAACAAAAATAGGAACAAACGTACTCAAAATCGGAATGTTAATGGCATTTAACGGGATACCAATTAAATAAGCAACAATTAGACCAACAATTAACCCCATTGTACCAAACAACACATCTGTAACCGGAGCGCGTACAATGGCTTCTTCTAAAAGCTTCATAACATTTACGATATAATCAGCAAGCCAAAATGTAGCAAAAAAGAAAAGAATTGCACCAATTACAGCACCAGCATACGAACTCATAATCCAAGCAGGGACTTCACCAAAATTTAATATATGGATAAGTTCTGGAATGAAGATAAAGCCCAAAGTTCCTCCAACTAGAACGAAAAAAAGCTGTACAATTCGCTTTAGCATCCATATTCACCTCCTTTTATTATTATAGACAAGAATCCACATTTGAAACCTATCAAACTGCATTTCACATAAATTCTCAGGATTATTCCGTCTTCTTAAACGTGTTAAGCAGGGAATTGGGTATTGAGTCTGATCATTCATCATAAAACGTATAAAACACCGTTGGACCCGTTTCTTTTATATATGCCTATCAACGAACAACTGTTCTTGTATCCTTGTTAGGCCATCTTTAATCATTTTCGCTCGCGGTTCCCCAATTCCTTCTACTTCATCTAACTCATCAATGCTTGCCATCATAATACTTGATAAATTCCCGTATTTTTCTATTAAATTTTCAATGATCATGGATGGAAGTCTTGGAATCCGATGCAAAATACGATATCCCCTTGGGGCAATAGCATGCTCTTGAAGGTTACTATTTTTGTTATATCCAAGTGCTTTCACAATCTCTTGTTCATCATACAACTCTTCCGTCTGAAATTTCGTTAGCTCTTTTAAAATTTCTTTGACATCTTGATTGCCATTCTTAACGTAGTCTTTCAATAAGAAAAGAGCTTCTTCTTCCGTATCGGCAACCAGTTCATTTAATTGCATCGTAATTAAACGCCCTTCGTTTCCTAGTTCATTGATGTAATTTAAAATTTCCCTTTTAATTCTTAATACCATTTGAACGCGATGAATAACTTGAGTTACTTCATGGAAAGTTACTAACTCCTCAAATTCAAGCGCACCTAAATTGGTAATTCCTTGATCTAACACGACTTTATATTTCTCAAGTGTCTGAATAGCTTGATTGGCTTTTGTTAAGATAACCCCAATATCTTTTAACGAGTATCTGTGATCACCTTGATATAATGTAATTACATTCCGACGTTGTGAGATCGAAATGACCAAATTTCCCGTTTGCTTCGCTACACGCTCCGCTGTTCGGTGCCGAATCCCTGTCTCATTCGATGTAATTCCGTTATTGGGTACCAATTGAGTATTCGCATATAAAATCCGTTTCCCATCTTCACTTAAAATAATGGCTCCATCCATCTTCGCTAATTCATATAAATAAGCAGGCGAAAAATTACAGTTAATAAAAAAACCACCGTCCACTATAGGAATCATGGCATTATCATAGCCAATGACAATTAAGCCTCCCGTTTTGGCTCGTAGTACATTGTCAATTCCTGCCCGTAGGTCCGTACCAGGAGCTACAAGTTTTAATACGTTCTGGATAAAAGCTTGTCGCTTTTTCCCTTCATTCATTTATTAACCTCCTAATCCGACTTCTAACGCCCTTTCTAATGTAGGTACACCAATGACCTCAATCCCTTTAGGGTACGTCCATCCCCCTAAATTTTTTTCAGGAATAATCGCACGTTTAAACCCAAGCTTTGCAGCTTCATTTACTCGTTGATCAATTCTGGAGACTCGTCTAATTTCTCCCGTAAGGCCCACTTCTCCTATTGCGACATCGGTTGGACTAGTAATTTGATTTCTGAAACTCGAGGATATGCTAAGTGCAATTGCTAGATCAATCGCTGGTTCATCTAAACGAATTCCACCAGCAACGTTTAAATACGCATCTTGGTTTTGGAGAAGAAGCCCTACTCGTTTTTCTAGCACAGCCATTAACAAGGAGACCCGGTTATGATCAACTCCCGTAGCCATTCTTCTAGGATTTCCAAAACTAGTTGGAGAGATGAGTGCTTGCAATTCAACGAGAACAGGTCTAGTCCCCTCCATTGAGGCCACGACAATCGATCCAGCAGCTCCTTGCGATCGTTCCTCCAAGAAAATTTCAGATGGATTCAGTACTTCTTCTAAACCTACTTCTTTCATTTCAAAAATACCCATTTCATTGGTCGATCCGAAACGATTCTTGACCGCCCGCAGGATACGATACGTATGATGTCTCTCACCTTCAAAATAAAGAACCGAATCAACCATATGCTCAAGCAACTTAGGACCTGCAATTGACCCTTGTTTCGTTACATGCCCGACGATAAAGATGGCAATCCCTCTTGTTTTAGCAATTCTCATAAAAGCAGCCGTACATTCCCTGACTTGCGCCACACTACCAGGGGCTGATGTGATCTCTTCCTGATAAACCGTTTGAATTGAATCAATGACAACAAGTGTCGGTTTCACTTCATCAATAGCCCGTTCAATGAAGGAAATATCCGTTTCTGCTAAGACATAAAGCTCCTCCGCTGTTACGCCTAAACGCTCCGATCGCAATTTCGTTTGCTTAACGGATTCCTCTCCTGAAATATATAAGACCTTTTGCTTTGTCTCTGCCAACTTTGATGAAAGTTGAAGCAAAAGTGTTGATTTACCGATTCCGGGGTCTCCTCCCACTAACACAAGAGAACCAGGGACGATTCCACCACCAAGCACACGATCAAGTTCGACCATAGTTGTGCTGATTCTTGCCTCTGTCTCGCTTTTTACGGAGACAATTGATTGTGGTTTTGAACCGGTTGTTGCCGAAGTAACGTAACTACGACTTGCTTGTTTGGCCGTTGGCTCAAACTCCTCAATCATCGTATTCCAACTTTGGCAGCCTGGACATTTGCCCATCCATTTTGCCGACTCATAGCCACATTCTTGGCAGACAAACTTTGTTTTCTTCTTTGCCATTTTGGTTACTCCCTTCTATCTATTACGTCTATTGTAACAGAGTAGAAGGAAAAAGGTTTACTCAGGCATTTCGTTGCTGATTATCATTCCTAAATAGGATCTTGCTTTATTATATGGTGAAAAGCCGAGGGATTATGACTCTCCCCCGGCTTTTCTTCACATTAGAGCCTACGATTTATGCCGCTAAATTATATTTAGACCTGTAAGTTTTCACGAGTTTCAGACGTTTGAACAAAAAGTTCATCATCTTTCACATCAATAAGTGCTTTTTGACCTTTTGTAATCGTGCCTCTTAGCAACTCTTCAGACAGACGATCTTCAACTTGTTTTTGCAAGGCACGACGTAATGGACGTGCACCATACTCAGGGTCATACCCAAGCTCGGTAATTTTGTCCTTAGCTGCTTCTGTCAGTTCAAAGTCAATTCCTTGCTCACTTAGACGTTTCTTTAACTGATCAGACATCAATGTAATAATCTCACGGATATGCTTCTTCTCTAGAGAATGGAAGACAATGAGTTCATCAATACGGTTAAGGAATTCTGGACGGAAGCTTCGTTTTAATTCATCCATCACTTTCCCTTTCATATCTTTGTATTCTTGCCCTTCTCCTTCTGTTGCAAATCCTAAGAATTTACTTCGTTTCAATTCACTTGCCCCAACATTAGACGTCATGATGATCGCTGTATTACGGAAGTCAACCGTTCTTCCTTTAGAATCGGTTAAACGTCCATCCTCTAATACTTGAAGAAGGATATTAAACACTTCTGGGTGAGCTTTTTCAATTTCGTCTAACAAGATAACTGAATAAGGCTTACGACGAACCTTTTCTGTTAACTGACCACCATCATCATGTCCTACATACCCTGGAGGCGAACCAACTAGTCGGCTAGTCGTGTGCTTTTCCATGTACTCTGACATATCGATACGAATGACTGAATCTTCATCGCCAAATAACGTTTCTGCAACAGCACGAGCTAATTCCGTTTTACCTACCCCTGTTGGACCTAAGAAAATAAAAGAGCCAATTGGGCGCTTTGGATCTTTTAAACCCGCACGTGCACGGCGCACGGCTTTAGAAATCGATTTTACCGCTTCCTCTTGACCAATGACACGTTCATGAAGAATAGATTCCATTTTCAATAAACGATCTGTTTCTTCCTCAGCCAATTTCGAAACAGGAATTCCTGTCCAGCTTGCAACGACTTGTGCAATATCTTCCGCTGTTACTTCTGTATCTTCTTGACCTTGTTTCTTCTTCCACTCATTCTTCATTTCTTCTAACTCTTCGCGTAAACGCTGCTCGGAGTCACGTAAAGAGGCTGCTTTTTCAAACTCTTGGCTTTGTACAGCGGCATCTTTTTCTTTTCTCGTTTCATCTAGACGCTGCTCAAGTTCTTTTAAGTTTGGTGGTGCAGTATAGGATTTTAGGCGAACTTTCGAACCAGCTTCATCGATTAAGTCAATTGCTTTATCTGGTAAGAAGCGATCCGAAATGTAACGATCGGATAACTTAACAGCTGCTTCAATTGCATCATCTGTAATTGTCACGCGGTGATGTGCTTCGTAACGGTCACGAAGTCCTTTTAAAATTTGCTCTGATTCATCAAGTGTTGGTTCATTAACTTGAATTGGTTGGAAACGGCGCTCTAGCGCTGCGTCTTTTTCAATATATTTGCGGTACTCATCTAATGTTGTTGCACCAATACATTGTAGTTCTCCACGTGCTAAAGATGGTTTTAAAATATTGGATGCATCAATTGCTCCTTCAGCTCCACCTGCACCAATTAAAGTATGAAGCTCATCAATGAACAAGATGACATTTCCTGCTTGGCGAATCTCATCCATGACTTTCTTCAAGCGGTCTTCAAATTCACCACGATACTTCGTTCCTGCAACAACGGTCCCCATATCAAGTGTCATCACTCGCTTATTGCGTAGTGTTTCAGGTACTTCGTTTGCAATGATTGCTTGTGCTAACCCTTCAGCGATGGCCGTTTTACCTACCCCTGGCTCACCTATTAAAACAGGATTGTTTTTCGTACGACGGCTTAACACTTGTATGACTCTCTCAATTTCTTTACTTCGACCAATTACAGGGTCGAGTGACTCCTCACGAGCAACGGCTGTTAAATCTCGTGCTAAACTATCAAGAGTCGGTGTATTGGCATTTGTTGCTCCTGAACTCTGACCAGAAGAGCTTCCTACTTCGTTGCTTCCAAGCAATTGTAATACTTGTTGGCGAGCTTTATTTAGACTTACTCCTAAATTATTTAAAACACGTGCAGCGACCCCTTCACCTTCACGAATAAGACCTAATAAAATATGCTCTGTTCCCACATAAGAGTGTCCTAACTTACGTGCTTCATCCATTGAAAGTTCAATGACTTTCTTTGCTCTAGGTGTATAGTGAATGGTTTTCGAGCCTTCTTGGCCTTTTCCAATTAGCGATTCTACTTCTTTTTGGATTTTTTCAGAACCTAACCCTAGTGCTTGTAGAGCTTTCGCTGCAATCCCTTCTCCTTCTCGGATTAAACCAAGTAGAATATGTTCTGTACCGATATTATTATGGCCCAACCTAACTGCCTCTTCTTGTGCTAATGCTAATACCTTTTGTGCGCGCTCTGTAAAACGTCCAAACATCATTGACGTCCACCTCCATGATTATTCGTTCGTTTCTTCCTCTAGTTTTACCCGCTCCCTAATTAGCGTGGCTCTTCTTTCATCCCGCTGTTCAGGAGATAACACTTCGCCAGCATATTGCTGAAGAAACCCTGGCTGAGTCAAAATCATTAATTCATTTAAGATGTTCCCTGATAGACCCTTAATCAAACCTAAATCAATTCCCAACCTAACGTTTGATAAACGCTGGGTCGCTTCTTTTGATTCAATCATTCGACTATGAGCCAAAATTCCAAATGAACGATGTACTCGATCCTCTAGTTGCAATCTCGATTGATCCAATAGATTTTCTCTAGCTGCTCGTTCTTGTTGAATCAACTGTAAGACCACTCCTCTTAGATCTTCAACAATGTCTTCTTCAGATTTCCCCAGTGTAAGTTGGTTAGAGATTTGAAATAGATTACCTAAAGCTTCGCTGCCTTCCCCGTAAATTCCTCTAACAACTAATCCTAATTGATTAATTGCTGGTAAAATTCTGTTCAGTTGTTGTGTCATAGCAAGAGCTGGAAGGTGCATCATAACGGATGCTCTAAGTCCTGTCCCAACATTTGTTGGGCAACTCGTTAAGTAACCTCTTTTTTCATCAAATGCATACGTTAAACGCTGCTCAATCCAATCATCAATTTGATTGGCTTTCTCTAAACCTCTTCCTAACTGGAACCCAGGAAGTAAACACTGAATGCGAATATGGTCTTCTTCATTGACCATGATACTTACTGCTTCGTCTTTATCGAGCAGAACGGCACCATGCTTGGAATGGTCTGCTAGATTAGGACTTATCAAATGCTTTTCTACGAGTACACGTTTTTCATTGGCCTTCATATCGTCAATGCGTAGAATCTCTAGAGAGCCAACTTCAGCAAACTCTTCTTGAGTTAGTGCCTCTCCGATATGTTTCGATGTTGCATAAGATTCTTCCATTGACGCTAGTAAAGGAAATTTATATTCTTCAAGGTTCCTAGCTAATCTTATTCGGCTACTTAGCACAATATCCGAATCTGGACCATCTTTTTTCATCCAAGGACTTAACGCTTCTGAAATAAACTGTTGGAGTGACATGTTTTAGTCCTCCTTTTGCTCATTCTTTTGTTTTTCTAATAATCGGATTTGATCTCTAAGTTCTGCTGCTTTCTCAAACTCTTCTTGATCAATAAACCCTTTCATTTCGGCTTTTAATGAATCAATTTGACGTTGTAATTGAATTCCTCCACCAATTCTTTCAGGAAGCTTCCCTGCATGTGTTTGATTGCCACTATGCACCCTTTTTAAAATTGGGCCCAATTTCGATTCAAAGCTTTTATAACAATTTGCACAGCCAAACCTTCCTACTTGAGTGAATTGTTCATAAGTCATACCACATTTTTCACAAGTTGGTTTTTGCTCTTGTGTTTCTGCCTTTACTGGTTGTTCAAAATGTAATAGTCCCGATAAGAGCTGATGAATAGAGAAACTATTTCCACCCGGAAAATATTCACCTTTTTCTTTTGCACACTGTTCACAAATATGAAACTCTGTCTTCTCGCCATTAATAATTTTGGCAAAATGTAAACTTGCTTTCCTCTTATTACATTCCTGACAAAGCATGAATTTTCCTCCCCTCTACGATAATTCTTTATATTTTAATGTCTCTACCATAGCTATTAAAATATTTGCTCTTACTTCATCTCGGTGTTGAATATTTGCATTGTATAATGTTCGATCCATTACACTAATCATTAAATTGGCTTCTCGTTTCGTAATAGCCTTTTCTTCAAATAAACGGATAATAATGTTTTCGGCGGTACTCTGATCAATGTTTTTACCGCTAATTTTAATCATCTGATCAAAAAGGTCTAGATGGTCATGCGGACTCACTTTCATTATCCGAATATATCCTCCGCCACCTCTTTTGCTTTCTACTTGATACCCTTTTTCAAGTGTAAATCTAGTTTGAATAACATAATTAATTTGTGAAGGGACGCATTGAAATTTTTTAGCAATTTCACTTCTTTTGATTTCCAACGGATCATCTCCACTATTTTGAATGGTGGCTTTTAAGTACTCTTCTATGATGTCAGATATGTTTCTCAAGCTTTGCCCTCCCTCCAATTCTGACTTTGACTATCTTTGACTTTATAAGTATTATATGCGCTTATTTTGAAAAGTGCAATATGTATGAATCATTACTAGTATAGCCAGGCTTGTCTAGTTGTTAACCTTATATTATTAGATAAACATGCAATATTTTACTCATATTTTTGACGAATCTTGTATATGTTTTTAACTAACAACAAATTGGTAGGAACGATAAACGCAAAAAGCATTGAAAAAGGACTTTGCCTCTTTCAATGCCTTTACTAAATTGACAAGTTTGCACTGATTTAAAAAACTATGAAGCGAGTACTTGGCCAATAATTTCTTTAGAAGAAAATTTTTTGTAGTTTTTATTTACCTTTTTCACTGATGGAAATAGAAGTTGTTTCTGAAACTCCGTTGTTAACCCTTGTTCACCAAGTAAATAGATTGTAGACCACTGTTTGCTTTCTGCTTCTTTTTGAATCATGTTGGCTAGATTTCTATAGGCTCGTTGCTGATTGGCTTCGAAACGTTGATTATATTTATCACGATGACTTGCTCGTTTGGCCATACGTTCACTAGCTGCAATCCCATCGTATTGCTTCCAGTCGTCGTTCTCAATTTCTAAATCATAAAATCGTTCGATGTTCACTTCTCCTAAGCTTGTCTCAATTAAAAAAGCATCCTCTTTTTGAATAAATACAATTCCCTCTTTTGGATACTGGTCCATTAAGTTCTCTAGCTGTTCTACTCTTGGTTTCCTTTCCCAGTAAAACTCGTTCTCTACAGAAACTTGAAGTTTCCTAAAAAAGAAATCTCCTTGTGGTGATACAAATACAACAAGACTTTTTGGTAACTCGGTTTGGATGGCATAGATTGCATCGCTTGCTTTCTTCTTAACTTTTTTAAACGCCTTTATGTTTGCTTCATTACTAGCATCAATGTATTCTTCTAATTTTTTCAGACCATTTTTCAAACGAATCTTCCATTCTCCTCTTTGTTGGTCGTTGCTTGTTTGATCTGTACGTAAGTAAATCGTTAAGTAACCATGTTTACAAGATTCCTTTTTCAGTTCGCGGAGTTCTTTTTCTACTATCATCATTTTCGTCCTCCTTTATGTTTCTGTAGAGAAAAGCTCTACTATGGAGGTCTATAACCTAGTTTGAGTTTGGTTAAACATGATGTGGAGGAAAAAACGTTACTGTTTGCACACTAACGTTCACTATTCTTGGGTTAGAGAAATTCAATAAATAAAAAAAATTAAATTTATGCGGCAAATTCGATGATGTATGCGGCAAAACTGTAGATCTTTGCGGCTATTTAAAAATTTATGCGGTAAAATGCTAACCATTTGCGTTTTCGATTATTTATTGCGGTTCATTTTTTCGATTTGCTGGAATTGACCTTTTTATGCGGCTGAAATAGTGGCTTTTGCGTTTGATTTATTATTTATGCATAGAAATGTAGTTTTTTGATCAGAGAAGTTTACTCACGATGTAACCATCTGCTTATTTGAAGGTGATGTTGGTTCTGCTGCATTAATATTACGCGCGCCCCTACTTCCTCCTTTTTGTGCGGAGCGTGCCCGCCTGGCAACGTCCTGGCTCACCCTTTCTCTTCTACGGGGATGATTACCATGAAGTGATCTCTTGGAAGTGTCCCACGTCGTGTTATGAAGAGAAAGGGTTCGTCTCACAGGGGGACACGATGTATTCCAAGAAGTTTATTCATGATGTAACCATCGGGCTCAGTCATGGAAGACGTTGGTTCTTCGAACCAAACGCTCTTCAGCGCCTTGAGGAATAGGTTTATGCACACAAAAAAAGACAATCCATTGGATTGTCTTTTATCTGCCTGGCAACGTCCTACTCTCACAGGGGGAAGCCCCCAACTACCATCGGCGCTGAAGAGCTTAACGACCGTGTTCGGCATGGGAACGGGTGTGACCTCTTCGCTATCGCCACCAGACTATAGAA